>JASGFG010000052.1:0-27345 GCA_047605605.1 Paracoccaceae bacterium | reverse complement strand
GCGTTCCGCAAGATCGCCCCGCAGGCGCAGGTCTGGCACGTGGGCGGCGCGGGCCACATGGTCGTGGGCGACAACAACACGCAATTCGCCGCGGATCTGGACCGCTTTCTGACGCAGGTCCGCGACCGCGAAGCCGCTGATATTCAAGGGGGACAGAATGGCTAGACTGCAGGGCAAGCGCGCCGTCATCATCGGGGCGGCGGGCAAGGACAATCTGGGGCAGGTTCTGGCCCGCCGGTTCGCCGCCGAGGGCGCGGCCGTCACCGTCGCGGGCCGCCATCAGGCCCCGCTGGACGATCTGGCGGCAGAGATCGGCGGCCATGCCGTCACCGCCGACATCACCCGGCGCGAGGACAACGAAGCGCTGGCCGAGGCCGCCGTGGCGCGGATGGGCGGCATCGACCTAGCGGTGAACTGCACAGGTTGGGGCCTGCTGGTGCCGTTCCTGGACACCACCCGCGAACAGCTGGAGGAGATGACGCGCCTGCAATTCATCGGCCCGTTCGAGTTCTTTCAGTCGATGCTGCGGCGGATGGCCGATGGCGGATCGCTGGTGCAGGTGTCGTCGGCGACCGCGCGGATCATGATGGACGACCACGCCGCCTATATGGGCACCAAGGCGGGGACGGATCACGTCATCCGCTGTATCGCCAACGAATTCGGGGCGCGGGGCATCCGGGCGAACTCGGTCTCTCCGGGGTTCACCGCCTCGCCCATGACGGGGCGGGCGGGGGGCAATCCGGCGGTGGTCGGGGCCTTCGCGCGGGAATATCCGCTGGGCCGGGTCGGCACGCTGGACGACACGGCCGAGGCGATCACCTGGCTGTGCACCGATGGCTGTTTCCTGACGGGCGAGAACATCCAGGTCAACGGCGGGCTGACGCTGCGCCGCAACCCGACCAATGCCGAAATCGTGGCCTCGGTTCAGGCGGCCAAGGCGGCGCGTGCGGCCGCCGCCGAATAGATTTCCCTCGGAGGAGAACGAGAGCCCTCCTCCAACCTCAGGCCCCGCTTCGGCGGGGCCCTTTTCATTCAGCGGGCCGCGGCGCCGGTGCGGCGGGCCGACATCAGCGCCTTGATGTCGAAATATTCGTCGGCGGCGAAGTCGCGCGGCAGGCGGAACTTCTGGATCTTGGTCGTGGACATCGGCCATTCGTCCACGAACCGCACATAGCGCGGCACCTTGTAGCTGGCGATCCGGCCAAGGCAGTAGTCCACCACCTCGGCCGCCGTCAGCCGCGCGCCGGGGCGCAGTTCGACATAGGCGGCCGCCACCTCGAACAGATGGGCGTCGGGCACGGCGATCACCTGGGCCAGTTCAATGTCGGGATGGGTGCAGAGATAGCTTTCGATCTCCAGCGCGGCGACATTCTCGCCCCCGATCTTGAGCATGTCCTTCAGCCGCCCGTCATAGGTGACGATGCCGCCCGCGCTGACATAGCCCAGATCGCCGGTGCGCAGCCAGCCGTCGTCGCGCAGCGCATCGCGGGTCGCCGCCTCGTCCTTGAGGTAGCCGGTGAACCGGCAGAACCCGCGCAACCGCAATTCGCCCCGCGTATCGGGGGGCAGGCGGTCGTGGGTCTCGGGGTCGAAGGCCGCGATCTCCAGCCCGTCGAAGGGTTTGCCGGAATGGGTGAACGGATCGTCGGCGGGATCGTCGGGGTCGGACCAGACCGGAACGCCGCTGCCTTCGGTCAGGCCATAGGCATTGACGAACCCTACCCCCGGCAGGCTGTCGGCATAGCGGCGCAGCAGGTCGGCGGGACCGACGCAATGCAACAGCCGGATCGAGGACAGATCCGCCTGCGCGAAACCGGGATGGTTCAGGATGCCCGCGACGATGGTCGGAAAGGACACATAGGCAAAGGTGGCGCGTTCCGCCTGCATCTGGGCCAGAGCCTCGTCCGGCTTGAAATGCGCGGTGCAGATCTGCATCGCGCCCGAGGCGCGGCAGGCCGCCATCGGCAGCATGGACGACATGTGAAAGAACGGCATCGGGTTGTAGACCACATCCGTCGGGCCCAGCCTGAACCGCTTGGCAAAGGACAGGCCGATCTGCGACAGGTTGCGGTGGCTGAGGATGCAGGCCTTGGGATGCGCGGTCGTGCCCGACGAATAGATGATGATCGCGTCGGCATCCGACGGGATTTCATCGCGCAACCGGCTAGCGGCGGCCAGATTGACCTCCGTCACGGCGGACAGGAAAGCGGCCTCGTCCGGCCAGACCCGTTCATCGGGATCGCCGAAGTTGAACAGGTGGCGCAGGTGCGGCGCCTCGGCCAGCGACAGCGCCTTGCCGTCCCAGTCCGCCAGATCCGGCCAGATGCCGCACAGCATGGCGCGGAAATCCATGAACGCCTTGGCCTGCCCGCCGATGAACAGGAACTCGGCCTCGGCATGGTTCAAGGCATAGACCAGATCGCCCTCCTTGAACCGGGCGTTCAGCGTGATGGCGCAGGCGCCGATCATCCCGGCGGCATAGACCAGCTTGACATATTCGACCGAGTTCGGCCCCAGAATGCCGATCCGCGTGCCCGGACCCGCCCCCCGCGCCAAAAGTGCGGCCGCATATGCCTCGGCCCCGGCCAGCATTTCGGCATGGCTCAGCCGTTGTCCATCCAGCAGCAGCGTCGTCCGGTCCGGCCAGCGGGCCGCGGCCTGTGCCAGAACGCGGGCGGTGGTGTCGCGGCCCGCGGCCTCGACATCGGGCGGGGTGATCAGGGGCATGTCGGACATGGCGGATTCCTTCGGTTCGGGCGGCTGGCTCATCCGCGCGCGGCGGGGTCCAGCAGCCAGTCGATTGCGTTGCGCAACAGCTTGCGGAAGGCGGGGTTGGCAAAGGTCTGCCCGTCATTGCCGCATTGCAGGGTCACTGTCGGTGCGCCCCCCGCGATGCGGGCCCAGGCGATCAGGTCGGTGCCCCTTGGCGGCGTCCAGCCGTCGGAGGTCCACATCCGCGCCTCCAGCGCGTTCTTGGCGGAATGGAACCGGGCGGGGTCGAAATCGAATTCGGCCCGCAACAGGGGGATCACATCCTCCAGCATCTCGAACAGGTAAAGCTCGTCGGTCAGCTCGAACCCGTCCTCCAGACCCGCCGTCACCGAATGGTCGCCCGTGGGCACGGCGCGATAGGTGACGGGGAACAGATAGCCAGAATCGGGATGCGCGCGTCCCTTGTAGTTCCCCGGCTGATAGAAGAAGCGCGCCCCGATCACTTCGGCATATTCGTCCCACAGGGGCCAGCCGGCGATGGCGTGATGCAGGAACAACATCGGCTTGCCCGTCGCCAGAAGCGCGCGAAAGCCGTCCTTGAACGCCTCGTCCGGTTCCACCAGATCGGGGGGCTTTGGCGTGCGGAACTGGATGCCCGGCACGTCATAGAACAGGATCAGGTCATAGTTCGCCCCGCCGCCTGCGCCGAGGAACTGCGCGGCGGCGGGCTGTTCGATATGCGTCCAGCTGATGCCCTTCATCGCGTCGAACAGGTCGCAGAACGCGGCCCGGTCGTAAGGGTGGCCCTTGGTCACGACCAGCAGCCGCACCCTGGCGTCATACCGGATCAGCATGGCCCTAGAACTGGACGCGCTTGGTAAAGCCGCCGTCGACCACCAAGTTGACGCCGTTGATCCAGCTGGCGGCATCGGAGGCGAGGAAGGCGATGGCACGGGCGACCTCGTCCGCCTCGCCCATGCGGCCATCTGGCTGCTGTGCGAGGATCGAGCGGAAGAATTTCTCGTCCTGCTCGCGCACCTGATCCCACGAGCCGCCCTCGATCATGATCGGGCCGGGCGAGACGACGTTGACCCGCAGCCCGCGCTTGGCATGGGCCTGCGACAATTGCTTGCCATAGGTGATCAGCCCGGCCTTCATCGCGTTATAGGCCATCGGCCCGATGAAGGTTTCGACCGCCGCGGTGGTCGAGATAAAGACCACGCTGCCCGATCCTTGCGCCTTGAAGGTGGGGAACAGCGCGTCGAACCCGCGCACGCAGCCCATCAGGTCGATCTCGAAGGCTTTATACCAGCTTTTCTCGCCATCCATGCCGCCGCCGGCCGATACGCCGGGAACGAAGATGTCGCAGCCGCCCAGATCCTCGGCCGCCTTTTGCAGCCAGGCCTTGTAGCCCTCGGCGTCCTTGACGTTGGCGGTGCCGCCGATGATGCGCGTGCCGTAGGGTTTCAACGCCTCGACCGTGGCGTCGACCTCATCCTGCTTGCGCGCGCAAAAGGCGACATCGGCCCCTTCCTGCGCCAGAAGTTCCACCAGGCTGCGGCAGATGCCGCGGGTGGCGCCGGTGACGATGGCCCGCTTGCCCTTGAGACCCAGATCCATCATTTCCTCCCATCGTGATGCGCGATACTGAACGATGGACTATTTTATTGTATACGTAAAATCAAGGAAAACCGTGGCTGAGCGGGCCGATTTTTGTGCGCATATCTATATTGATGGCAGATTCAGGCTGGATCGGGGGCAAATATGCGCGAAAGCGCTCGGATAGGTGCGGTGTTTGGCCAAAGTAATATATACAAAAGATCACACATTAGTATATCTTGGCGACAGAGTCGAAACGGGCGAGGATAGCCATGCAGAAACCCTATGATGTCATCGTCGTCGGCGCGGGGCCGGGCGGTTACGTCGCCGCGATCCGTGCGGCGCAACTGGGCCTGAAGACCGCGATTGTCGAGCGCGATCATCTGGGCGGCATCTGTTCCAACTGGGGCTGCATCCCGACCAAGGCGCTGCTGAAATCGACCGAGGTGCTGGAGGCCGCCCGCCATGGCGCGGCATTCGGCGTCCGGGTGACGGGCGAGGTCACGGCCGATCTGGAGGCGATGATCCAGCGGTCGCGCGGGGTCGCGGCGCGGATGGCGGGCGGTGTTGGCGGGCTGATGCGCAAGAACAAGGTTGATGTGATCTGGGGCAAGGCCCGGCTGGACGGGGCGGGCGCGGTCGTGGTCGAGGCCGTGGCGCCCGAGGCACGGAATGCAGGCGTCACGCCGCCGAAGGGGGCGCTTGGTCCCGGCCGGTATGAGGCGCGCCACATCATCCTGGCCACCGGCGCGCGTCCCCGCATCCTGCCGGGGATGGAGCCGGACGGCGACCGGGTGTGGAGCTATTTCGAGGCGCTGGCTCCGCGCGAGACGCCTGCGCATCTGTTGGTCGTCGGCTCGGGCGCCATCGGCATCGAATTCGCCTCGTTCTACCGCGCGCTCGGGGCCGAGGTGACGGTGGTCGAGGTCGCCCCCCGCATCCTGCCGGTCGAGGATGCCGAGATCGCCGCCTTTGCCCGCCAGCAGTTCGAGAAACGCGGGATCGTCTTTCACACCGCCACCACCGTGGAACGGCTGGACCGCGCGCCGGATGGCGTCACCGCCCATCTGCGCCCCGCCACGGGCGAGGCCACGACCATCGCGGCGAGCCATGTTCTGATCGCCGCGGGCGTGGTGCCGAATTCCGAAGGTCTGGGGCTGGTCGAGGCGGGGGTGGCGCTGGACAAGGGCTTTGTCCGCATCGACGCCGCCTGCCGGACCAATGTGCTCGGCCTCCATGCCATCGGTGATCTGGTCGGCGGCCCGATGCTGGCCCACAAGGCCGAGCATGAGGCAGTGATCTGTGTCGAGGCCATCGCGGGCTTGCATCCCCATGCGCTGAACCGGCTGCGGATTCCGGGCTGCACCTATTCGGACCCGCAGATCGCCTCGGTCGGGCTGACCGAGGAAAGGGCGCGCGAAACCGGGGTGGACCTGGCCGTGGGCAAGTTCCCCTTCCTCGCCAACGGCAAGGCCATCGCGCTTGGGGCCGATCAGGGCATGGTCAAGGTCATCTTCAACCGCAAGACGGGCGAATTGCTGGGCGCGCATCTGGCGGGCGCCGAGGTGACCGAGATGGTTCAGGGTTTCGTCCTGGCGATGGAGCTGGAGACCACCGATACCGAACTGGCCGAGGCGGTCTTTCCGCACCCGACCATTTCCGAGGCGATGAAAGAGGCGGTCCTTGCCGCCATGGGCCGCGCGATCAACATCTGATCGCCACATCGCAAGGCAAATGGCCCGGAGCTTGCGCGCCGGGCCCTTTCGTTTCAGGCCCCGCCCGGCACCGGCACGCCCGCGCGCCCGGCGATATGCCGCGCGGCGATCCAGCCAAAGGTGACGGCCGGCCCGATGGTCGCCCCCGCGCCGGGGTAGGACCCGCCGAACACGTTCGACTGGTCGTTCCCGGCGGCATAAAGTCCCTCGATCGGGCGGTCGTCCTGACCGATCACGCGGGAATGTTCGTCGGTCTTCAGCCCCTTGTAGGTGCCGATCTCGCCCGGATAGATGCGGACGGCGTAATACGGCCCCTTGTCCAGCGGCCCGAGCGCCGGGTTCGGCCCGTGGTTTTCATCGCCCTGATAACGGTCATAGGCGGATTCGCCGCGATGGAACTCGGGATCCTTGCCGCCGCGCGCATGGTCCGAGAAATTGCGGATCGTCTCGGCCAGCGCCTTGGGGTCGATGTCCAGCTTCCTGGCCAGTTCCTCGGGCGTGGCGGCGCGGGTCAGATAGCCGTTGCGCAGATAGGCGCCCTTGGGGATCGGAAAGGGCCGCACAAAGCCCATGCCCCAGCGGCGGATCGCCCGGTCATCGCCGATCAGATAGGCCCGGTCGGTCTTGCGCGCCTCGAACGCCTCCAGCATGGCGGGAACGATGTCGTGGTAGGGTGAACTTTCGTTCGCGAACCGCTTGCCATCGGCCAGCACCATGATGAAGCCGGGCTTGTTGCGATCGGTCAGATGCGGCCAGACGCCGTTCTGGTCCTTGGCATCCTTCAGCCGCGAGGTCGGAAGCCAGGCGGCGGATTGCGACAGGTTGTCGTTGAACCTTGCCCCGATTTCCTCGGCCATGCGGATGCCGTCGCCCACATTGGTGACGGGCGCGGGCGTCACCGGGTCCATGGTGCGGGCAAGGCCCTGGTAATGGATGCCGCGCCGTCGCTTGTCGCGCGGGAAACCGCCCGCGCCCAGAACCACGGCCTGCCGGGCGCGCACGATCACCCGTTTGCCGTCGCGCAGGATTTCCGCGCCGACGATGCGGTCGCCTTCCCGGATCAGCCGCTGCGCCGGGGCGTTCAGCCAGAAGGGCACCCCCATGTCATGCGCCGTCCGCGCCAGTCGCGCGATCAGCGCCCGCCCGCGCACGATGCGCTGCGACGACCCTTTCAGCGCGAGATCGACGAAATGCCGGGCCATGCGGCGGATGACATAGGCCATCGCCTTGGGCGACCGGCCGGCGGCCAGGAATTGCTTCATCTCCAGCGTGGAACCGATGGCAAGCCCAATGAACAGCGTCTGCGGCAGTTCGCCCTTCAAGGTCTTCATCAGGCTGCCCATCTTGCCCGCGTCATAATCCATCGTGCCGATGGACCGGATGCGAGAGCCGCCCGGCAGTTCCGGGTGATAGTCGGGAAATTCCATCGCATAGAACTTCACCTCGGTATTCTCTTCCAGATAGTCGACCATCCGGGGACCGTATTCCAGATAGGCCTCGATCCGGGCGTCGTCATACTGGTTGCCGACCTCCTGACGCAGATAGGTGCGCACATTGTCGAGGTCGTCCGGCACGCCCAGCTTGTCGCTGAGCGAACGGGCATGGCGGCTGCCGGGAATCCACAGCACACCGCCGGATGTCGCCGTCGTGCCGCCGAACTTGTCGCCCTTTTCCGTCACCAGCACCTTCAGCCCCGCCTTGGCGGCGGTGACTGCGGTGGTCAGCGCCCCCGCGCCCGACCCGATGACCAGCACATCGACGGTTTCTGCCTCGGTCGTCATTCCTTCCTCCCCAGAAGATAGCACCCCCGCGCCGCGTCGGGCGCAGGTCATGAACAGATGGATCGGAGCGGTTCAGATCTGCGCGTAGGCGTCGCGGCAGAGGATCACCCGGCCCTCGGAATCGAGATAGCCCATGTCTCCGGTCTTGAAGAAACCACTGGAATCGCGCGCCTTGCGGCTGGCCGGCGGGTCGTCGTGATAGCGCAGCATCACCGGCGCTCCGCGAATCCAGATCTCGCCCACCTCATACAGCAGCATGTCCATGCCAGTGGCGGGGTTGACGATCATCACCTCGACCCCCTTCAGCGGGCGGCCGACCGTGGTATGGGTCGTGTGCGCAGGATCGCGCGGGTCGGAACACAGCGCGATGCCCGACAGTTCGGCCCGCGCATAGCTGTTGAAGATGCGGCTGTGCGGAAACGTGCGTTCCAGCGCGCGGATACGACGCGCATCGCCGGACACCAGCAGCATTGCGGGATGCAGCGCCAGATCTGCGGGCGGCATCGGGTCCGCGGGGCTGTCGGCAAGGATCAGGTGGCTGAGCGGCAGACCCTCTGCCCCCTCGCACAGAGCGCCGCCTCCGATCAGTGTGGCCAGCCCGCCCGACAGCCGCGCGGCATGGTTCAGCGACAGGGGGATCGACACCCGCGCCCCCGGCGCGATGGCATAGCGCGCGGCCAGCCCGCGCGCGGCGGTCAGCAGCCCCTGCTGGCTGATCACCACACCGCGGGCGGTGTCCTGTTCGCCCTCGCCATAGATCAGGGCCGCCGGATGGGCGGGCTGCACCAGCGCAGCGCGCCGGGAAAGATCACGCGGATCGGCCGGGGTCAGGGCCAGCAGATCGGCGCAGGTCAGATGGCGGATCGTGGCCAGGGCGGCGCCCGGTCCCGGCCGCCCGGCATCGTGCAGGACCAGCCCGACGCCCGAGCCTTGCAGCGCCAGCATCAGGCGCGCGGGCGGCAGATCGGGGTCCAGCGGCACGACGACACCCCCCACCCACCAGAGCGCGGCACAGGCCGCGTGCCGGTCGACGGAGGGCGCCATATGCACGCCCACGCTTTGCCCGCGGCGCAGCCCCTGGGCCAGCAAGGCACGGGCCAGCCGCCGGATGCGGGCGCCCAGATCGGCATGGCCGATCACATCGCCCCCCAGCAAGAGAGCAGGCGCCGGGCCATGGTCGGTTGCATCCAGCGCCGCGCCGATGGTCGGATCGGTGGGCCGAAGGCTTGCCGTGATTGCCCTGTCCATGCCCATCTTTCTGTCTCAGACCACGTTGAAATGATCGGGCACGCCGGCGGGCCAGACCGTGCCCCACATCTGCATCCCGCCGTCGATGGTCAACACCTCGCCGGTGATGAAATTGCCGCTGTCGGCGGACAGATAGGCCACGCCCTCGGCAATGTCCCAGCCATTGCCCATGCGCCGCTGCGGGTTCACGTTGCGGAAGCGCGCGGTCGCATGTTCGGGATATTTCGACAGCCCCTCGGAGGCGATGGCCCCCGGCGCGATGCAGTTCACGCGGATCCCCAGCGGCGCCCATTCGGTCGCCACCGTCCGGCTGAGGTAGATGACCCCCGCCCGTGCCGCACAGGTATGCGCGGCCTGCGGCATCCCGCGTTCGACATGCGCGACGATGGAAATCACATTACCCGGCCGGCCCGTGTCGCGCCAGCGTTGCGCGGCGCCCTGCATCATCCACCATGTCCCGTTCAGGTTCAGGTCGATGACCGAGTTCCAGCCCTTGCGCGAAAAGTCGATGGCATTCTGCGGGAACTGGCCGCCCGCATTGTTGACCAGCGTATCCAGCCCGCCCCATTCGCCGAACACCCGGTCCAGCAGCGCATCCACCTGTTCGGGATCGCGGATCGTCATCGGCGCATAGTCGATGTCGGCCCCGGTCAGGCGTTTCACCGTGTCGCGCGTTTCGGCCAGCACCTCTTCGCGCCGCCCGGCGATCATCACCTTTGCCCCCAGCCGTGCCAGAAGGAAGGTCATCGCCCGGCCCATGCCGGTGCCGCCGCCGGTGATCAGGAACCGCTTGCCCGCAAACAGGCCGGGGGCATAGATCGTGGCACGGCTGGCCAGGTCCTCGTCGTTCAGGAACCACTGAAAGCCATGCGGGCCGGGCGGGGTCATATCGGTCATAGCGCTTTCCCGTTGGCAAATTGTGCATCGCGGCGGGCGTTGAAGGCGGCGATCCCCTCGCGGCTGTCGCCCGAGTTCATCAGGGCCGGGCCATGCGCGTGCCCCCAGTCGATCGACTGCTGCAAGGTCGTTTCGCGCGCGACCTCGTAAAGCTGCTTCGCCAGACGAAGACAGTGCCAGGAATTGGCCAGCACCTCCTCGGCCAGGGCCACCGCCTCGTCCAGAACGCGGTCGGGCGGAACCACGCGGTTCACCAGGCCCAGATCGGCGAAGTCGCGCGCGGACAGATAGGCGCCGGTCATCACGATCTCGAACGCCTTCTGCCGGGGCAGGATCTGCGCCAGACGCTGCACCCCGCCGGCAAAGGCCACCATGCCGCGCCGGATTTCCGGCAGGCCGAAGACCGCGGTGTCAGAGGCGACGATCAGGTCGCAGGCCAGTGCCGCCTCGCAGCCGCCGGCCACCGCCGCGCCGTTGACGGCGGCGATCACCGGCTTGGGGCAGCGCCGTTCCGTCAGGCCAAGGAAGCCGGCCCCCGGCACCAGCCCGGTGCCGGACCCGACCTGCTCGGCCTCGCGCAGGTCCATGCCGGAACAGAAGGCGCGCTCGCCCGTGCCGGTCAGGATGATCGCGCCGACACTGTCATCGCCCTCGGCAAAGGTCAGCGCGTCGTTCACAGCATAAGAGGTGCGCCGGTCCGCAGCATTGCGCACCTCTGGCCGGTTCAGGCGGATGATCGCCACCGCGCCGCGCCGTTCATAAAGAACGGTCGGGGGCAGGTCGGGGGTCGGTCCCATGGCTCAGACCTTCTCGGTCTCGGGCTGGGGGGCGACCTCGCGCCAGCCCTCGTCCCAGTAGGGACGCAGCAAGGGCTTGATCCGCAGCGCCTCGGGCACGTTTTCCGCACCGATGCGGCGGTCCAGTTCCTCGTGCCAGTGATAGATGCGGCGCTCCTGATAGTTCAGCGGGAAATCGCGCAGGCCGCTGGACATCGCCGCCACCTGGATCTTGTCGGCGAATTGCAGGTCTTCCTCCAGGATGACGGCAAAGTTGCGGATGCGGGTCTCCCAGATTTCCGGCCGCTCGCCCTCGCCCCAATGGGGGGCGAACCAGTAGACGTCGATCGACATCGTGTCGATGCTTTCCGGCCAGAAGGCCAGAACCGGAATCCCCCAGGGCGACACCGGCGTCACCAAGTTCGGATAGGCCAGCAGCGACAGGTTGGTGTCGCCGAACCAGGGGTCGACCCCTTCGATTTCCGGCAGGCCGCGCACGCCGGGGTCTTTCCATCCTTCGCGCTTGAAGGGCGTGACCATGCGGGAATGGCCGTGTTCATAAAGCGTGATGGCGGAACCGCGATGGTCCAGGAATCGGTCCACCGTGTTCTGGTGGATGGATTTGAGGTGATAGACCTCCAGAAAGGCGTCGATCAGGATCTTGACGTTGCATTTCACCTGGATCGTCGACTTGTCGATCAGGCGAAGTGTTTCGGGCTTCATCTCGTCCAGCGCCTGCGCCACCGGGCCAAGATAGTCGCGCAGCGGCATCGCCTCGGGGTCGAGGTTGACGAAATAGAGGTTGCCGATGTTTTCGCAGCGCACCTCGACCAGCGACCGGCAGGACAGGTCCAGACCGACGAAGTCGCGCCGGTCGCGCAGGTTGATCAGCTCTCCGCGGGTGTTGTAGGTCCAGCCGTGGTATTTGCAGGACACGCCGCGCGACTTGCCCGAGGGTTCGGTCACAACGGGCGCGCCGCGGTGGCGGCAGGTGTTGTAAAAGCAGCGGACTTTCTGATCCTCGCCCCGGATGAAGAACAGCGGCTCTCCCAGGCGCGACCACTGGATGTAGGAGCCGACCTCGGGCACCTCGTCGGCATGGACGGCGTAAAGCCAAGTCTTGCGCCACAGATGCTCCATCTCCAGCGCATGGAACTCGGGCGTGGTATAGCGCAATCCCGGCAGGTCGGGAAAAGAGGGGAAGCCCTCGGGCGGGCCGCCGCGGGCGCTTTCATACGCCTGCTGATCCAGAATTCGCTGCTTTTCCCGCTGGTCCATCGCCACCCTCCCAGAAGACGCAGATACAGCGGCAGTATGGCGGCAGTTTCCGGCGGAAAGCAACCTCTAATGTATTTTTATGGAAACTATTTGCATACGGAAGGCAGCTGGAGTCTTTGTCACGATTATACGGGCATCAACTGGCCTTGGCGCGGTTCTCGTTCATGGCGATATAATCGGCCAGAATGTCGCCCTGCACCTTGGTGTGCTTGCGGAACTGTTCGGCGGCCAGATCGCTGTCCTGCGACAGAATCGCCTCCAGGATGGAACGGTGGTCATCCAGGTTCGATTGCGACTGGCCGGGATAGCCCAGCTGGAACCGGCGATAGGGCACCAGCTTGCTGCCCAGCCGGTTGGTCATGTCGATCAGTTCCTTGTTGTGGGTTCCGTCGATGACCAGCAGGTGGAACTTGCGGCTGAGCGTGTAATAGGTGTCGTGATCGCCCGCCGCATAGGCGCGTTCCGACCTTTCGTGCAGATCCTTCAACGCATCGCGCTCGGCCGTGGTCATGCGGCGGGCGGAAAACTTGGCGCAGATGGATTCCAGTTCCGACATGATCTCGAACAGACGGATCAGGTCGGACACGTCGGTCATGGCGACGACCGCGCCCTGGCGCGGCCGCTTTTCCACCAGCCCGGATTCGATCAGTTGCAGGATCGCCTCGCGCACGGGGGTGCGCGAAACCTCGAACCGGCGGGCGAGATCCTCTTCGTCAAGCGAACTGCCCGGCGCGATGGCGCCCGAGAAGATGTCCTTTTCCAGCGCAAGCCGGACCTTTTCGGAATGGGTCATCCCGGCGGATCGTGCCATGCGAATCTCCTTGTTTGCGCGGCAGGTGGGCCGGCGCAGTCGGCTTCATACAAATGCTTGCGGGTTCTGTATGCGAACCTTTCCGATCCATCGTAATCCATGGCCGAGTCTGCCCGCAACTCAAATGCTTAGCATCGGCCATTTTGATGACGCAAAGTTACGCTTTCCAAAGGATCTGATGCGCATGGCCTGCCGGCCGGTAAAGCGACAGGGGCCTGAATCGGGATTTCCCCGTATTTCTTGTATTCACATGCAAAGAAAAATTATATTTAAGCGAGCAAAACCACGCAGATCCGGGGAGGGGGTTCGCGAGCCAGCGACCCCTTTCCGGCCCTCTGCCCTGTGCCCCTGATCGACCCAGCCACGGAGGGCTGCCCCAATGGCCGCCGACGACGCAAGGAATTTCCCGCATATCTTCCGCCCGATGCGGATCGGCACGCTGAACCTGCGCAACCGGATCATGGCGCCGCCGCACGGCACCATCGTCGCAGATCCGCTGGGAACCGAGGCCGAGGCTGCGCGCTATTCCGCCTATTGGCTGGAAAGGGTGCGCAACGGGCTGTGCTGGGTCGACGGGGTGAACACCTTCATCGACAACCGTGTGGTGCCGCGGGGCTATCGGCCCAGCGGGCTGGGGGCGATCCTGCGGGGCAGCGCGCGCAATCCGCTTTATCGCGACAGGATCGGGCGCTTTGCCGATCTGGTCCATCAGGCCGGCGGGGTGGTGACGACGCAGCTGATCAATCAGGGGGCGATGCCGCATTCGGCCTCGGGCATTCTGGCGAACCACACCAACAACCAGCCGACCCATGCGCTGGACCCCGACGAACTGGCCTATATCGTCGAGGATTATGCCCATACCGCAAAGGCCGCACAGGCCTGCGGGCTGGACGGGCTGGAACTGCACGCCAACCACGAGGATGTGCTGCAACTGTTCCTTTCGCCCTATACCAACCGGCGCGAGGATGATTATGGCGGTACGCAGGAGAAACGGCTGAAGCTGCTGCGCGACGTTCTGGCCGCGATGCGGGCCGAGGTCGGGCGCGATTTCACCATCGGCGTCCGCTTCAACATGGATGAGCTGTTCGAGGGCGGCTACGATCTGGACGAGGGCATCGGGATTGCCCGCGCGATCGAGGCGACCGGCCATATCGACTTTTTCCATGGCGTGATCGGCAACAACTGGGGTGCCCCCAGTTATATCCAGCCCCATACCTACGGATTGGCCGAATGGGCCGAGATGGCGGGGCTCTACCGCGCGGCGCTGTCGGTTCCGATGCTTTACACCGGGCGGATTTCCACGCCCGAGGCGGCGGAATCGGTGCTGGCGCGGGGGCTTGCCGATGTGGTGGGCGTGGCGCGCGGGTTCTTTGCCGACCCCGCCTTTGTCGCCAAGGCCGAACGGGGCGAGGCGGACAGGATCATCCCCTGCATCGGCTGCAACGACTGCCTTCACGCGGTTCACGTCGAGAAACTGCCCTTCGGCTGCGCCGTCAACCCCCGCACCGGGCGCGAGGCGGAACCTGCCGCCTCTCCGGCCAGGACACCCCGGCGGATCGTCGTCGTGGGGGGCGGCCCCGCGGGGATGGAGGCTGCGGCTGTCGCGGCCGAACGTGGCAACCAGGTCATCCTGTTCGAGGCCGAACCCGCCCTTGGCGGCCAGATGGCGCTTGCCGCCGCCGTGCCCGAAAATGCGGCCTATGCCCGCTATGTCGCTCACCAGTCGCACAGGCTGGCCCGGGCCGGGGTCGCTCTGCGGCTGGGACAACCTGCCGGGGCAGAAACCGTTCTCGCCTGCGCGCCCGATGCCGTCATCGTCGCGACCGGCGCGGGGGCCCGCGGCCATGCGGCCACCGGCACCGAACAGCCCTTTGTCGTCGAGGGCCGCGAGGTTCTGGCCGGGCGCGCCGCTTTCGGCAGCCGGGTTCTGGTCCTTGCGCGCGAGGATCACATGCAGCCGCTGACCATCGCCTCGTATCTGGCGGACAAGGGGGCGCAGGTCCGTATCCTGTTCCAGACCCCCGCGGTGGCGCCGCTGGTCGGCAAATATTCCATCGGCGCGATCATGTCGAAGCTGAGCAACCTTGGCGTCGAGGTCCGCGTGATGGAGCGGGCGGTTGACATCGCTCCCGGCCGCGTCACCACCCGCAACGTCTATTCCGGGGTCGAAGCCTTCCATGACGGCTTTGACACGCTCGTTCTTGCCTGCGGCGGCACACCGCGCGACGACCTTTACCACGCGCTGAAGGGCAAGGTGGGGGAGGTGACGCTGCTCGGCGATGCCTATGTGCCCGGCCGCATCGTCGGGGCCACCCGGCAGGGATGGGAAGCCGGGATGCGCGCGTGATCGGCACTGTGAAATTTGTATATTGAATACCGATCAAAAATACACAAAAATGCCGATGCAGTCAGGGAGGCGGCAATGGCGGGAATCGAGCTTTCGCCCGGAATCGGCAGGGCAACGGCCTTTCAGGGGCCGCAATCCGCTTTTGGCGCCATCGTGCAGATGGGCTATGTCGTCGCCGATCTGGACGCGGCGCTGGACCATTGGACCCGCGTCATGGGCGTGGGTCCGTTCCTGGTCACCCCGCGCATCGACTATGCCGAACTGACCTGGCGCGGGCGGCCCATCCGGATCGAGAATGCGGTCGCCCTGGCCTCGCATCGCGGGATGCAGATCGAGCTGATCCAGCAGACCGGGGGCGATCCTTCGATGTTCACCGAATTCGTCCGGCGGCGTGGCGGCGGGCTGCATCATGTCTGCGTGCTGTCGCAGGACATCGTCACCGATCTTGCCGCATGGGCGCAGGCGGGCACCGGCGTGCTGATGGGCGGGCGCACCGCCGCGGGCATTCCCTTTGCCTATCTGGACAGCGACCCGGCGGATGAGGGCCGGGTGGTCGAAATCGTCCAGCCCACGCCCGGATTGACCAAATTCTTCGCGCGGCTGGATCATCTGGCCGCGAACTGGGACGGCAGCGATCCCGTCCGCCGCCTGTAGCCACGCCCCAAGAACCAAGGAAGCAAGATGCCGAAAATCATCGCCACCGACCGCGACGGAAGCGTGAAGGAATTCGATGCGGAAACCGGCATCAGCCTGATGGAGGCGCTGCGCGACGGCGCACGGCTGGACATCGCGGCGATCTGCGGCGGTTCCTGCTCCTGCGCGACCTGCCATGTCTACATCGGCGAAAGCTGGATGGAGCGGCTGCCGAAACAGCAGCCGGACGAACTGGAACTGCTGGAATTCATGGGCACGTATCGTGACACGTCGCGGCTCAGCTGCCAGATCCGCGTTACCGACGAACTGGCCGGGCTGGAAGTCGAGCTGGCACCCGAGGAATAGCGCCGTTGCGCCGCGAAAAGGAGGTCGCGGCGCAAACAGGCAATTGCAGGAACAGGACGGCCCGGCCCAAGGCGGCATGGGCGGGGGGAGGGATGAATGTCACAGGCGCTTGATTATACGGCCGCCGTCACCGTGGGGGATCTGCTGGTGCGCGCCACCGGCAGGCATCCCGAAAAGGATGCGATCATCTTCCCCGAGGGTCGCCGCACCTTTCGCGAGCTTTATCGCGTGGCGATGGACCGCGCGAGAGAGCTTTATGGCCTGGGCGTGCGTCCGGGCGACCATGTGGGGATCTTTCTGCCCAGCTGTCTGGAATATCTGGAATATTACTTCGGCATCGCCTTTCTGGGCGCGATTTCGGTGCCGATGAACGCCCGATATCGCGCGCATGAACTGCACTATCAGACCCGCAACGCCGATCTGGTCCGCATCATCACCACGACACGCATCGCCGATGGCCTCGATTTCCGCGACCGCCTGTATGAGGCCTTTCCCGAGTTGCGGCAGTCGCCCGCGGAGGCGCCGCTGAAGCTGGGCGATGCGCCGGCGCTGCGCGGCATCACGTTGTTGACCGACGAGGTTTCGCCGGGCTGCATGACGCAATCTGCCTCGCGCGCCCATGCCGCGGGGGTGGCGGATGCGGTGATCGACGGGCTGCGGCGCGCGGTCACGCTGCGCCAGACGGCGCTGATCCTTTATACTTCGGGCACGACCTCGGACCCCAAGGGCTGCATGATCAGCCATGAGGCGCTGGTTCGCACCGGCATGGGGCTGGCGCGGCGCTACCGGCTGACCGAGGCGGATGTGTTCTGGTCGCCGCTGCCGATGTTCCATGTCGGCGCGCTTTTCCCGCTTTGCGCCGCCTATCATTCCGGCGCGACCTATCTGGCCATGCAGCATTTCGAGCCGGGAACCGCGCTGCGCATGATCCGCGAGGCGGGGGTGACAGTCGGCTATCCCAGCTTTGCGCTGTTCCTGGCGGACATGGTCTATCATCCCGACTTCCGTGTCGAAGACATGCATTCGCTGCGGCTGATCAACTGTTCCATGGCGCTCAGCCCCGAGCCGTTTCGCGACCTGATGCGGCAGAGCTTTCCGAACGCCACCTTCGTCGGCACCTACGGGATGACCGAAACGGCGGGTACGGTGACGACCAGCGACCCCTCGGACCCCGAGGGCGAAAGGTTCAACCGCCTTGGCCGCCCCTTCGACGGCCTGCTGGTCCGCATCACCCGCGAGGATGGCTCCGAAGCGGATGTGGACGAACGGGGCGAGATCTGCGTCAAGGGCTTTTCGATCTTCACCGAATACTACGGCGATCCGGTCAAGACCGCCGATGCCAAGCGCGACGGCTGGTTCCATACCGGCGACATCGGCTCGGTCGACGCCTCGGGCACGCTGATGTTCCACGGCCGCGCCAAGGACATGCTGAAGGTAGGCGGCGAGAATGTCGCGGCCATCGAGATCGAGAACATCGTGGCCCAGCATCCCGCGGTCAAGACCTGCCAGGTGGTGGGTCGCCCGGACGCGCGGCTGCAAGAGGTGCCGGTGGCCTTTGTCGAACTGGTGCCGGGCAAGACCGTCGATCCGGCCGAGCTGATCGGGCATTGCAAGTCGCGCATCGCCAGTTTCAAGGTGCCGCGCGATGTGCATTTCATCGCCGAATGGCCGATGTCCGCCAGCAAGATCCAGAAATTCCGCCTGCGGGAACAGGCGATCGCCCTGATGGAAAAGGCGCAGACCTGCGCCGCACAATAGCGGCGGCGCAGACGGGAAATATCGAAAGCAGAATTTTGCGCCAAAGACACGATATTTCTGTATTCAGATAGATTGATCTGTGTATATTTAGATCAGCTTCAAGTGCCACGGGCCAGAGAGTCGCCCGTGGCCGCCCCGGCAGGGGTGGCGCATCTCTCGCAGATCAGAATGCACTCCTGGGGAGGAAAGTGTAATGAATATGTCCCGGCTTCTCGGAACCTGCGCCGCAGCGGCGATGCTGCCCGCCATGGTCTCGGCGGAGGAGTATCATGTTGTCGTGCTTCAGGCCCTGACCGGCCCTGCAGCCTTCATCGGCACCGGCGTGGCCGATGGCGCAAAGCTGGCCGAACAGCAGATCAATGAAAAGGGCCTGCTGGGCGCGGGCAATACGCTGAAGGTCGATTATGCCGACGATGCGACCGACCGGACGCAGACCATGTCGCTGATCGCGCGCTATGCCAACGACCCGACCGTTCTGGCGGTGATGGGGCCGACCAGCGGCGCGGTGGCGATCGCCGGGGCCTCGTCGGGCAACGAATACAAGGTGCCGCTGATCACCACCTCGAACACGCCCGACGTGCTGGCGCAGGGGCCGTGGTCCTATATCCTGACCCAGCCGCCCGAAGTCACCATTCCCTATATCTCGGATTATGCCGCTGACGTGGCCAAGGTGAAGACCTGCGCCGTCATCGGCATCCGCGACATCGAGGCCTATGTCTCGCTGCAAAAGGAATTTGAAAAGCTGGTGACCGCCAAGGGCGTGACGATCACCACCGTCGAACAGGTCGGCGGGACGGATTCGGACTTTTCCTCGGTCGCGACCAAGATCGCCAGCGCGGATCAGGACTGCGTTTTCGTCTCGGCCTCGGCGTCGCAGGGGGCGAACATCATCGTCCAGCTGCGTCAGGCGGGGCTTGACCCGGCGGTCAAGGTGTTCGGCCACAACGCCTTTGCCTCGCCGGCCTTTCTGGAACGCGGCGGCGCGGCCGTCGAGGGCGTGACCTTCATCGGCGACTGGGTGCCGGGGGGCTATGATGATTTCACCAAGGCCTTCGCCGCCGATTTCACCGCCAAGTTCGGGCACGAGCCCGACAACTGGGGCGCGGTCGGCTATGGCGGGATGCTGATCATCGCGAACGCGCTGAAGGCCGCAGGCGCACATCCGACGCGCGAGGCTGTGCGCGATGCCATCGGCAAGACCAAGGACGTGCGCGTCGCGGTCGGGCAGGGCAACTATTCGCTGGATGAAAACCGCATCCCCCACGTCGGCATGAATGTGCTGACGGTGAAGGACGGCGCCTTCATCATGGCCCCGCGCTGATCGACGTGACGAAAGGGCCGGGGCGCACCAGCCCCGGCCCGCAACGCCTTTTGGGGGAGCGGAGGGCGACATGCTCTTGCAACAGATACTGAACGGCACGGTGTCCGGCGCGATTTATGCCCTGTTCGCGCTTGGCTTCACCCTGATCTTCGGGGTGCAGAAACTTCTGAACCTTGCCCATGGCGCGATCTTCATGGCCGGGGCCTTCATCGCCTATTACGCCACGGTGCAGGGGCTGCCCTTCTGGTTCGCGCTGGTCCTGGCGACGGTGGCCACGGGGGTAATCTCGGTCGTGGTCGATTTCGTGGCCTTCCGCCAGTTGCGCAAGGCGGGGCACGCGGAATTCGCCGCCATCGTCACCTCGATCGGGGTGGACCTGATCCTGATGAACATCGCTCAGCAGGTGTCGAACACCCGGGTGCTGAGCTTTCCCTTCGGCACCTTTCCGGTGCAGTTCTTCAAGTTCTGGGGCATCCGCATCTCGCTGTTGCAGATCACCATTCTGGCGCTGGTCTTGGTGCTGGTGCTGGGGCTGGCCTATTACATCAACCGCACCAGCTTTGGCCGCCAGATCCGCGCGGTTTCCAGCAACGAGAATGCCTCGGCCCTGCTGGGGATTTCGGCGCAGTCGGTCTATCGGCAGACTTTCTTCATCGCCGGGGCGCTGGCGGGGCTGGCGGGGGTGCTGATCGGGCTTTCGTTCAACTCCATCCACTTCATGATGGGCGAGCCGTTCCTGCTTCAGGCCTTTGTCGTGGTGGTGATCGGGGGGCTGGGGTCACTTCAGGGGGCGGTGATCGCCGCGATCCTGATCGGGATCGTGCAGTCGCTGACCATCGCCTATCTGTCCAGCGAACTGTCCACGGCCATCATCTTTGCGCTGCTGTTCGTCACGCTTCTGTTCTTCCCCAACGGCCTTTTCGGGCGGGCGGGCATTCATGCGGGGGGTAGCCGCAGATGATGTCGTTCTACTATTCCTATCAGCCGCTGATCGACTTTTTCCTGATCGCGGTCGGGCTGGGTTACAGCCAGCAGATCGCGCTGCGGGCGGGGGTCTTCTCCATCGCGACGGCGGGGTTCAGCGCGCTTGGCGCCTATGCGACGGCGATCCTGGTGACGCGCTATGGCCTGCCCGCTCTGCCGGCGATCCTGATCTCGGCGGTCGTGGGCGTGGTGGCCAGCTATGTGCTGTCGATCCCGCTGGCGCGGCTGAAAGGCGCGTTCACCGCCATCGCCACCCTGGCCTTCGTGCAGGTGGTGATCGCGCTGCTGCTTTACTTCGAGGGGTTCACCGGCGGCGCGCTCGGGATTTCGGGCATCCCGCGGGTGATGAACACCGGCTGGCTGCTGCTGGCGGTGGCGATCACGGTTTATCTCATCTGGTCGATCAACCGCACTTCGGTCGGCCGGGTCTTCGATGCGCTGCGCCAGGATGACTCGGTCGCGGCATCGCTGGCCATCCCGATCAAGTCCTATTACGCGCTGGCCTTCGTCCTGTCGGGGGTGATCGGCGCGGTGTTCGGGGCGCTGCGCGCGCTTTACGTCTTCAATATTGAGCCGGTGGACTTCGGCTTTCCCGCCATGGTCGCCAGCCTGACGGTGGTGGTTCTGGGCGGGCGCAACACGCTGCTGGGGCCGATCATGGGGGCGCTGATCATGGCGATCCTGCCGGAACTGGCGCGGCCTCTGGCGGAAAACCGGGGCATCCTGAACGGGATCATCCTGATCCTTGTGATCACCTTCCTGCCCAACGGTGTGGGGGACGAACTGGTCTACTGGCTGCGCCGCCGCATTCGCCGCAGCAGCCAGACCAAGAACAAGGAGGGGGCCGATGTCGTCACTGCGGATTGAGGGGGCCTGCAAATACTTCGGCGGGCTGAAGGCCGTCGACGGCATCAACATGGACATCCCCGCGGGCCGGATCACCGGCCTGATCGGGCCGAACGGCGCGGGCAAAAGCACCGTCGTCAACATGATCTCGGGCGTCTATGCGCTGACCAAGGGCGAGGTCTTGCTGGATGGCGAGGCGATCACCCACCTGCACGTCGACCAGGTGGCGCGCCGGGGCATCTCGCGCACCTTCCAGAACATCCGCCTGCTGGCCGAGGCCAGCGTGCTGGACAATGTGGTGATCGGCTATTTCCGCAAGGAACGCACCGGCACCATCGCGAGCCTCTTGGGCGCGCCCGCCGCGCTGGCCGAAACCCGGCGCCTGCGCGAACAGGCGTGGGAGCTTCTGGGCCGGTTCGGCATTCAGCACTATGCCGATCTGGAGGCCGGCAGTCTGGCCTATGGCCACCAGCGCCGGGTGGAAATGGCCCGCGCCATCGCGGCCGAGCCGCGGATCCTGATGCTGGATGAACCTGTCGCCGGCATGAACGAGGTCGAATCCGCCGAAATGGCCACGATCTTCAACGATCTGGCGCAGGGGGGGATGGGGCTTTTGCTGATCGAGCACAACGTCGCCTTCGTGTCGCGGCTGTGCCACCACGTCTATGTGCTGGATTCCGGCCGGATGATCGCCGAAGGCGCGCCCGATGTCGTCACCCGCGATCCCAAGGTCATCGAAGCCTATATCGGGGGGCATGTCTGATGCTGCTTCAGGTCAAGAACATCTGGGTGTCCTACAAGGGCATCAAGGCGCTGCGGAATGTCAGCCTGCATGTCGACCGGGGCGAGATGGTGGCGCTGGTCGGGTCGAACGGGGCGGGGAAATCCACGCTACTGAACGCGCTCAGCCGGACGGTCGCGCCGCAAAAGGGGCAGGTGGTGTTCAACGGCAAGGATCTGGGACGGCTGGCGCCGTTTCAGGTCTCGCGCCAGGGGCTGTTGCATGTGCCCGAGGGGCGGCAGGTTCTGGCCGACATGACGGTCTGGGAAAACCTGCAACTGGGGCATCTGGCGCTTGGCGCGCGACCCGAGAAATACAGGCTGGAGCAGGTCTATGACCTGTTCCCGATCCTGTCCGAACGCGCCACGCAGGTGGCGGGCACCCTGTCGGGCGGACAGCAGCAGATGCTGGCCATCGGCCGCGCGCTGATGGGCGGGCCGGAAATCCTGTTGCTGGACGAACCCTCGCTGGGGCTGTCGCCGCTGATGACGGATCAGGTGTTCGATGCCCTGACCCGCCTGAACCGCGAGGGGCTGACGATCCTGCTGGTGGAACAGAACGCCTATCGGGCGCTGGCCTGCACGCAGCGCGCCTATGTGCTGGACCGGGGCGAGATCGCCATCGAGGGCGCGTCGGACGTGCTGATGAAAGACCCGCGCGTGATCGAAAGCTATCTGGGCGCGTGATGGCGGACCGCCGTATCACGCTTCACCAGCTGTCGCTGCGCGACATCGGGCCGGTCGATCTGGCCCGGCTGGCGCCCGAGGCGGGGTTCGGCTCGGTATCGGTTTTCCTGCACCCGCCCGCGCCGCAGCTGGACATCTTTCCTCGCCTGCAACCGGGCGCGGAAACCGCCGTCTTTCGCGCCGCGCTGCGCGAGGGCGGGGTCTCGGTCCACAATATCGAGGCGCTGCCGTTTTCCGGCCGGACCGAGCCTGACGACTATCTGCCGGTGCTGGACCACGCCGCCGAAATCGGCGCCACGCGGGCGACGGTGCTGATCTATGACCGCGATCTGGCGCGTGCCTCGGACCGGCTGTCGCGGACCTGCGCCGCCGCAGCCGACCGAGGCATCGCCATCTCGATCGAGTTCATGGCGTTTTCCGCGCTGACCACCGTGGGACAGGCGGCGGAATTCGTGCGGGCGAACGGGCATCCGAACCTCAGCCTGCTGGTCGATCCGCTGCATCTGGCCCGCACCGGCGGCAATCCGGCCGAGTTGCCCGCGCTGGCCGACACCATCGGCGCGCTGCAATTCTGCGATGCGCCGCTGGCCGCGCCCGAGAAGGCCTTTGCCGAAGCCGTGGAAAACCGCGGCATTCCGGGCGAGGGGGAGCTGCCGCTGCAAGACCTGCTGGACCAGACCGCGCCGGGTCTGGCGCTGGATGTCGAGGTGCCGATGCTGCGGTTGCAGGAACAGGGGATCAGCCCGCTGGACCGCGCGCGGCGGTTGCGCGCCTCGCTGGCGGCCTATCGGCTTTAGCTGCGGCGGACGAGGACGCGGCGACCCTGTATCCGCACCTCGACCTTTGGCAGGTCGGAACACATCGACGACAGCGACTTGCCGGTGGAACAATCGAACCTGGCGCCGTGTTTCGGGCAGATGACCAGATTGCCTTCGACCGCGCCTTCGGAAAGCCGCGCGAAGTTGTGGGTGCAATTGCCTGAAAAGGCTACGATTTCCTCACCCCGCCGGCACAGGATCACCTCGCGCCCGCCGGCGGTAACGAACCACGGCCCCGACCGCGGCACTTGCATGGTGGACCCCACATCGGTGAATTCATCCGCGCCGCCCGTCAAGCCTTTGGGAATCATCGGCATCTCCTTTGGCCGCAAGGGTCGGGGCACGGCCCGGACGGGTCAACCCCGCCCGGACCGGGTTTTCACGACCGACGCTGGTTGAAGCGGCGGCCGACCATGGCGGCGGTGATGTTCACCTTCTGGATGTCGACCGCGCCGCCCGCAATACCCCAACCCCAGGAATCGCGCAGGCGGCGTTCCATCGGATATTCCTTGGAATAGCCATAGCCGCCCATCAGCTGCACCGCGTTTCCCGTCACCTCGCGAGAGATCTCGTTGGCAAAGCACTTCGCCAGCGAGCTGTCCAGGATCGAGGGCATCCCGTCCTGCGCATTCTGCGCGGCGCGATGGATCAGCAGCCGCGCCGCATCGACCCGCAACCGCATTTCCGCCAGCTTGATCTGCACCGCCTGGAAATCCACCAGCGGGCGGCCGAACTGTTTGCGCTCCTGCACATAGTCCAGCACATCCTCCAGCGCGCCCGAGGCCTGGCCCAGCGACATGGTGGCATTGCCGCAGCGTTCCAGATCGAACGCCTCCATCAGCTGCTTGAAGCCGCCGCCGGGCACGACGATGTTTTCGGCCGCGACTTCGACATTGTCGAAGTAGAGGTCGCTGGACGGCACGCCGCGGAACCCCATCAGCTTTTCCTGCGGGCCAAAGCTGAAGCCGGGTGTGTCCTTTTCGATGTAGACCGCCCCGATCGACCCCGCGCCGGGCGTGTCGTCGAACCGGCAGTAGATCAGATAGCCGTCGGCATGGCCGCCGCCCGAACACCACCGCTTGTTGCCGTTCAGAATCACCTTGTCGCCCTCCACCCGCGCGCGGGTTTTCAGGTCGGTCAGGGCGGACCCGGCATCGGGTTCGGACATGCCGATGGCGATGACCTTTTCGCCCCGGCACACCTCGGGGATGACGCGCGACTTCAGGCTTTCGGGGGCGAAATGCTCGATGGCGCGCACCGGGCCGACGCAGGATTCGAACACCGGAAAGGCCACGGCCGAGCTGATCTTGGCGAATTCCTCGACCACCAGCAGCGCCTCGAGGTTGCCAAGGCCCAGCCCGCCGTATTCTTCGGCCACGTTGATGCCCAGGAACCCCATTTCGGCATAGCGTTTCACCCAGTCGTGGGGAACGGGGGTCGCCTTTTCCTCCAACTCGCGCGCGAGATCCAGAAGTTCGCTGCGCGCAAACTTGCGGGCGGCCTCTTGCAGGTCACGCTGGATCTCGGTCAGCCGGAAATCCATTCTCTCCCTCCAGAAAAATACATTCACACATAATTTAGTATACAGATGACGGGTAATTTGAACATAGATAAATTGACAACTCCGCAAAAATCGACAAGCTTCATCCGGCAAGCAACGGGGGGGAGGGGGCCATGCAGCAAAGCCGCTCGGACATTCTAAGGGCCTATCGCCAGATGCGGACGATCCGTGAATTCGAGGAACGTCTGCACATCGAAAACCGCACGGGCGAGATCGCCGGGTTCACCCATCTCTATTCGGGGCAAGAGGCGATGGCGGTGGGGGTTTGCGAACACCTGACCGACCGCGACTATATCAGTTCGACCCACCGCGGGCACGGGCATTGCATCGCCAAGGGCTGCGACCCCCGCCTGATGATGCACGAGATCTATGGCCGGGCCGACGGGCTGTGCAAGGGGCGCGGCGGCTCGATGCACATCGCCGACATCGACAAGGGGATGCTGGGCGCGAACGGCATCGTCGGCGGCGGCCCCCCCATCGCGGTCGGCGCGGCGCTGGCCTGTGCGGCGCGCGGCGACGGCAGCGTGGCGGTGTCCTTTGGCGGCGGCGGATCGTCGAACCAGGGAACCGTGTTCGAGGCGATGAACATGGCCGTCGTGCTGAAGCTGCCCAAGATCTTTGTCTTTGAATTGAACGGCTATTCCGAACACACGGGCGAGGGGTATGGCATCGGGTCCGATCTGGTGACGCGGACCGAGGGCTTCGGGCTGAAGGTGTTCCAGGCCGACGGCTTCGACTATTTCTCGGTCTATCAGGCCATGGGCGAGGCGCTGGACCATGTGCGCGCGGGCAAGGGCCCCTGCGCCCTCATCGCCGAAGCCACCCGCTATTTCGGCCATTTCGAGGGCGATCCGCAGAACTATCGCGCCAAGGACGAGGTAAAGACCTTGCGCGAGACCAAGGATGCCATGCTGCGGTTCCGCCAGAAAGTGACCGAGGCCAAGCTGATCGAACCGGCGGAGCTGGACGCCATCGACGCCGAGATCGTGGATTTCATCGACAGTTGCGTCGCTTCGGCCAAGGCCGCGCCCCCGCCGGGGGCCGCGATCCTGCTTTCCGATGTCTACGCCGACTACTAGGACCGCATCATGACCGTGAAGACCTTTCGAGAGGCGCTGAACGACGCCTTGTTTCAGGAAATGCGCCGCGATCCTTCGGTGATCGTGATGGGCGAGGATGTGTCGGGCGGTGCGGGCGGCACGTCCGGCAGCCGCGATGCGGCGGGCGGCATCTTTGGCGTGACCAAGGGGCTGATGGGCGAATTCGGCGACCGCCGGGTGATCGACACGCCGATTTCCGAAAGCGCGATCATCGGCCTGGCCAATGGCGCGGCGCTGGCCGGGATGCGGCCGGTGGCCGAACTGATGTTCGCCGATTTCGTCGGCGTGGCGATGGACCAGATCTACAACCAGATGGCCAAGTTCCGCTACATGTTCGGCGGCAAGGCCAAGGCGCCCATCGTCGTGCGCATGTCGATGGGCGCGGGGATGAACGCCGCAGCCCAGCACAGCCAGACGATCTATGCGATGCTGTCCTCGGTTCCCGGTCTGAAGGTCGTGGTGCCGACCACGCCCGCCGATGCCAAGGGGATGCTGGCCGCCGCGATCCGCGACGACGATCCGGTGCTCTTTCTGGAACACAAGGCGCTGTATTCCACCAAGGGCGAGGTGCCGGACGGCGAATATGTCGCCCCTCTGGCGGGGGCCAATCTGGTGCAGTCGGGCAAGGATGCGACCGTCGTGGCGATCGGCCGGATGGTGCCCTTTGCGCAAAAGGCGGCGGCAAAGCTGGCTGCCGACGGCATCACCTTTGACCTGATCGACCTGCGCTCGACCTCGCCCATCGACGAGGAGATGGTGCTGGAAAGCCTGTCGCTGACCGGGCGGCTGGTGGTGGTCGACGAATCGAACCCCGTTTGCTCCATCGCGTCCGAGGTGGCGGCGATTGCCGCCGAAAAGGGCTTTGCCTCGCTGCGTGGTCCGGTGCTGCGCGTGACCGCGCCGCATACGCCCGTGCCCTATGCGCGCGAGCTGGAGCGGATGTATGTCCCCGGCCCCGACCGGATCGAGGCGGCCATCCGCCAGGCCGTGAAAGGAGCATGACCATGTCCGACATCCATCCCGTGACGCTGCCCAAATGGGGGCTGGAGATGTCCGAGGGCCTGATCTCGCGCTGGCTGGTGGCCGAAGGCACCCCAGTCGAGCCGGGAACCGAGATCGTCGATATCGAGACCGACAAGATCGTCAACACCCTGGACATCGACAAGGGCGGCATCCTGCGCCGCATCGTCATGCCCGAAGGCGAAACGGCGGCGGTCGGCGCGCTGATCGCCGTTCTGGCGGGCGAGGGCGTGTCGGAGGCCGATGTCGCCGCCTTTGTCGCGGGCTATGTCGCCGTCGATGCCTCGTTCGAGCCGAAGGGCGACGA
>JASGFG010000051.1:0-27400 GCA_047605605.1 Paracoccaceae bacterium | reverse complement strand
CATCGCCCGGAAGCCCGCGCCTTCCTTGTGCATGTCGATGAAGATCTCGCCCAGGCGGCCGTCGCCATATTCGCCGGTGCGCAGATAGACCTTGTGCCCGCCGATGATCGCCTTTTGGGTATAACCCTTGCGGCGTTCCGGCAGCTTTTCGCGGTCGGTGCGGATGATTTCGCGCACGATGATCTTTTCGACGATCTTTTCTGCGATCACCTGCGCCTTTTCGGCGGGCGTGCCGGTGGCCAGAACCTCTTCCGCCTCCTCATCATCCTCGACCAGGGCCGAGGCCAGCGGTTGCGACAGTTTCGATCCGTCGCGGTAAAGCGCATTCGCCTTGATCCCAAGGCTGTGCGACAGTTCGTATGCCGCCAGCGTGTCGGCGATAGTCGCCGAATTGGGCATGTTGATCGTCTTGGAAATCGCGCCCGAGATGAAGGACTGCGCCGCCGCCATCATGTAGATATGGCTGTCAACCGACAGGAAACGCTTGCCTTTCTTGCCGCAGGGGTTGGCGCAGTCGAACACCGGCAGATGTTCCGGTTTCAGGAACGGCGCGCCTTCCAGCGTCATCGTCCCGCACACATGGTCGTTGGCCGCGTCGATCTGCGCCTTGGTAAAGCCGAGATGGCGCAGCAGATCAAAGGTCGGATCGGCCAGCTTTTCCGCCGGGATGCCCAGCGTCCGGGTGCAGAATTCCTCGCCCAGGGTCCACTGGTTGAACACGAAGCGGATGTCGAAGGCGGACGCCAGGGACGACTCGATCTTTTCGATCTCGCGCGGGCCGAACCCGTGGCCGATCAGCGCGGTATGGTTGATCGCGGGCGCCTGCCCCAAGGACGCATGGCCGACCGCATAGGCCACGATTTCCGCCACTTGCGAAGAGGAATAGCCCAAAGCCTCCAGCGCGGCGGGAACCGACTGGTTGATGATCTTGAAGTAACCGCCGCCCGCCAGCTTCTTGAACTTCACCAGCGCAAAGTCCGGCTCGATCCCGGTGGTGTCGCAATCCATGACCAGGCCGATGGTGCCGGTGGGTGCGATCACGGTCGTCTGCGCATTGCGGAACCCGTGCTTTTCGCCCAGGGCCAGCGCCTCGTCCCAGGCCGACCGCGCCAGCGCGACCAGACCCTGATCCGGGCAGTTGGCGGCATCCAGCGCCACGGGCGCGACGTTCAGCGCCTCATACGCGCCCTTGCCCCAGGCGGCGGCGCGGTGGTTGCGGATGACGCGCAGCATGTGGTCGCGATTGCGGGCATAGCCCGAGAATGCGCCCAACTCGCCCGCCATTTCGGCGCTGGTGGCATAGGCGATGCCGGTCATCACCGCGGTCAGCGCACCGCAGAGCGCCCGGCCTTCCGCCGAGTCATAGCCCAGCCCCATGTTCATCAGCAGGCCGCCGATATTGGCATAGCCAAGGCCAAGGGTGCGGAAATCATAGGAAAGCTGGGCAATTTCCTTAGATGGAAACTGCGCCATCATCACGCTGATTTCCAGCGTCACGGTCCACAGCCGCGTGGCATGGATATAGCCTTCGGCATCGAACCGGCCGTCGCGGAAGAAGGTCAGCAGGTTCATCGACGCCAGATTGCAGGCGGTATCGTTCAGGAACATGTATTCCGAACACGGGTTCGACCCGCGGATCGCCCCATCCTCGGGGCAGGTGTGCCAGGCGTTGACGGTATCGTGGAACTGGATGCCGGGGTCGGCGCAGGCCCAGGCGGCGTGGCCGATCTGGCCCCACAGTTCGCGCGCGGAAACCGTTTTCGCCACCTTGCCGTCGGTGCGGCGGATCAGCTCCCACGGTTTGTCATCGCGGACGGCGCGCAGGAAGGCATCCGTCACCCGGACCGAGTTGTTCGAGTTCTGGCCCGAGACGGTCACATAGGCCTCGGAATCCCAGTCGGTGTCATAGGTCGGAAATTCGATGCTGGTGAACCCCTGCCGGGCATATTGCAGCACGCGGTTGGTATAGGTGTCGGGGATCATCGCCTTTTTGGCAGCGCGGATCGCGGCCTTCAGCGCCGGATTCTTCGCCGGATCGGTCGCATCCGCCTCGGCCCCGTCCCAGGCCTTGATCGCGGCGAAGATGTCGTTCAGCCGCGCCTCATGCGCCTTGGACCCGGCGACGAGGGAGGCGACCTTCTGCTCCTCAATCACCTTCCAGTTGATGAATTCCTCGATGTCGGGGTGGTCGGTGTCGACAATCACCATCTTGGCCGCGCGGCGCGTGGTGCCGCCGGACTTGATCGCCCCCGCCGCGCGGTCGCCGATCCTCAGGAACCCCATCAGGCCCGAGGACTTGCCGCCGCCCGACAACCGCTCGCCCTCGGCTCGCAGCGAGGAAAAGTTGGTGCCGGTGCCAGAGCCGTATTTGAACAGCCGCGCCTCGCGCACCCACAGGTCCATGATCCCGCCTTCGTTCACCAGATCGTCGGAGACCGACTGGATGAAGCAGGCATGGGGCTGCGGGTGTTCATAGGCGCTGTCTGACTGGGTCAGCTTGCCGGTCTTGTAATCGACATAGAAATGCCCCTGGCCGGGGCCGTCGATGCCATAGGCCCAGTGCATCCCGGTGTTGAACCATTGCGGGCTGTTCGGCGCCGCCATCTGGCGGGCCAGCATGAAGCGCATCTCGTCGTAATAGGCGCGGGCGTCGGATTCGGTGGTGAAATAGCCGCCCTTCCAGCCCCAATAGGCCCAAGTGCCGGCCAGCCGGTCGAACACCTGCCGAGCCGAGGTTTCGCCGCCAAAGCGTTCGCCTTCCGGCAGGGTTGCCAGCGCCTCGTCATCGGGGACCGACCGCCACAGGAAGTCGGGCACACCCTTTTCCCGGACACGCTTCAGCCGGGCGGGCACGCCGGCCTTGCGGAAGTATTTCTGCGCCAGCACGTCCGAGGCGACCTGGCTCCACCCCTCGGGCACCTCGACCGCATCGTTGCGGAACACGACCTTGCCGTCCGGGTTGCGGATTTCCGAGGTGGCGGTGGTAAAGGCCATCGCCCCATAGGCGCCGGTCGTTTCGGTGGTGAACTTGCGCTCGATCCTCATCTTGCCCCCTTGGTCCCTTTTGCAAGGCGGTCTGACGCCGCCGATTGTTCCCGTTCCTTCGATCGCGCACAGAAACACCTTCCCCTGCCCGCATGACCGGACGTGGCCGCGCAAAAGCTTTGCGCTGTGTCGAGGGATGATCTGCTCGCCGTTGACGCGGCCCCTAGATATGGTGGTCTTTCCGCCAACCACATCAACCTGTCGCAAGATTGTGATCCATTCAACTGGATTCGACAGTTACCCACCGGATTTTCGCAGGCGTGGGAAAACTCTGCCATATGCGCAGGCAGTGGATAACCTTGTGGATAACTTCAGGTGTCACGCGAAAAGCGGCGAAAATTCCCAAGGCGGCGCGGGCTTCGGCGGGCTTGCTGCGACGGCGGATGAAGGGCTGCCGGGCCTGTGCGGATCAGCCGCGCCGGTTGACCAGCACGATGCCGGTGGCGATCAAGGCGACCGCGACCAGCAGCGCTGGGGTCAACGGTTCGCCATAAAGCACATGGCCGAGGAGAATCGCGAACACCGGGGTCAGGCTGGAAAAGCTGGCCACCGTGGCCGCCGGATAGACCGACAGAAGCCACAGCCAGGCGACAAAGCCGCCGGTCACGACGATTCCCGCCTGGAACAGCAGATAGGCCCAGTGGACCGGCTGGATCTCGCGCAGCAGCGGGCCGAACAGCGGCGACACGGCCACCAGGATCGGGCCGGACACCAGCACCATCCAGAACAGCTGCATCTCCGGCCCTGCCCCGGCCAGCGACGATCTGCGCGCGATGAACGCGGTCAGCGCCCAGCACACCGCCCCCGTCAGCGCCCAGAGATCGCCCGCCAGGTTCGCCGCGCCGCCCGAGGGGCGCGACAGGATCGCCATGGCCGTGCCCGCAAAGGCCAGCAGCAGACCGGCGCCGCGCAGGGCGTTCAGCCTTTCGCCCGGCAGGAAGAAATGCGCAAGCAGCCCCAGCCAGACCGGCATCGAATAGAAGATGACCGAGGCCCGCCCCACCGCCGTCAGGTCGATGGCCAGGAACAGCCCCATGAACTCCAGCGCGAAGACCGCGCCGATCAGCAGGCCGGGCAACACATCCTGCCGCCGCAAGACCAGCCCCCGCCCCCGCAGCCGCAGCGCGGCCCAGACAAAGCCCGTCGCCAGAACCGACCGCAGGCCCGCAAAGAACACCGGCTGAAAGCCGCGGTTCGCCTCTTTCACCACGATCTGGTTGATGGCCAGCAGCAGGGTGACGCCGACCACCACCCCCAGCCCCGTTCCGTCCAGCCGCGCCTTGCGCATTCCGCCCCCCCCCGTGCCCTTGCTCCCCCCTCGTCGCGGGCGGTGCGGGCAAAGTCAACGCGGGAAAGGGCTGGCAGGCGCAGGGCGGATCGCGTAAACGCGCGGCGAAAGCCGGAAAAAGGGGGGGATGCGGGCCATGTCCGACATCATCGCGCGTTGCGAGGCCAAGGGCCTGCGCATGACCGACCAGCGCCGCACCGTCGCCCGCGTCATCGGCGAGGCGACCGACCACCCCGATGTCGAGGAGCTGTATGCCCGCGCCTCGGCCGCCGATCCCAAGATCTCGCTGGCGACGGTCTATCGCACGGTGAAACTGTTCGAGGAAGCGGGCATCCTTGACCGGCTGGAATTCGGCGACGGCCGCGCGCGCTATGAGGATGCCGAACGTGACCACCACGACCACCTGATCGACGTGACCAGCGGCGAGGTGATCGAATTCGTCGACCCCGAGATCGAGGTCTTGCAGGAAAAGATCGCCGCCCGGCTGGGATACCGGCTGATCGGGCATCGGCTGGAACTGCTGGCCGTGCCGCTGAAAAAGGCCGCGAAATGACCGCGCAAGTCGAATATCTGACCGGCGCGCGCCACAACGTGACCGGCATCCTGCTGATGATCGCGTCGATGGCGCTGTTCGCCATGGAAGATGCGCTGCTCAAGCTCGGCTCGTCGGATCTGCCCACCGGGCAGATGGTGCTGGTCAACTGCGCCTTCGGCACGGTGTTCTTTGGCCTGATGGCGCAGGTGCGCGGCGAAAAGCCGTTTGCCCGCGCGGTCTGGACGGGGCTTCCGCTGATGCGCAGCCTGACCGAGGTGGTGAACACCATCCTTTATGTCACCGCGCTGGCGCTGATCCCGCTGTCGATGACGGCGGCGATGTTGCAGGCGACGCCGATCATCATCACCGCCGCGGCCGCGATCTTTTTCGGCGAAAAGGTCGGCTGGCGGCGGTGGACGGCGATCAGCATCGGCTTTCTGGGGGTGATGATCATCCTGCGCCCCGGTGCCGAAGGGTTCCGCCCCGCGGCGATCCTGGCGCTGGTCAGTGCCGTCACCCTGGCGATGAGAGAGCTTTTCACCCGCCGCATCCCGACCAGCCTGGGCACGATGCAGCTGGGTTTTGCCGCCAATGCCTGCCTGACGGTGCTGGGCGTGGTCATGATGCAGGTGCAGGGCGGCTGGATAACCCCGTCGCTGGGTCAATGGGGCATCCTGACGGGCATCATCCTCTGCGCCACCGTGGGCTATACAATGGTGATCGGCGCCGCCCGCATGGGCGAGGTGGCGGTCGTCACGCCGTTCCGCTATGTCCGTCTGCCCTTTGCGATGATCATCGCGCTGTTCCTGTTTGCCGAGGTGCCCGATACGGCGACGCTGATCGGGTCGGCCCTGGTGATCGGAACCGGGCTTTATACGCTGGCGCGCGAACGGATGGTGGCGCGGCAGCGGAAAAATCGGGCCGTTCCGCGCTGATCGCGCCAGCCGACCTTTTCCTGTCACATTCCGCAGGGTAAGACGGCCCCGAACCCATGTGGAGGAAACGGACCCCATGAGCACGATCATCGACATTCACGCCCGCGAGATCCTCGACAGCCGCGGCAACCCCACCGTCGAGGTGGACGTGGTGCTGGAAAGCGGCGCCATGGGCCGCGCGGCCGTGCCCTCGGGCGCCTCGACCGGCGCGCATGAGGCGGTGGAAAAGCGCGATGGCGACAAGTCGCGCTATCTGGGCAAGGGCGTGCTGGAGGCGGTGGCCGCCGTCAACGGCGAGATCGCCGAAGAAATCGTGGGCTTCGACGCCACCGAACAGGTCGGCATCGACCGCACCATGATCGAGATGGACGGCACGCCCAATAAGGGCCGTCTGGGCGCCAACGCCATCCTTGGCGTGTCGCTGGCCGTGGCCAAGGCCGCGGCGGAATTCACCGGCCAGCCGCTGTTCCGCTATGTCGGCGGCACTTCGGCCCGTGTGCTGCCCGTGCCGATGATGAACATCATCAACGGCGGCGAACATGCCGACAACCCGATCGACATCCAGGAATTCATGATCATGCCGGTCGGCGCGGACAACATCCGCGACGCGGTGCGCATGGGGTCGGAAGTCTTCCACACGCTGAAGAAAGAGCTGTCGGCCGCCGGCCTGTCGACCGGCATCGGCGACGAGGGCGGCTTTGCCCCCAACATCTCGTCCACCCGCGCGGCGCTGGACTTCATCCTGAAGGCCATCGAAAAGGCGGGCTACCGGCCCGGCGAAGACATCTATCTGGCGCTGGACTGCGCCTCGACCGAATATTTCCGCGATGGCCGGTATGAGATGAAGGGCGAGGGGAAATCCCTGACCTCCATCGAGAATGTCGAATATCTGGCCGGGCTGTGCGGCGACTATCCGATCATTTCCATCGAGGACGGCATGGCCGAAGACGACTGGGAGGGGTGGAAGCTGCTGACCGAAACGCTGGGATCGAAGATCCAGCTGGTGGGCGACGACCTGTTCGTGACCAACCCGAAACGTCTGGCCGAAGGCATCGCGCGCGGCTGCGCCAATTCGATGCTGGTCAAGGTCAACCAGATCGGCACCCTGACCGAGACGCTGCAAGCGGTCGAGATGGCGCATCGCGCCCGCTATACCAACGTGATGAGCCACCGCTCGGGCGAGACCGAGGATGCGACCATCGCCGACCTGGCGGTCGCCACCAACTGCGGGCAGATCAAGACCGGCTCGCTGGCCCGCTCGGACCGGCTGGCGAAATACAACCAGCTGATCCGCATCGAGGAAATGCTGGGCGAAACCGCGGAATATGCGGGCCGGTCGATCCTGAAGGGCTGAGGTTCGCGCCCTTGCCCGGCCCCGGAGGGGTTTTGCACCCCTCCGGACCTCCCTGCAGGGTATTTGGGCCAAGATGAAGGGGGGGCCGGTTTGATTCAGCTTCCCAGCCGCCAGGGTGGAAAGCGCCGGTCGGGTCCGGCGTGGAACAGGCAGAGCCGGTGGCCCGTCGGGTCGCGGAACCAGGCCTCGCGCCAGCGCCAGTCTTGATCGGCGGGCATGGTGTCGAAGACCACGCCTGCCGCCTGCAACAGGGCATGGCGGCGGTCCACATCCTCGACCTCGAAATAGAGCGCAGCGCCTGCCGCCACCGCCGCGGGTGTTTCATGCAGGGACAAGGTGGTCGAGCCGGAAGGCAGTTCAAACCGCGCATAGCCGTTTTCCGGCGACAGAACGATTAACCGCAGCCCGAGCAGGCGATAGAAGGCCAGGGATTCGCCCAGGTCGCGCACATCGAGGGTGATCTGGTTCAGGTCCATCCGTCGCCCCTTTGCTGCGGAAGGTTCACATGCCTCAGTCGGCGGCGGGAACGGGCGGCGCGGGTTCTGTCCCCACCGGCAGATCCGCCCCCAGCAGATCGGCACCGGGCAGGCCCGTCACCTCGGCCCCGTCCTTCATCCGGGTCGGTGCCGCAGCCTCTACCGCCGCGCCTTCGGCACCCTCGTCCGAGCAGACATAGACCGCGCCGCCGACCGCCACCGCCGTCACCGCAACCCCGGCCATCACCGCGGGCGAGGAGACCCCGGCCAGCGCCGAAGCCCCGAATGCGGCCAGCTGGTCGCCCACGGCACGGCCCGGTCCGTTCAGCACCATGGCGCCAGAGGGATGCTGCGACAGCGCCAGCCCCCCGCGCGTCATGACCTGCGCCATGTCCAGCGCCTGCCCCGCGATCTGGCCTGCCGCCTGCCGCGAGCCGTTCACCCGCTCGCAAAAGCTGCGGGAGGGCGTCTGGCAGCCCAGCCAGGCATCGCGCTCGCCCTCGGCATAGCCGATGTAGGTTCCGGCCCGGCGGTCCCATTGCAGGCAGAATGGCGCCCGGCCCGCATCGTCCAGTTCCGGCGTCATCGCCCGCAGCGTCACCAGTCCGGGACAACTGACCGCGCCCCAGTCGCCGAAGTTCCGTTCGCGCCAGGACCGGCTGTCGCGCAGGGCGGGCACCGCGGGGTCATAGACGAAATGCAGCGCTTGCCCGCGGATCGAGGTCTGGCAGTCGACCAGATCGCCCGCCTGTGCGGCGGCCCCCAGCAGGGCAAAGATGATCGCCGGCGCGATGCGCATGTCGAAGCTCCTGCTCGGTCCGGCCCCTCTGGCGGGGGCGTTTGGGGCGCAGTCTAGCAGATCGCCGCGCCGCGTGCAGCCGGGTTCACGCAACCGTCAGGCGCGGCGCCAGCACTCGGCCTGCTGGCGGAACAGGGCAGTCTCCAGCGGACGGAATCGGGCCGCCTCGCCCGCGGCGATGGCGGTCAGGCGGGCTTCGTCCCGGTCGATCTCCAGCAGGTTGAAGCTGTTTTCCTGATCGCGCAGGCGGCTGGAAAGCCCGGTTCCCGCCTGAACGAAAAGGACGCCTGGCGCCGCCGTGAAGGGCGCGTGGTGAACGGTATGGACATGGCCGCACAGAACGATGTCCGCCCCGCAATGGTGCAGCGCCTGCAAGGCCCGTCCCGCCCCGCGGGTGGGCGCCTTGGCGGTTCCGGGCAGATGTTCCAGCGGATGATGGCAGACCACGATCCGACAGCGCCCGTCGTCCTGCCCGAAGGCATCGAGCAGCCGCGACAGCGTGCGCCGCGATAACCGCCCCTGCTGCCAGGCGAAACGGTTGACGGTGTTCACCCCGACAGCCAGAAGCTCCGCGTCGGCAAAGACCGGCTCCAGATCGGGGTCGATATGGCGGCGATAGCGGCCCCAGGGGTTGAACAGCCGCAGGAAAAGGTTGTCCAGCGGCGTGTCGTGATTGCCCGGCACGCAGAGCACGGGGGCGGTGATCCTGTCCAGAAAGGCCCGCGCCTCGGCGAACTGCCAGGGACGCGCCCGTTGGGTGAAATCGCCCGAGATCGCCACCAGATCGGGGGAAAGGCGTGCCACCTCCTCGACCAGCGGGTCCAGGAGCCGGGGAGAGGTGCTGCCGAAATGCAGGTCGGACAGGTGGACGATGCGCCTCACGCCGCGGGGTCCGGGCTGTCGGGCACAACGATGTCCAGCGCATCGGGCAGGATGCGAAAGGTCAGCGGGGCGCGCATCCGGCTTTTCTCGCCATCGAAGGCGACGAGCGGCTTGGCCATGCGCGTCTCGATCACGATGTCGCGGGCGGCGATATAGTCCACGTCGCGCCCCACCTCGATCCGCCGGCGGATCAGCCGCCAGGCCAGGCGGAACAGGGCCGCCCGCCCGCCGTCACGTGCGATGAACATCGCGAACCTGTCATCCGAGATGTCCTGCGCGCCATGAAGGCCGAAGGAGTCCAGCTGAAAGGCCGACCGCGCGATGAAGATCAGCGGGGTGCGATGATCGTGCGATTGACCGTCGGCCGTGACCGTCACCTGCATCGGGTGCTGGAATCGCAGGAAGGTCTTGATCACCGACCAGTGCGCGGCGAGGCGGCGGCGGCCAAAGCGTTCATAGACCGCCTCGCGCGCCTTGAGGATCGAGGGGTAGATGCCGAGGCTGGCGTTGTTCAGGAACACCTGCCCATTCACCGTGCCGACCGAGATGGGCCGGACGCTGCCGCCAAGGATGGCCTGCGCGGCGGCCTCGGGGTCTTCGGGCAGGCCGAGGCCGCGGGCGAAGTAGTTGAAGGTGCCCAGAGGCAGAACCGCCATCCGCCGGCGCGGCGCATTCGCGGCCGTCATCGCCTGCGCGACGCCCATGACCGTGCCGTCGCCCCCGGCCGCCACGAGGGTGCCGAAGCCATCGGCAAGAGCCTGTTTCACCGTCGCCTCAAGACTTTGGCCCTCGGACCATTCGCGCAATTCGGCCCGCGGCCCGAAGCTGTCGAGGGCGCGGTGGATCGCCTCGGCATCGCGGCTGTTGCGACCGGAGCCGGGATTGGCGATCAGACAGATCCTGTCAGTGATCGTCACGCTGGTTTCGCCATGCTTCTGCCCCTTCCCTTCACGGGGGAACGCGGCAAGGCGGGTCAGGGTTCCGCTATTTCAGCTCGACCTCGACGAAGCTCATCGCCTCGCCGTCGCAGATGACATTGTGTTCCACCCCTTCGTCGCGGCGATAGGCGGTGCCGGCGGGGACAAGCGTGGTTTTCGTGCTGCCGTCGGGCATTTCGATCAGCATCGGGCAATCGGTGATCGCGGTGATCACATAATCATGCCCGTGCCGGTGCCAGCCGGTTTCCGCGCCCCGCACGAAGTCGAAACGGGTGACGCGGACGCGGGCGTCGTCGATCAGGGTGGTGGCGGTGCAGGTCGGGCGCATCTGGCAGGCCTTTGGCTTGGTGCGGGCCGCCGGGGGCTGTCTGCCCCCGGACCCCCGAGGATATTTATGCAAAGAGGATGAAGGGAACAGGGTAGATCGTGGGGGACGGGGCGGTCTTTCGTTCTGCCCCGTCGCCGGGCTGTCCCTGTTGGTCCGCCATCCTTATTCGAGCGTGTCGAGCACCTCTTTCAACGTGCCGATCAGCTGGTCGATATGGGATTTCTCGATGATCAGCGGCGGCGACATGGCGATGATGTCGCCGGTGGTGCGGATCATGATGCCTTTTTCATAGGCTTTGAGGAAGGCGTTGAAGGCGCGCTTGGTCGGTTCGCCCGCGATGGGTTCCAGTTCGATCGCACCGATCAGGCCCATGTTGCGGATGTCGATGACGTGGCGGGTGCCACGCAGCGAATGCAGCGCATTTTCCCAATAGGGGGCGAGTTCCGCGGCGCGCTCGAACAGCCCCTCTTCCTTGTAGGTGTCCAGCGTGGCGATCCCGGCGGCCGAGGCGATGGGGTTGCCGGAATAGGTATAGCCGTGGAACAGCTCGATCATATGCTCCGGGCCCTGCATGAAGGCGTCGTGAACATCGGCCGTGGTCAGCACCGCGCCCATCGGGATCACGCCGTTGGTCAGGCCCTTGGCCGTGGTCATCATGTCGGGCAGCACGTTGAAATGTTGCGCGGCAAAGGCCGAGCCGAGACGGCCGAAGCCGGTGATCACTTCATCGAAGATCAGAAGAATGCCGTGCTTCCTGGTGATCGCACGCAGTTTTTCCAGATAGCCCTTGGGCGGCAGCAGCACGCCGGTGGACCCCGCCATCGGCTCGACGATCACGGCGGCGATGGTTTCCGCGCCGTGCAGCGCGACGATCCGTTCCAGATCGTCGGCCAGGTTCGCGCCATGTTCCGGCTGGCCCTTGCTGAAGGCGTTCTGCGCGGGAAGATGCGTGTGCGGCAGGTGATCCACCCCGGCCAGCAGGGTGCCGAACACCTTGCGGTTGTTCACGATACCGCCGACCGAAATGCCGCCGAAGTTCACGCCGTGATAGCCGCGTTCGCGCCCGATCAGCCGGGTGCGCGCGCCCTCACCCCGCGCCCGGTGATAGGCAATGGCGAGTTTCAGTGCCGTTTCAACGCTTTCCGAGCCGGAGTTCGTGTAGAATACATGCTCGATCCCCTTGGGAGCGATGTCGATAATACGGTTGGCGAGTTCAAAGGCGACCGGGTGGCCCATCTGGAAGGCGGGGGCATAGTCCAGCTCGCCCGCCTGTTTCGCGATGGCCTCGGTGATCTTCGGGCGGCAATGGCCCGCGTTGCAGCACCACAGGCCCGCCGTTCCGTCCAGCACCTGCCGTCCGTCGGCGGTGTAGTAGAACATGTCCTTGGCACCGACCAGCATCCGCGGCGCCTTCTTGAACTGGCGGTTGGCGGTGAACGGCATCCAGAAGGCGTTCAGGTCGTTCGGGGCGGGCTTGCGGTCGAGGGCCATGGGGGTCTCCCGGTTGGGCCGCCTTAGCGGCGGTCGGATTTGATCAAACTGCGGCGCAGGCTAGCATTGCCGCGGCGGCAGTCAATGCAGCAAAAGGGCGGACATGACAGGTTTGCATCCTGCGTCGATCCGGGCCAGAAAGCGCACACGATTGCGGCGCGGGCTGGTCCGTCCGCGACCCTGGACCGGGGATGATGAGCAGACCGCGCACAAGGATACAGGCGAAGAACCGCGAGGCCATTCTGGAGGCCGCGCTGGAGGTGTTTTCCGCCGAAGGGTTCCGCGGCGCGACGCTGGACCGCATCGCCGCGGCGGCGGATCTGTCGAAGCCGAACCTGCTGTATTACTTCCCCTCGAAAGAGGCGATCCATACCGCGCTGCTGTCGCGGCTGCTGGACACCTGGCTGGACCCGCTGCGCGCGATGAACCCGGAAGGCGAGCCGGTGGCCGAGATCATGGCCTATGTCCGTCGCAAGCTGGACCTGTCGCGCGACTTTCCCCGCGAAAGCCGGCTGTTCGCGAACGAGATCGTGCAAGGCGCGCCGCGGATGCGCGCGGCCATCGAAGGGCCGCTGAAGGATCTGGTGGATGAAAAGGCCGCCGTGCTGGACCGTTGGATGCGCGAGGGGCGGATCGCGCGCGTCCATCCCGTGCATCTGATCTTTTCGATCTGGGCGCTGACCCAGCATTATGCCGATTTCGACACCCAGGTGCGCGCCGTTCTTGGCCCCGGCCACGATCCCTTTGCCGAGGCGGAGGACTATCTGGAAACGCTGTTCGTGCGGCTTTTGCGGGTGTGATGGTGCCGCGTGTCCGGATCGAACGGACGACCTACCGCTTACAAGGCGGTTGCTCTACCAGCTGAGCTAACGCGGCGCCTTTTTGGGCGACGACGGCTCTAGCACCTTCGGCAGGGTCGCGCAATGCCGGGGCCGAAACGGGTTCCGTCCTGCGCAAAACTCCCTATATTCACGGCAAAAGAAACCCTTGGCAGGCCGGGCAGTCCATGGAAATCGTCTATCACCTCGGCGCGCATTGCACCGACGAGGAGCGTCTGCTGAAATGCCTGTTGCGCAACCGCGAACTTCTGACCCGGCAGGGAATCGCGGTGCCGGGGCCGGCGCGCTATCGCAACCTGCTGCGCGATACGGCGATACAGCTGAAGGGGCAGACCGCCTCGGCCGAAACGCAGGCCATGGTGCTGGAACAGATCCTGCAATCCGACACGCCGCGCCGGATGGTCCTGTCATGGGAAAACTTTCTGAGCTTTCCGCAATGGGTGCTGAAGGGAACGCTCTACCATGCCGCGGCCGAGCGGGTCCGCGCGTTCCAGCAGATCTTTCCCGACCATCGGGCGGAATTCCACATCGGCATCCGCAATCTAGCCGGGTTCCTGCCCGCGCTGTTCGCCCGCCAGAAGGACCGCAGCTATGACGAGTTTCTGGGCGCTCTGGATACGGGCGAGCTTTATTGGTCCGATGTGATCGACCGGGTGCGCGAGGAAAACCCCGATGTCCCCCTGACCGTCTGGTGCGACGAGGATACGCCGCTGATCTGGCCCGACGTGTTGCAGGCGGTCAGCGGTCATGACCCCGATACCGCGCTGGAGGGGGCGGACGACCTGCTGGCCATGCTGTTGTCCAGGGACGGGCTGGCCCGGATGCGCGCCTATCTGGCCAGCCGTCCGCCGGGCAGCGCGATACAGCGACGCCAGATCGCCGCGGCCTTTCTGGATAAATACGTTCTGCCGGGCGCGAACAGGGCACCGGCGGATCTGCCCGGCTGGACGCAGGACAGCGTCGATGCCCTGACCGAGGCGTATTACCAGGATGTCGCCCGCATCGCCGCGCGCAGCGACATCACCTTCCTCGCGCCCTAGCCGCCCGGCCCGAAAGCCGGGCTGCGCGCCGCCGGTTCAGATGGCCAGCTGCTGGCCCATCTCGACCACACGGTTGGTGGGCAACTGGTAGAAGTCGGTCGCATCCGCCCCCAGCTTGGTCAGGGTGATGTAGATCCGTTCCTGCCAATGCGGCATCCGCCCCTTGGCCGCCGCGCGGAAACTGCGCCGGTTCAGGAAGAACGAGGTGGTCATGATATCGTATTTCTCGCCCATCTTGCGGGTCAGGGCCAGCGCCTTGGGGACGTTCGGCTGTTCCATATAGCCAAAGGTCATCCGCACCCGGGCGAAACGGTCGGACAGGCGTTCCAGCGTCACCCGCTCGGAATCCGGGACATAGGGCATGGTCGAGCCGCTGACCGTCACGATATAGTTCTGCCGGTGCAGCACATGGTTGTGCTTGAGGTTGTGCATCAGCGCCGAAGGGGCCATTTCGGAATCCGAGGTCAGGAAGACCGCCGTTCCCGGCGCTTCGGCCAGACGCTGAGACTTGGCCAGCGAATGCACCAGCGTCTCGATCGACACGGCGCCGACGCGCGACTTGGCCAGCACATGCGCCGTGCCCCGCACCCAGATCCACACCAGCACGCCCACGGCCGCGGCCAGCGCCAGCGGCAGCCAGCCGCCATCCAGCACCTTTTGCAGGTTGGCGATCAGGAAGGCGCTTTCAAACAGGAACAGCGGCAGCGACACAAGGCACAGCGCCCACCACGGCCAGTTCCAGCTGCGCCGGAACACCACCGCGGAAAGGATCGTCGTGGTGATCATCGTGCCGGTCACGGCGATGCCATAGGCCGCCGCCAGCCGGGCCGAGCTGCCAAAGGACAGCACCAGGATGATCACCCCCGCGAACAGCAGCCGGTTGATGCCGGGCAGATAGACCTGCCCGCGCTGCGTCTCGGACGTATGCTGGATCGTCAGCCGCGGCAGAAGCCCCAGCTGCACGGCCTGCTGCGCCATCGAGAAGGCGCCCGAGATCACCGCCTGTGCCGCGATGACCGTCGCCGCGGTCGCCAGCACGACCAGCGGCAGCAAGGCCCATTCGGGTGCCTGAAGAAAGAACGGGTTTTCGGCGGTTTCGGGATGCGCCAGCACCAGCGCCCCCTGCCCCAGATAGCTGAGCGTCAGGGCGGGCGCGACGACCGCGCTCCACGCGATGCGGATCGGGCGGCGGCCGAAATGGCCCATGTCGGCATAAAGCGCCTCGACCCCGGTGACGGCCAGAAACACCGCCCCCATGGCGGGCAGGGCGTTCAGCCCGTGATGGCCGACGTAATAGATGCCGTGCCAGGGGTTCAGCGCCCGCAGGATCGACATCTCGTCGCCGATATGGATCAGCCCCAGCACCGCCATGACACCGAACCACAGCACCATGATCGGCCCGAAGAACCGTGACACCGCATCGGTGCCATGCTTCTGCACGATGAAGATGCCGGTGATGATCACCAGCGTCAGCGGGATCACATAGGGGGTAAACCCGTGGGCGACCAGTTCCAGCCCCTCGACCGCGGACAGCACGGAAATCGCCGGCGTGATGATCGCATCGCCGAAGAACAGCGCCGTCCCCAGCACCCCGATCGCCAGGATCAGCGGCGTGCGCCGCCCGACCGCGCGCTGCGCCAGCGCCACCAGCGACAGGGTGCCCCCCTCGCCATTGTTGTCGGCGCGCAGGATCAGGATGACGTATTTCAGCGTCACGATCACGAAGATCGTCCAGATCAGCAGCGAGACGACGCCCACGACCTCTTCTGCCTCCAGCCCGCCGCGCGCGGCGACATGGAGGGATTCCCGCAAGGCGTAAAGCGGACTGGTGCCGATGTCGCCATAGACGACACCGATGGAACTCAGCACCAGAAGCCACATGGGGCTGCGGCCGGTTCCGTGGTCCCCCGTTTCGGCATCGGCGGGGGCCGTTTGATCTGTCATGTTCGCGCACCGAGCAGTGGCACAGAAGCGCGCTTATACTCTGGGTGCCGCAATGCGGCAAGCGCGTCGCAAACGCTGGAAATCCGGGGGGTTGCGCCCCATATCGGCAGGGAAACCGAAATTGCCCCGCCCGGAAAGGCACCGTCATGCGCCATTCGATTCTCGATCTCGCCCCCGTCCCAGAAGGCAGCGATGCCGGCCAGGCGCTGGCCAATACCCGCGATCTGGCGCAGCGGGCCGAGGCGATGGGATACCACCGCTACTGGCTGGCCGAGCATCACAATATGCCCGGAATAGCCAGCGCGGCGACGGCGCTGGTCATCGGCCATGTCGCCGCGGCGACCCGGACGATCCGCGTCGGCGCCGGGGGCATCATGCTGCCGAACCATTCGCCGCTGGTGATCGCCGAACAGTTCGGCACGCTGGCGACGCTTTACCCCGGCCGGATCGACCTGGGCTTGGGGCGCGCGCCCGGCACCGACATGGCGACGGCCCGCGCCCTGCGCCGGCACATGTCCGGCGAGGATACCTTCCCGCAGGACGTGGTGGAGGTGATCGAATATTTCCAGACACGCCCCGGTGCTCAGATCCAGGCCTTTCCGGGCGAAGGGACGGGCGTGCCTGTCTGGATCCTGGGATCGTCGCTTTACGGCGCGCAATTGGCGGCCTATCTGGGGCTGCCCTATGCCTTTGCCAGCCATTTCGCCCCCGACTTCCTGGAAGAGGCGGCGGAAACCTATCGCCGCACCTTCCGGCCGTCGCAATTCCTGTCCGAGCCTTATTTCATGATGGGCATGGGCGTCTTTGCCGCCGATACCGATGACGAGGCGATCTATCTGCGCACTTCGATGCAGCAGGCCTTTGCCCGGCTGCGGACCGGCCAGCCCGGCAAGCTGCCGCCGCCGGCAAGGGATGTCGACACGCAGATCCCGCCCGAGGTGCGGATGGGCGTCAGCCGCGCGCTGGCCTGTTCGGCCACGGGGGCGCCCGACAGCCTGCGGCGCGCCTTCAAGGGCTGGTTCGAGCGGCTGCACCCCGACGAGGTGATCCTGGCCAGCCAGATCCACAGCCACGAGGCGCGCATCCGCAGCTATCAAATCGCGGCAGAGGTGTTGCGCGACCTATAGCGGTCCGGAAGCGGCGGCCTCCTCCGCCCGGCCCCGGAGGGGTTTTGCACCCCTCCGGTCCTCCCCGCAGGGTATTTGCGCCAAGATGAAGGGAGGAGGAGAAGGGTTTTGCCGCCGGTGATCGGCAGGCGTTCGTCCCGGACCCTCAGCCCGCGGCGGTCAGCACATAGGGAAAGCGGGTCCGCAGGTCGTCGTCGGCCCGCCAGTCGGGCAGCGCCTGCCAGCGTTCGGTCGGCGAAACGCGGGAATCGTTGAACCCGTGGACCGAGCGCAGGAACATCCGCCGCCGCCGCACCAGCCGGGCACCGAACTTGCGCGGCGCGGCCAGATGGTTGATGCCAAGGATGTTCTTGCCGTTCGGTGTGCCGATCATCGTCAGCCCTGCGTTGATGAACGGATAGCGGTGGCTGTAGACCTCGGCACCGCCGTCCTCTGCGAACACCAGCCCATAGCCCAGCGGATAGGACAGGAAATAGGGAAGTTCCGTCTGCATCGCGGGCCGTTCGGCCTCGAGCATCGCCAGATCCTGCCGCAGCAGGCCGATGAAATCGACCGACAGCCCGTCGTCGTCATCCAGCACAACCTGCGCCACGGTCTGGCCGGGGAAGCCTGTCTCCATATAGTTGCGCAACGGACGGCGGGCCAGCGATGGCGGCCGGGCGAGGATGTCGAAACGCGCGCCATCGCCATAGGCTTCGATGCAGGCCGTTTGCAGATCCTGCATGGCCCGGTCTGGCAGGCGGTCGCTGGTCAGGATCACATGGCGGAAGTCCCGGCTCGTCTGCAGGGCCAGCGAAGGCAGCGTGATCGAGGAGAACAGCGCCAGCCGCCGCCGCAACCGGTCGGGCTGGAACAGAAGATCGGCATCGCGCGACGCCTCGCCCTGCCAGCCGGACTGCCCGACAAAGGAAAAGCGCGTGACGACCAGGATCGGCACCCCGGCCAGCGGCACGGCAATCGCGGCAACGTCTCTGGCGGCAGTTTCAGGCGGGTTCAAGGCAATCTCCGTCACTCGTTGCGGGGTGCAGCCTAGACGACGCGCCTGTGCCGCCACAAGCGCCAGGGTGAAGGTCGGGCCCGCAGGCCGGGGGGATCGGGGTCAAACATCCGGACAGCCGGATGTCCATGTGACCGTCACCCTGGCGCGATCCGCCCCTTTTCCAGCCGCACCACCCTGTCCATCCGATGCGCCAGTTCCATGTTGTGCGTGGCGATCAGCGCCGACAGGCCGGTTTCGCGGACCAGCTCCATCAGCGCGCCGAACACCTGATCCGAGGTCGCGGGGTCCAGGTTGCCCGTCGGCTCGTCCGCCAGCAGCAGCTTCGGCCCGTTGGCAAGCGCCCGGCAGAAGGCGACGCGCTGCTGTTCGCCCCCGGACAGGGCGGCCGGTCGGTGATCCGCCCGCGCCGCCACCCCCACCCGCGACAGGAGCGTCATCGCCCGCGCCTCGGCCGCCGGCCGGGGAATGCCGTTCGCCAGCTGCGGCAGGACGATGTTCTCGGCCGCGGTGAATTCCGGCAGAAGGTGATGGAACTGATAGATGAAGCCGACATCGGCCCGCCGCGCCTCGGTCCGGGCGCGGTCGGGCAGGCCGCCCATGTCGCGCCCCGACAGGATCACCCTGCCCCGGTCCGCGGTATCCAGCAGCCCGGCGATGTGCAGAAGCGTCGACTTTCCCGCGCCGGAGGGCGCGACCATCGCCACCACCTCGCCGCGCGCAACGCTCAGCTCCGCGCCGCGCAACACCTCGACCGCCGAGGGCCTGCCCCGGTTGTAGATCTTTTCAATCGCCTCCAGAACCAGCACCGGCTCACTCATAGCGCAGGGCCTCCACCGGGTTCATGCGGGCGGCGCGACGGGCCGGAAAGATCGTGACCACAAAGGACAGGACCAGCGACAGCGCCGCCGCCGATGCCACGTCGCGCGCCTGAAGCCGGGCGGACAGGTGATAGATCGGCCGCACCTCGGGGTCCCAGACGCCGCCCCCCGCGACCCAGTTGACGAAATCGAAGATCGGCGTGAACCAGTGGGAAAAGGCACAGCCCGCCGCGATTCCGGCGGCAGTCCCGGCAAGGCCCGTCATCGCCCCGCACAGAAAGAAGATGCGCAGCACCGCGCCTTCGGTCAGGCCCATGGTGCGCAGGATGCCGATGTCGCGGCCCTTGTTCTTGACCAGCATCACAAGCCCCGAGATGATGTTCATCGCCGCGATCAGCACCAGGATCGACATCAGGATGAACATCATGTTGTCCTCGACCGTCAGGGCGCGCAGGAAGGCGCCCGCGCTGTCGCGCCAGGTCCACAGCATGGCATTCGGCCCGGCGGCGGCCAAAAGCGGCGCCTCGTAATCCTCGACCCGGTCGGGGTCGTCCACCATGACCTCGATCTCGTCGGCGCGATCCTCGCGGTTGAAGAAGGCCTGCGCCTCGGCCAGGGGTAGATAGGCGCGGGTCCGGTCGATGTCGGGGCTGCCGGTGGTGAAGACATAGACCACCTCATAGGCATTCACCCGCGGGCTGGTGCCGAAGGCGGTCTTCACCCCGTCGGGCGAGATGATGCGGATCCTGTCGCCCACGCCGACGCCAAGGTCGCGCGCCACGCCCGAACCCAGAGCGATCCCCTGCCCCAGCCGGGTCAGGTCGCCCATGTCGTCGCCGCCTTCGGTCAGGCTGGGCACGGTGGCGACATCGGCCTCGGCCATGCCATAGATTTCCAGCCCGGAATTGGTGCCGTTGGCGGTTGCCATCACCTGCCCGCGCACCACGGGCGCCGCGCGTGTGACACCCGGCACGGCGGCGATGCGGCCGGCCAGTTCCGCGTAATCGGTAAATCCCCGCTGCAACTGGCCGCTTTCGTCGACCGTTCCGGCGGAATAGACCGTCACATGCGCATTCGCCCCCAGGATGGTGCTGACGAATTCGGCGCGGAACCCGGCGCGGACCGCCATGGTCGCGATCAGCGCGAATACGGCCAGGGCAATGCCGATCACGCTGATCCAGGTCATCACGCTGACCCCGCCCTCGGCCCGCCTGGCCCGCAGATAGCGCCAGGCGATCATCCATTCGAAAGGCGCGAAGGGGGCGGTTTTCACGAGCTGCTCCGGGGGGTGTTTTTTGGCGGGGCACAGTGGGCAGGCCGGCGCGGCAGGTCAACCCCTGTTCGCGTGATCGGCCCTGTGTTGTGGCAGAGACAGAAACGATCTTTCCCGCAACACTTGGTGAATTAACCTTGCGTAAATATAGCCAGTTCAAAAAGAAGCTGGCAAAGTGAAACTTCGAGGGAGCAGGCGCCGCCAGTCATGCGTCGTGCTGTAGTGAGGGAAGTCGTGCGTAAATCAGTTCTTGCGTGTTTCGCAGTTCTGGCCGCCAGTTCGGCCGTCAGGGCTGATGTTGTCTATCCCGCGGCTTATCCGCAGACGCCTGTGTCGTCGCATATCCTGTCGATGGACCTGGCCTCGGTGTTCCAGTTGCAGGACTACGACCGGGTTTCGATGCCCGCGCCGCAGCAGCCTACGCAACACACCGACGACGACCGGCTGATCCGGGCGATTTCGGACATTTCCGACAGGCTGCCCTCGGCCGATCTGGGCGACGGGCCGCTGCTGCATGATGCGCTGGTCCGGCGTCCCGACCTGTTCGACGGCTGGACCTTCTATCTGCTGCCCGACGGACGGGCGCAACATCTGATCTCCGGCTTCTCGGCGGGCTATGGTCCGGGTGAACAGGCCGGGATGCAGCGGGTCTGGCTTGCCGCCAGCTTTCCCGAGCCGATCGCCTCGGTCACGCGCGCCTATATGCCGGCGCTGTTCGGGATGCCGCTGTGCAGCCTGTTGCCCTGCCCGGTCGCCTATCTGGTCAAGGAAGGCAGCGCCGTCGGAACGGGGTGGAGCAACTCTGACACCCCCTCGTATCAACCCGTGCCGGCCGCCTGGACGAACGGCGCGCAGCCCGGCGATGTCGCGAGCCTGACACGGGGCGGCGGTGGGGGCTGGCCCGGCGGCGGGGGCGGCGGCTGGCCCGGCGGTAACGGAGGTGGCGGTGGTAACGGAGGCGGCGGCGGTGGGGGCAATGTGCCCTCCTCGGTTCCCGCTCCCGTGCCCTTCATCCTGCTGACCACGGCGGTTCTGGGCCTGGCTTCGCTGCGCCGCCGCTAAAGCGGGCAGCGGGCCCTTGTCCGCGATGAAAGGGTGTGGCGGCACTCCTCTGCTTCGCTCCGCCGAGGGCTGAGGCAGGCGAAATGCCGCGTGATCCGCAGGAAAGGGACCGCGCCCCTTTCCGGGTGAAGGCGGCAATCCCCTGCCGATATGCTCCGGCTGGGCATCATGTCGCGACAAGGCGAAAGACAGCCCGCTCGCACGGCAACGCGCGGCGGTTTAGCGACGAATCGCGGCGCGCCCCGCCGATGCAGGGCTGCCGGCAGGTCCGTCGCCTGTCATGGACGGCATGGACGCCCGGGCCCGCCTCGGCATGGATCGGGAACGCATCACGCGCTTGTCATCCTGCCGGACCTCGCCCTAGTGTTCGCAGGCACGGTTCAGCACGGGAAACGCATGGAAAGCCTGCCGCGTCACATCCTGCGCGCCATCCGCGACAATTTGCGGCTGCTGGCGCTGTTGGCGGCCGCGATGGCGGCGATAGATATCTTCATCGGCCAGACGTCCCAAGGCAGCAGCTTCGCGATCCAGTGCATCCTCGTCTATACGCTGCACCGGCAGATCCTGTTCGGCATGCCGATCAACTGGCTGGGACAGGTCAGGCCCCCCGCCGGGGTGGCATTGCCGAAGGAGCGGATGGGGCGGTTCGTCCTGATCTCGCTGCTGTTTACCGCGGTCGCGGTCCTTCCGCCGCTCATCGCCGCGTTCATGCTGATCCCCAACGGCCCGGATGCGGTGGCAATCAGGCTCGGCACAACCGTGCTGGGCGGTGTGACGCTGATGTGGTTGCTGCTGTCGGCGGCCGGAACGATCCTTCTCGCAACCGCCAGCGCCCTGCCCCTGTCGCCGGGCCGCGCGTGGCAGGCGGGCCGCAAGACGGGATTGCGCGTCGCGATGCAGCTGCTGCTGTTCCCGGGCCTTTACACGCTTCTGCTGATTGCCGTGAATATCTTCGTGCTTGGGCCACTCTTGCCGCAGAACATGGAAAAGGCAGCATCCTATGGCTACAGCGCCGCCTTCGTCTTTATGGGCAGCCTGTCCAGCGTCATGACGGTGGTGATCCTTGTCCGCGCCTTTCAGCGCGCCTATCCCAAGGACCAGATGCCGGATGTCGACGCGGCCCCCGTGCCCCTTTGATCTGCGCATGAAAAAGGGGGCGTTCCGCCCCCTTTTACCTCAGCGTCCGGCGTAGATCGCCTCGATCTTCGCCACCGCGGCTTCGGGGCTCAGCTCCTCGCTCTCGCCCGTCGCGCGGCTGGTCAGTTCCACCCGGCCGGTGGCCAGTCCGCGCGGGCCGACGGTGATGCGCCACGGCAGGCCGATCAGGTCCATCGTCGCGAATTTCGCCCCCGCACGTTCGTCGCGGTCGTCGTAAAGCGGCTCCAGCCCCTTGGCGATCAGCGTCTGATAGATCGCGGCGCAGGCGCTGTCGGTCGCGGCATCGCCCTGTTTCAGGTTGACGATGCCGACCGGGAAAGGCGTCACGCCCTCGGGCCAGATGATGCCCTTGTCGTCGTGGCTGGCCTCGATGATCGCGCCCAGCAGTCGCGACACGCCGATCCCGTGCGATCCCATTTCCACCGGCACGCGGCTGCCGTCGGCGGTGACGACCGTGGCCCCCATCGCCTCGGAGTATTTCGTGCCGAAATAGAAGATCTGTCCGACCTCGATGCCGCGGCCGACCTTGCGGCGATCCTCGGGGATCTGGTCGAACAGTGCGGCATCGTGGGTTTCGTCGGTGCGGGCGTAAAGCGTCGTGAACTCCTGACAGACCGCGGCCACCTGCGCGCGGTCGTCATAGTCGATCTGGCGGTTCCCCAGCTTCAGGTCGGTCACGGCGCTGTCATAGAACACCTCGGATTCGCCGGTCGAGGCCAGCACCAGGAATTCATGCGTGTTGTCGCCGCCGATGGGACCGGAGGCCGCGCGCATCGGAATGGCGGTCAGGCCCATACGTTCATAGGTGCGCAGATAGCTGACCATGTGGCGGTTGTAGGCGTGCAGCGCCGCGTCGCGGTCCACGTCGAAGTTGTAGCCGTCCTTCATCAGGAACTCGCGGCCCCGCATCACGCCGAACCGAGGGCGAACCTCGTCGCGGAACTTCCACTGGATGTGATACAGCGTCAGCGGCAGGTCCTTGTAGCTGTTGACATGGCTGCGGAAGATGTCGGTGATCATCTCCTCGTTCGTGGGGCCATACAGCATGTCGCGGTCGTGGCGGTCCTTGATGCGCAGCATTTCCTGGCCGTAGTCGTCATAGCGGCCGGATTCGCGCCACAGGTCGGCCGGTTGCAGCGTCGGCATCAGCAGCGGGATGTGCCCGGCGCGGATCTGTTCCTCGTGCACGATCTGCTCGATCCGCTTCAGCACGCGATAGCCGAGCGGCAGCCAGGAATAGATCCCCGCCGCCTGCTGCTTTATCATACCGGCGCGCAGCATGTAGCGGTGGCTGACGATCTGCGCCTCGGCCGGGTTTTCCTTCAGCACGGGCAGGAAATAGCGGGACAGACGCATCGGGGCCTCCTCGGACGAAACGGTTTTGCCGTTCCTAGCCGGTCGCAGGGGGCGCGGCAAGCGGGGCCGATCTGATCCTGTCGGCCACCATCCCTTGCAGCCGCCACAAATAGGCGTCGTGGATGCCTGCCTGTTCCAGATGCTGGACCGTGTTCATCAGATAGGCGGCGCAGCTGCCCATGTGCCCGCAGGCGATGGCCAGCCGGTCGGCCTGTTCCGCCTCGCCCAGGCGTATCAGATAGCGGCCGGGATCGACCCGCGGCGCGGCATAGAACACCAGCGCGCGAAATGTGTCGCCCTTCGCCCGCGCGTTCAGCCAGCGCACCCAGGGCAGGCCATCGGCAAAGGGCACCTCGCGCTGCAACAGGCGCACCATCTGCGCCTGCCGGTCGCCGGGGGTCAGCCGATAGGCCAGCCCGGTGCAGGCCCCGCCCCGGTCCAGCGCCATCATCAGGCCGGGCTGTTCCGGTGTCGCCCGCCAGCCGGTCAGATCCATGCAGAAAGACCGGCGATAGCCGTGGACGGTGGCGATCACATGGTGGTCATGCTCGAAAGCCGGGTTCCAGATCAGCGAGCCATAGGCGAACAGCCAGATCGGCCCGTCCGGCCCCTGGTCCAGTAGGGCGCGGGCGTGGTGTTCGTATTCGGCCTCCGACAGCCGCGCCTTGCCGGATTCGTCGTCACGGTTCGGCAAGGGGCATTCGATGCTGGCAACCAGTTCGGACGTCAGGTCAAGGATGCGGGGATTGCGGCGCTGCGGCATGGGCGGATCGGAACGTCTGGCGGGAAAGGAGTCAAGGCTTGAAAGTCATTTCCGGTGTCCGCGACGGACCGGGGGCCAGCCCCCGGACCCCCGGGATATTTAGGTCCAGAAAGAGGGGGATCAGTCCAGTCGAAAAAGTTTGTCGCGCGCCGTGGCCCCCCGGATCAGGGTCAGCCGCGATTTCGCCACTCCAAGCGCGTGGGCCAGCGCGGCGGCGACGGCGGCATTCGCCTTGCCATCCTCGGGCGGGGCGGTCACGGCGATGCGGATCGCCCGCCCTTCCATCGTCAGGGCATTTCGCCGCGCGCCGGGGGTGACGCGCAGGGCAAATTCCGCACCCGGCACCGCCAGATCGGCCCAGTCACCCCGCGCCCCGGCAACGCGATCTGCCGGGGACTCATCCATGGTCGCGGTCTGCGCGGGCCTTTGTCCCGCATCCGTTTTCGTTGCCCGGCATCCTGGCGGCCCCTTTGCATCTCAGCTCTGGTCAAGCACTGTGGCGCGCGCCTAACCTGACCGCAACCCAGGGGAGGGAGCTTGCCATGACCACCGCCTTTCTGTCCGACGAACGCTGTTTCTGGCATTCGGGCGGCAACTATGCCTTTACCCTGCCGGTCGGCGGGCTGGTGCAGCCGCTGGCGGCAGGTGGGCTGCCCGAAAGCCCCGAGACCAAGCGGCGGCTGAAGAACCTGGTCGAGGCGACGGGCCTGATCGACGATCTGCTGCCGCTGCGCGCCGCGCCTGCCGAGTGGGACGACCTGCGCCGGGTCCATCCCGAAAGCTATCTGGCCGAGTTCCGCCGCCTGTCCGATGCGGGCGGGGGCGAGCTGGGGCTGCGCACCCCCTTTGGCCGCGGCGGGTTCCAGATCGCCGCGCTGTCCGCCGGTCTGGCGGTCGAGGGGTTGCAGGCCGTTCTGACCGGGCGGGCCCGGAACGCCTATGCCCTGTCGCGCCCCCCGGGGCACCATTGCCTGCCGGATTTTCCGAACGGATTCTGTCTGCTGGCCAATATCGCCATCGCCATCCGCGCCGCGCAGGCCGCGGGGCTGGTTCGGCGCGTGGCGGTGGTCGACTGGGATGTCCACCACGGCAACGGAACCGAGGCGATCTTTTACGAAGACCCCGAGGTTCTGACCATTTCGCTGCATCAGGACCGGAACTATCCGCTGGACACCGGCGCCGCGACCGACCGGGGCCGGGGCGCGGGCGAAGGGTTTAACCTGAACATCCCGCTGCCGCCCGGCACCGGGCACAGCGGATATGTCGAGGCGATGGAGCGTCTGGTCCTGCCCGCGCTGCGCCGCTTTGCCCCCGATGCCATCGTGGTCGCCTGCGGCTATGATGCCTCGGCCGTCGATCCGCTGGGGCGGATGCTGGCCACGGCCGACACCTTTCGCACGCTGACCGCCCTGACCATGCAGGCCGCGGACGCACTTTGCGACGGACGCCTGCTCATGGTGCATGAGGGCGGCTATTCCGAGGTCCACGTCCCCTTTTGCGGACATGCTGTGCTGGAGCAATTGTCGGGCAGCCGCATCACCGCGCCCGATCCGCTGGCCGACACGCTGCGCGGGCGCCAGCCGGATGCACGGTTCGACGCCCATGTCTCGACCCTGTTGCAGGAACAGGCGCGGGCGGCGGGGCTGTAGGGGCGGGCCGCGGCAGGGCCCCTGCCCCCGCTCAGGACAGCGGCATCTCGCCTCGCGGAAAATCCCCGGCCGCCTTTTTCAGCCGTTGCGACAGCACCTGGGCCAGGCGGTCCATCCCCTCTCGCCCCTCGGCGGCACGGGCGGCCTCGGCCAGGACGGGATCATCGGCGGCGCGCGCGATGCCGCCCAGAAAGCCGCGCAGATACCGCCGGCCGACCGCATCCGGCCCCGCCGCCACCAGCCCCGCCGCGCGGTGCAGGTCGTCGCGCAGCGCCAGCCGATCGGGCGGCGGCAGGACGGCCCTGTCCTCCTCCCCGAAGGGAAGGCGGATCAGCCCCGCGAATGCCTGACGAAAGGCGTCCAGCGAGGCCAGCGGCTTTTCCAGAAACCCGTCCGCCCCGGCCAGCAGCGCCATATCGCGCCCCCCCGCATCGCCCGACATGCCCAGGACCAGATCCGGGCGGCGCGGCGACAGCGACAGGTGGTGGATCAGCCCCTCTCCCCTGCCGTCGGGCAGGCCCAGATCCACGATCACCGCATCGGGGCGATAGACATGCAGGTGCCGCCCCGCATCGGCCAGCGTTTCGGCCCGCCGCAGCCGCGCGCCCGTCCGCCGGCACATCAGGCGGATCGCCTCGGATGCGAAACGGCTGTCTTCCACCGCGAGGATGGTGACCCCTTGCAGCGGAAGGGCATTCAGGGCCGGCACGGGCAGCGACGGCGGCGTGGACAGGCGCGGAACGGGATCGGGCATCGCAACCTCCGGTGCCGGAAAGGGGGCCGAGTCGGGCGGGATGGCCCAACCTGCGTGTCTCACGCCTAAGATCCGGTTAATGGCGCCCGGAAACGGCGGACAAAAACCCGCGCTGCGGCACGGCACCCCCTTGCCGTCGACGCCGCCCGCGCCCATACCGGGGCAATGCCACCGGATGGGAGCCACCGATGATCGGCCGCCTGAACCATGTCGCCATCGCCGTGCCGGACCTTGCCGCCGCGATGGAACAATACCGCACCACCCTTGGCGCCTCGGTCCGCGCGCCGCAGGACGAACCTGATCACGGCGTTACCGTCGTCTTCATCGACCTGCCGAACACCAAGATCGAACTGCTTTACCCCTTGGGCGAGAACTCTCCCATCACCGCGTTTCTGGAAAAGAACCCGGCGGGCGGCATCCATCACATCTGTTACGAGGTCGACGACATCCTTGCCGCGCGCGACCGGCTGAAGGCGGCGGGCGCGCGCGTGCTGGGCACGGGCGAGCCGAAGATCGGCGCCCATGGCAAGCCGGTGCTGTTCCTGC
>JASGFG010000050.1:0-28017 GCA_047605605.1 Paracoccaceae bacterium | reverse complement strand
GCCCTGCCCGCCCGCATCGACGACATCGCCCGCTGGGGCTGGCAGGTCGCATGGGCGCCCGCCGCCACGGGGGTCGAGGTCGAAGGCGACACCCTGCCCGGGGCCGAGGGCCACTCGTGGCTCATCTTCGTGGACGACTGCGGCCTTGGCCGCGCCGCTGCCGACAGGCTGCGCCGCGCGGGCGGGCGGGTTACCACCGTGCGGGCGGGCGATGCCTTTGGCCGCGATGGCGAGGGCGGCTATGTCCTGAACCCCGAACGCGGGCGCGAGGGGTATGACCTCTTGGTCGCCGATCTGGTCGGACGCGGACAGGCCCCCGACCGGATCGCGCATTTCTGGCTGGTGACGGACAGGCCCACCTTCCGCCCCGGGTCCAGCTTTCTCCACCGCAATCTGGAACAGGGCTTCTACAGCCTGATGTTCCTGGCGCAGGCCATGGCGGCGGAAAACCTGCCCCGGCCGATCCATCTGACCGTGGTGACGACTGGTGCTGCGCAGGTGAAGGGCGAGGCGCTGCCCGCCCCCGAAAAGGCCGCGATCCTTGGCCCCGCCCGCGTCATCCCGCGCGAGATGCCGGGGGTCACGGTGTCGACGCTGGACGTGGTGCTGCCGCCCGCACCGAAACGCGGGTCGATCCCAGTTGGCGCGTTGACCGACCGGGTGCTGGAGGATCTGCTGGCCGACCCGACCGAGGGGCAGGCGGCGCTTCGCGGCGACCGGCGCTATGGCGCGCGACTCAAGGCCTCCCCCCTGCCCGACGCGGCGGATGGCCTGCCCGACGGCGCACATCTCTTCATCACCGGCGGCTTTGGCGGCATCGGTCTGACCGTGGCCGAGGATCTGATCCGCCGCCATCAGGCCCGCGTCACCCTGATCGCCCGCCGCGCCCTGCCCGACCGGGCGGCTTGGGACAAATGGCTGGCCGATCATCCGGCAACCGATGCCGTGTCCCGCCGCATCCTTGCCGTGCAACGGCTGGAAGCCCTTGGCGGACAGGTTTTCGTCGCCGCCGCCGATGTCTGCAATGCCGAGGACATGCGCGCCGCCCGCGACGAAGGGGTGAACCGCTTTGGCGCCGTCCACACCGTCATCCATGCCGCGGGCGTGGTGAACGATGGCCCGCTTCTGGCCAAGACCCCGGCCCAGGTCGAGGATGTGCTGGCGCCCAAGGTGCATGGCACGCTGGTTCTGGATGGGCTGTTCCCCGATGGCTCGGTCGACCGGATGGTGCTGTTTTCCTCGACCTCGACCGTCACCGGGCCTGCGGGGCAGATCGACTATGTGGCGGCGAACGAATTCCTGAACGCCTTTGCCCGGTCGCGCGCGGGCGGCAAGACCCGTATGACCGCGCTGAACTGGGGCATCTGGACCGGAGTTGGCATGGCGGCCGAGGCGCTGGCCGACCGCACCGGCGAACGGCCCCTTGCGCCCGCCGTGCCGATCGCAGCACCGATGCTGGACGAGGCTGGGTTCGATGCCAGCGGCAACCGCCGGTATGGCGCCGACTATACCCTTGGCCGCTGGTTCCTTGACGGGCACCGCACGAAAGACGGCCTTGCTCTGGTTCCCGGCACCGGCATGGTGGAAATCGCCGCCGAGGCGATGCGGGCCGAAGGCGAGACGGCCTTTGACCTGCGCGATCTGTATTTCTTCCGCCCGCTGGATCTGGACGACACCGGCCACCGCGCCATCCGCGCCCGGCTGACCCGCACGGATGAGGGTATGGCCTTCGACCTGCGCTCGGCCACCGATCACGCGGGCCGCACCGGATGGCAGCTTCATGCGCAGGCGCGGGTGCTGCCGCTGACCGGCCCCGCGCCGATGATCGACCCCGCCGCCATCGCCGCCCGCTGCGGTATGGCCGAAACCGGACAGGGCCTGCGCTCGCCGCAAGAGGAACATCTGGACTTCGGCCCCCGCTGGCGCGTGCTGACCAGCCGCGCGACAGGCAAGGGCGAGGGCATCGCCCGCCTGTCCCTGCCGCTGGAATTCCGGGCCGAGGCCAAGGATTTCGTCCTGCACCCCGCGCTGATGGACCTTGCGACGGGTTGGGCGATGGACCTGATCTCAGGCTACGAACCCTCGCACCTGTGGGTGCCGGTCTCCTATGCCCGGATCGCGGTCTATCGCCCCCTGCCGGCCGAGATCGTCAGCCATGTCAGGAATGCCGCCGACAACCGCGCCGATCAGCCGACGGCGGTGTTCGACATCACACTCGCCACGCAATCGGGCGAGGTCTGCGCGGAAATTCAGGGCTTCACCATCCGCCGCCTGGACGGCGCGCTGGCCAAACCCGCCCCGGCGCAGATGCGCGATCTGGAATTCGACCGGACCGAGGCCCGGGCGCTGTCGCCCGCCGAAGACCGGCTGATGCACGCCTTTACCCAAGGCATCCGCCCCGAGGAAGGGGCCGAGGCCTTTGCGCGCGCGCTTTCCATTCCTACACCGCAGATCATCGTCTCGTCGCTGGACCTGCCCGCTTTGGCCCGCCAGACGGCCGAGGTTCAGGCCGAAAAGGCCGAGGGCCAGACCTTCGACCGCCCCGACCTCGACACCGATTATGTCGAGCCGCGCAATGACATCGAACGCACCCTGACCGGCTTCTGGCAGGATCTGCTGGGCGTGGGCAAGGTCGGCGTGAACGACGATTTCTTTGCCCTTGGCGGGCACAGCCTGATCGCCGTGCGGCTGTTCGCCATGGTGAAAAAGGCGTGGAAGGTCGATTTCCCAATCTCGATCCTGTTCCAGGCGCCGACCATCGCCGCCTGCGCCGCCCTGATCGAGGAGCGGATCGGCCCGCAGGATGGCAGCGCGCCGAAAGCCGCCGCGCCAACCCGCCGATTCACCCATGTCGTGCCGATGCACGAAGGCGCAGGCGGGGCGGAACGGCCGTTCTTCCTGGTGGCGGGGATGTTCGGCAACGTCCTGAACCTGCGCCATCTGGCGCAGCTTCTGGGCCATGACCGACCGTTCTACGGGCTTCAGGCGCGCGGGCTTTACGGCGACCAGCCGCCGCATGACACGCTGACCGAGGCCGCGACGGACTACATCGCCGAGATGCGGCAGGTGCAGCCGCATGGCCCCTATCTGCTGGGCGGTTTCTCGGGCGGCGGGCTGACGGCCTGGGAAATGGCGCGCCAGCTGGAGGCCGCGGGGGAAGAGGTGTCGCTTCTGGTGCTGCTGGACACGCCGCTGCCGATGCGGCCCACTTTGACAAAGACCGACAAGGCCCTGATCAAGCTGGCGGAACTGCGCGAACGCGGACCCGGCTATTTCGCCGAATGGGCGAAGAACCGCTGGGATTGGGAAAGGCAGAAACGCGCGGGCGTCGCCGCCACCGAAGGCACGACCCAGTTGCACAATGCCGAGATCGAGGCCGCCTTCCGCGCCGCCCTGCCGCGCTATCGGATGGACCCGCGGCAGGGGCGCACCGTGCTGTTCCGCCCGCCGCTGGACCGGAAATTCGCCGTCTCGGGCGGGAAATGGGTCAGCGCGGCCAAGGAATATGTGTTCCCCGACAATGACCTGAGCCGCTTTGCCGGACACCTGGAGGTGATCGAGGTGCCGGGCGATCACGACTCGATGGTGCTGGAGCCGAATGTGCGGGTGATGGCGGCGCGGCTGCGCGCCATTCTTGGAACTTTGGGCGATGATCCGGCCCCTTACGCGCAGGCGGCGGAATGACGGTGCGGCTGCTGACGGTCATCCTGAACTGGCGCACGGCCGAGATGACGCTGCGCTCGGCCGAGGCGGCACTGACCGCGCTGTCCGGGATCGACGGCGCGCTGGTCATCGTCGACAACGATTCCGGCGACGGCTCGTTCGAGCGCATCGGCGCCGAGGTCGCGGCCCGCGGCTGGGACCGTGGCCCGCAGCAGGTGCGCGTGATCCAGTCGGGCCGCAACGGCGGCTTTGGCGCGGGTAACAATGTCGGCATCCGCGCCGGTCTGCCCGACGGGTCGCGCCCCGATTACGTCTATATCCTGAACTCGGACGCCTTTCCCGAGCCGGGCGCGATCCGGGCGCTGCTGGATCATATGCAGACCCATCCGCAGACGGGCTTTGCCGGCAGCCTGATCTTTGGCGAGAACGGCGAGGTCCACCGGACCGCCTTTCGCTTTCCCTCCGCCGCCGGCGAGTTCGAGGCGAATGCCCGCTTCGGCCCGATCTCGCGCCTGCTCTGCAACCGCATCGTCGCCCGGCCGATCCCGGCAACGGAAACGGCGGTCGACTGGCTGGCGGGGGCCAGTCTGATGATGCGGCAACAGGTGCTGGACCGGATCGGCCTGTTCGACGAAACCTTTTTCCTTTACTTCGAGGAAACCGAGCTGTGCCATCGCGCCGTCGCGGCGGGCTGGCGGAACGTCTATGTGCCCGAAAGCCGGGTGATGCACATCGGCTCGGTCTCGACCGGGATGCGGGACTGGGCGCGGATCCCGCGCTTCTGGCTGGACAGCCGGCTTTACTATTTCACCAAGGTGCATGGGGCCGGATATGCGGCGCTGGCCACGGCGGCGACGCTGGCGGGCGGGCTGCTGTGGCGCGCGCGGCTTCTGATCCAGCGCAAGGACCGGGGCGATCCGCCGCGCTATCTGACCGACATGACAGTTCACGCGATCCGTGCGGCGATGGGGGCGCCGCGCTGGTCGCCCCCGGCCAGGGCTTTACCCAAGGCCGAAACGCGCCCCGCGGAATAGGGGCATCCGCGCCCTACGGCGCGAAGGAGTGCAGTAGATGTTGACCGCGATCCTGATCGGGAACGAAACCCTTACCCGCGAATGCGGGGCGATGTGGCTGGACCGGGGCCATGCCATTGCCGCCGTTGTCACCCGCAACCCCGAGGTGCGCGCCTGGGCGGCGACGCGCGGCCTTCGGGTCGAGGATCAGGGGCCTGATCTTGGCGCCCGGCTGGCGGGCACTGACACGGACTGGCTGCTGTCGATCGCAAACCTGAACGTCATCCCCCCTTCGGTCCTGCGGCTGGCGGCGCGGGGTGCGGTGAACTTTCACGACGGCCCCCTGCCCCGTCACGCCGGCCTGAACGCCCCGGTCTGGGCCATTCTGGGGGCCGAGGCGCAACACGGCATCACCTGGCACCTGATCGAGGGCGGGGTGGACGAGGGCGACATTCTGGAACAGCGCCTGTTCGACATCGCCCCCACCGACACCGCCCTGACGCTGAACACCCGCTGCTTCGAGGCGGCGCTGGACAGCTTTCCCGCCGTGATCGAAACGCTGCAAGGCGGGGCCGAGCACCGGGTGAAACAGGACCTGACGCTGCGGACGCTGCATCTGCGGTCCGACCGCCCGGCGGCGATGGCGCGGATCGACTTTGCCGCCCCCGCGGCCCGGATCGTCGATCTGGTGCGCGGGCTGGACCATGGCAGCTATCTGAACCCGCTGACCGCGCCCAAGATCGTCGCCGGGGACCGCATTCTGCTGGTGGGATCGGCCGAACCCGTGCCGGGCACCGGCGCCCCAGGCGCGGTATTGTCCGCAACGCCCGAAGGGCTGGTCGTCGCCTGTGCCGATGGCGCGGTGCGGCTGACCCGGCTGACCTGCCTGCGCGGGCTGCCCGTTTGCCCCGGCACGGTCGCGACCGCCCGTCTGGACAGCCCCGCAGCCGACGAGGCCGCCCGCCTGACTGCTGCCCTTGCCACCGTCGCGCCGGACGAGAGCCGCGCCCGGCGCGCACTTTCGGGCTTTGTCGCCATGACCGTGCCGCAGGCGCGGGTAGCCGCAGCGGGCGAGATCCTGCGCCTACCGCTGGAGGTCCCGGTCGGGAAAACTCTCCTCCCGCCGCTGCTCGTGCTGGCGTTGTCGCGGGTTTTGGCGCAGGAAGGCGCGGGCATCGCCTGGGCGCAGGAAAGTTCGGCCGCGCCGGGCTATCTGTCCGGCTGGTGGCCGGTTTCCGCCGGAACCGGCACGGTGGCAAGCGCGGTCTCGTCAACGGCCGAAGCCTTGGCCTCGGCCCCGCAGGAATTCCCGCTGGACCTGATCGCCCGCGACCCGTCCCTGCGCGGGCAAGAGACACCGCAGGTTGCCGTTTCGCTGGTCGACCAGCCCCTGCCGGGGGCAGTTGTCACCCTCACGCCGCAGGCCCTTTACGCCGACACCGCGCGCCTGCCACCGCAAGAAGCCGCGGCTTTGGCCGGGCGGCTGGCCGCGACCGTCGCCCGCCTTGCCGCGGTCGAGGCGGCGGCCGCGGAAAAGGCCCGGATCGGCGCGATCGTTGCGCATATGTCCTCGGTCGGCAAGCCGGGGTCCGATACCACGCCGCTGACCTCGATTTCCGCCCTGTCTCCGGCGGACGAGGCCGCGCTGGCCCGCGTGAACCAGACGGCACACGACCATGACCGCACCCTGACCGTCCCCCGCGCGTTCGAGGCGCAGGTGGCGCGCACCCCCGAGGCCGTGGCCGTGGTGTTCGAGGGCACGGCCCTGACCTATGCGCAGTTGAACGCGCGGGCCAACCGCGCGGCCCATGTGCTGCGCGACCTTGGCGTCGGCCCCGGCACACTGGTCGGCCTGTCGACCCGCCGGTCGATGGAGCTGATCATCGGCGCGCTGGCCATCCAGAAGGCGGGCGGGGCCTATGTGCCGATGGACCCGGCCTATCCGGCCGAGCGCATCGCGCTGTTCGTCGAGGATTCGGGCTGTCCGGTGATCGTCACCACATCCGATCTGGAACCCGGCCTGCCCACGGGGCAGGCGCGCACGCTGTGCCTGGATACCGACGGCCGGATCGGGCTAGCGCCCGATGCGAACCTGCCCGACGGCGCGGCGCCGGACGACATCGCCTATATGATCTACACCTCTGGCTCGACCGGGCGGCCCAAGGGGGTGATGGTCGAACATCGCAACGTGGTGAACTTTTTCACCGGGATGGACGGGCGGATCGACCATACGGATGGTTCGGTCTGGCTGGCCGTCACCTCGCTGTCCTTCGACATTTCGGTGCTGGAACTGTTCTGGACGCTGGCCCGCGGGTTCAAGGTGGTGCTGTCGTCGGATGAAAACCGCGCGCTGGTGTCGGGCGGGCGCATCGTCAGCGACCGGAAGATGGAGTTTTCCATCTATTACTGGGGCAATGACGACGGCGCGGGGGCGAAGAAATACGAACTGCTGCTGGAAGGGGCGCGGTTCGCCGACACGCATGGCTTCTGCGCGGTCTGGACGCCGGAACGGCATTTCCACGCCTTTGGCGGGCCCTATCCGAACCCTGCGGTGACGGGTGCCGCGGTGGCGGCGGTGACGAAGAACATCGGGGTGCGCGCGGGGTCCTGCGTGGTGCCGCTGCACCATCCCGCCCGGATCGCCGAGGAATGGGCGGTGATCGACAACCTGACCGGCGGCCGCGCGGGGATTGCCGTTGCCTCGGGCTGGCACCCGGACGATTTCGTCCTGCGCCCCGAAAACGCGCCCCCCGCCAACCGGCAGGCGCTGTTCGACGCGACGGAACAGGTGCGGCGTCTGTGGCGGGGCGAGGTTGTGGATTTCCCCACCGCCAAGGGCGGCACCTTCGGGGTGAAGACCCAGCCGCGCCCGGTGTCAAAGGAGTTGCCCGTCTGGGTCACGACCGCGGGCAATCCGGAAACATGGAAGGATGCGGGGCGGATCGGCGCCAATGTCCTGACCCACCTGCTGGGCCAGTCCATCGACGAGGTGGCGGAAAAGATCGGCCTTTACCACGCGGCGCTGCGCGAGGCCGGGCATGATCCGGCGGATTTCACCGTCACGCTGATGCTGCATACCTATCTGTCGCGCGACCGCGAGGTGGCGCGCGAGGTGGCCCGCGGCCCGATGAAGGATTACCTGCGGTCGGCCGCGGGGCTGATCAAGCAATACGCCTGGGCCTTTCCCGCCTTCAAGAAGCCCAAGGGCGTGACCGATCCGATGCAGATCGACATCGGCACCCTGTCGGGGGATGAGCTGGAGGCGATCCTCGATTTCGCCTTCCAGAGGTATTTCGAGGAATCGGGCCTGTTCGGCACGGTGGACGATGCGCTGGCGCGGGTCGAACAGCTTAAACGCATCGGCGTGGGCGAGGTCGCCTGCCTGATCGACTATGGCATCGCGCCGGAAAAGGTGATGGAGGGGTTCTATCCGCTGGCCGAGGTGGTGCGCCGCGCCAATGCGGGCGGCGGCGTGCAGGAGGGCGACTGGTCCATCGCCGCCCAGATCATCCGCCACAACGTCACACATCTGCAATGCACCCCGTCCATGGCCCGGATGATCGCCATGAACGAGGACAGCCGCTTGGCCCTGGCCCGTGTCGGCACGGTGATGGTGGGGGGCGAGGCGCTGCCCGGCGCGCTGGTCAACGACCTGCGCAAGGCGGGGGCCAAGCGCATCCTGAACATGTATGGACCGACCGAAACGACGATCTGGTCCACGGTGGAAGAAGTGGGCGAGGTCGAGGGCGTGTCGAACATCGGCCTGCCGCTGGCCAACCAGCAGGTGCATGTGCTGGACGAGGCGATGCAGCCCGTCCCGCCCGGCATTCCGGGCGAGCTTTGGATCGGCGGCGAGGGCGTGACCCGCGGCTATTGGCAGCGGCCCGACCTGACCGACGACCGCTTCAAGCCCGACCCGTTCGGTCCCCCCGGCGGGCGGATGTATCGCACCGGCGATCTGGTCAGGATGCGGGCGGACGGCAAGCTCGACTTCCTCGGCCGCGCCGATTTCCAGGTGAAGCTGCGCGGTTACCGGATCGAGCTGGGCGAGATCGAATCTGCGATCGAGGCGCAGCCGGGCGTGACCCAGGCCGTGGTTCTGGCGCGCGAGGACAATCCGGGCGATCTGCGGCTGGTGGCCTATGTCACCGGCACGGGTTCGGACGCCGCGCTGCGGGCGGCGCTGGCGGCGGAACTGCCCGAACACATGGTGCCCGCGCATTTCGTCCGGCTGGAAACCTTCCCCCTGACCCCCAACCGCAAGGTGGACCGCAAGGCCCTGCCCGCGCCGCAGGCCGCCGCCGCGGTCACCGCCGAAACCTTTGTCGCCCCCGATCAGGGGATCGAGGCGCAGATCGCCGCCATCTGGCAGCGGGTGCTGGGCGTGGCCAAGGTCGGGTCGCGCGACAATTTCTTTGCACTTGGCGGGCATTCGCTGCTGGCGGTGCAGGCCCATCGGGAAATCCGCGAGAAACTGGGGGCGACCAAGCTGTCGATCACCGACATCTTCCGCTTTCCCGTGCTGTCGGCACTGGCCGCGCATCTGGACGACGGGCCGCGCGTGCCGCTGGTGGCCAATGCCCCTGCACGCCGGTTCACGCTGACCGACGTGCCTGCCTCTGTCGCATCCGGCGCCCCTGTGGGCCCCGCGTCGGACCGGGCGGATGCACGGGCCGATGCCATGGCGCGGCGTCGGGCCATGCGGGCCAACCGCGAAAATGTCTGAGGTATTGGCCGCCGCCCTGCGGCGGCTGTTGCCTGCCGGGGTGGCGGTCGGCAGTGCCGATCCCCGCAGGATGCACCCGCTCTGGCCCGGCGAGGACCTGGAGGCCGCCCCCGGCCGACGGGCCGAGTTTTCCGCCGGCCGCAGCGCCGCCCGCGCGGCCATGAAAGAGCTGGGGGTGCCCCCCCGCGCCATTCCGGCCCGGCCGGATCGTGCGCCGCTGTGGCCGGGAAATGTCGTCGGCAGCATCACCCATACCCGCGGGGCTGCCCTGGCGGCGGTGGCCCTGTCGGCCGATCTGGTCTCGCTTGGCATCGACATGGAGCCGCAGACCGCGGTGACGCCAGAGCTTTGGCAGACAATCTGCCTGCCGGACGAATTGGATCTGCTGATCGCCCTGCCCGCAGGGCAGGCCGCAGGAATGGCCACCGCCCTGTTCTGCGCCAAGGAGGCCGCCTACAAGGCACAATATCCGCTGACCGGCGAACTTTTCGATTTTCACCGGCTGGCCGTGACCTTCGAGGGGGACGGCTTTACCGCCCGTTTTACCGCAAGGACCGGGCAATTTGCCAAAGGTGCGGCGCTGGCCGGGCGGCTGGGACGGGCAAAGGGACAGATCCTTGCCGCCGTCGCCGTTCAGAGCCAGAACATGGCGTAACCGCCGGGGGGCACCCGTTCCATCAGATCGGCATGGGACAGGGAATAGATGCCGGGCGTATGTTCCCCATCGGGGTCGAAGACGCGCAGCGTCGTCGACAACCCGTCGGGCCGGTGCGCGCCCCTTGCGCCGGTCAGCACCAGAAAGAGGCTGCCCGTGCCGCGAACATGCGCTGCGGCCCGGCGCGGATATTCCACCATGACCGGCCCCGCGCGCAGCACTTGCAACAGCGCCGAGACCGGCCAGTTGCGCGCCGGGCGATAGCGCAGGGCGTGCTGGCTGGCAAAGGCGCGGTGCATCTCTGCCCGCTGATGATGACCGATGGCATCGCCGACCAGATCGCCCTGCGGGGTCAGGAAACGGCTGGGCGTCATCTGTCGCACCGCCGCGGGCGAGGATCGCCGGATCATCGCCACCGCAGCCGCCCAGCCCAGATGCGGGGCGGGCTGCGGGAAATAGGGAATGTTGTGGCGGATCTGTGCGCCCTGCTCGCGCCCTTCGATGGCATCCATGGTCGCTGGACCGACGATACCGTCCACGGCCAGCCAGTTCGCCCTCTGGAAGATGCGTACGGCATCGGCGGTCGCCGCGTCGTAATGGCCGGACACGCGCAGGTTCGGGCTGGGGTTCAGGCGAAGGTTCAGCGCGGCCTGAAGATCGCGGATCGGTGGTCCGTTCATCCCCTGCACAAGCGCCATTCGCCTGTCTCCCTGCTGAAATCCCCGCCAGATTCGGCCAATGCCCATGTAACCGCAACACTACAAAGGTATGACAGCGGGCAGATCCAAGGCAACGCCAGACGGAGGGAACCTTGGGGGTTCGGCGGCTTTTCACTCATGTGACTTTGCGGCCAGCGGGCGGCATGGCAGGCTGAAACGCGACGCACACGGGAGAGGCAGAGGCATGAGGTTCAAGGCATATTCCATAGGGGCGCTGCTGGTGCTTGCCCCGGTCTGCGCAATGGCCGATGATCGGGCGCTGGTGATCGGCAATTCCCGCTATGCGGAGGCGGCCAATATCACCGGCGCGGATGCCGCGGGCCTGGCGGCGCGGGCGTTTCAGACCGCGGGTTTCAGCGTCGTCTCGGCCAGCGATCTGCCGTCGGATCAGATCCGCGAGCGGTTGTCGCAGCTGGTGACGGAGGGGTCGGGCGAGGGGCGGCTGGTCATCCTTCTGTCCGGCCATTTTGCCCATTCCGGCAGCCAGAGCTGGTTTGTCGGCACCGAAAGCCATCTGCCGGATGTGGCAGCGATCGGCGGGGTGGCGATTCCCGTCGCGACCGTGCTGGACATTGCCGCCCTGCAACCCGGCGGCGCCGTCGTCCTGCTGGGAACCGAGGCGCGGCGGCTGCCACTGGGCGTGGGACTGCAACCCGGCCTCGGACCTCTGGAGGTGCCGCAGGGGGTGACGGTGATTTCCGGCGATGCGGCGCGGATTGCCGATTTCGCCGCGCGGACTCTGCCCGCCCGCGGGCAGAGCCTGCCGGTGATGCTGGCCGGCGCGGGCGATCTGCGGGCCGAGGGGTTCCTGTCCACCATCCTGCCGTTCCGTCCGGCCGACCCGTCCGATCCTTCGGTCATTCCCGCCACCCCGGACGCCGAGACGATCTTCTGGCAATCGGCCGAGGCGCAGGCCACGCCCGAAGCTTATGACGCCTATCTGAAACGCTATCCCGCAGGCCGCTATGCCGAATCCGCCAAGGCCGAGGCCGCCCGCATCCGGGCCGAGCCCGGCCGTCAGGCGCGGCTGGCCGAAGATGCGCTGACCCTGTCGCGCGACGACCGGCGGGCGGTGCAACGCGCGCTGTCGCTGCTGGATTTCGACCCGCGCGGCATCGACGGGCTGTTCGGCGCAGGCTCTCGCAATGCCATCGCCGCCTGGCAGAAGAAGAACGCGGCAGAGCCGACGACCTATCTGACCCGCGACCAGATCACCCTGCTGCTGTCCCAGTCGGACGCCCGCGCCAAGGCGCTGGAAGCCGAGGCGCAGGCGCGCAAGGCCGAACAGGACCGTCAGGACCAGCTTTACTGGAACCAGACGGGGGCTGCGGGGGACGAGGCGGGATTGCGCGCCTATGTCAAACGCTATCCCGACGGGTTGTTCGCCGATGTGGCCAAGGACCGGCTGGCCGCGATCGAAGCCGCCGCCCGCGAACAGGCCGCCGCCAAGGACCGCGCCGCATGGGACGTGGCCGTGCAGGGCAATACGATGGCCAGCTACACCGGATACCTGGTGGCCTTTCCCAAGGGCGCCTTTGCCGAGGAAGCCAAGGCCCGCATCGACGGGCTTCAGGCGGATGCCGCCGAAACCGACGACCGCGCCCGCTGGCAGGGGGAGGAGGACGGGCTGGCCCTGTCCCCCGCCGCGCGGCAGTTGATCGAGGCGCGGCTGGATCAACTGGGCTTTGCCCCCGGCCCTGCGGACGGCGTCTTCGATCAGGAAACCCGCCGCGCGATCCGGCGGTTCCAGACCGCGCGCGATCTGCCCGCGACCGGCTATCTGGACCAGCGCACCATGGTCAGCCTGCTGGCCGACGGGGTGCTGAAGCTGGGGGAATGACGCACCGGCCGCCCTGCGTGCACGCACGCCCCTTCCCCTTCCTCGACGTGGAAGGGGCTTGCCTTCGCTCGGCTGCCCCTATGCAGGGAACGGCACATCCAGCCGCACGGCAAGCGAAGGCACGGCCGCCGTCACCGCCTGATCGCCGATCAGCAGGTCATGCGCGGCGATACCGTCGCCGTCCTCCAGCGCCAGAAGGCACAGCGTGCCCCCCGCCGCCACCGCGCCCGGCGCTTGCAGCCAGACCTGTGGGCTCGGCAGCGTGCGGGCGGTCATCACGTTGAAATCCTCGCTCGCCGCCGTCACCCCTGCGGCCCGCAGTCCGGCCTCGCCGGAAAACGCCACCGGCACCAAGGGATCGGCGCGCAGGCGAATCCCCTTTCCCAGCAGGTCAAAGCCGGGGCCAGTCAGCACCGTCAGGTTCCGCGCGATGCCCGGAAAGATCGAGAACGGCCCGTCCTCGACCACCGAGGCCAGCGACAGCCGCCACAGCATCCCGGCGGGACCGTCCACCCGGATCATCTCGACCGTCTGCCCGCGCCCGTTGGCCCATGGCATCACCCGGTAATCGGCGCGCGTCAGGTGCCGGATCATTCCGCCGCCTGCGGGCCAAGAAGCGGTGTCGGATCGTTGGGCGCCAGTTCCTCGAAGTCGAAATTGTCCAGCCGCGCGGCGCGCTTGCCCGCCCGCTGCGCGGCGGTGGAGATCTGGTCCAGATCGGCCCGCGCCTGCCCAAAATGGGTGGCCAGCTTGTCGACCCGTTCCACCACCAGCTCCACGTCGCGGTGCAGCTGGCGCAGGGTGGTGCGGATCGCCCCGGCCTGTTCGCGCATCCGCGCATCCTTCAGCACGGCGCGCATGGTGTTCAGCGTCGCCATGCAGGTGGTGGGCGACACGATCCAGACGCGGGCCGCAAACCCCTCGCGCACGACCTCGGGGAAATTGGCGTGCAGTTCGGCATAGACCGCCTCGGACGGCAGGAACATCAGCGCGCCATCCGCCGTTTCGCCTTCGAGGATATAGCGTTCGGCAATCGCCTTGATATGCGCCCGGACCGCCCCGCGCAGCAGGCGTTCGGCCTCGGTCTTTTGACCCGGGGTTTCGGCGCGGCGCAGCGCCTCATAGGCTTCCAGCGGGAATTTGGCATCGACGACGATCGGCCCCGGCGGGTTGGGCAGGTGGATCAGGCAATCCGCCCGCCGCCCGTTCGAGAGCGTCGCCTGCAGCGTATAGCTGTCCGACGGCAGCGCCTTTTGCACGATGTCGTTCAGCTGGATCTCGCCAAAGGCCCCGCGCGTCTGCTTGTTGGAAAGAATATCCTGCAAGGACAGCACGTTGCCTGACAGTTTCTCGATATTCGCCTGCGCCTTGTCGATGGTTTCCAGCCGTTGCTGCAACTCGCCCAGCGACCGCGCTGTCCGCGTGGCCGTGCCATGCAGGCTTTCCCCCATGTTGCGCTGCACCTCGGCCAGACGCTGTTCCATCAGGCGCAGCATCTGGGTCTGGCTGGCAGCCTGCGCCTCGGACACATGGTGCAGGCCGCCCGCCAGCCGTTCCTGCCCGTCCGACAAGGCCTGCACCCGGCTGCCCATCCAGCCGATGTCACGCGCCAGCGGCGCCACCATCGCCGCCGACCGCGCCGTGGCGCGCAGCACCAGCGCCAGCAGCAGGAACAGCACCACCAGCACCCCGCTGACGATCAGGACGACGGGGTCGTTCCACGCATAGGTCGTGTCGCCAAGGGTGATCATCGCCGTCCGAACAGCCGTTCAATGTCGTGCAATTTCAGTTCCACATAGGTGGGACGGCCGTGGTTGCACTGACCCGAGTTCGGCGTCGCCTCCATCTCGCGCAGAAGGGCGTTCATTTCCTCGGCCCGCATCTGGCGCCCCGACCGGACCGAGCCGTGGCAGGCCATCCGGCTCAGCACCGCGTCGATCCGCGCCCGCACCAGATGGCTGTCGCCCAGATCGGCCAGTTCGTCCAGCACGTCGCGGACCAGAGCCTGCGCATCGACCTGCCCCAGAATGGCGGGCACCTCGCGCACCGCCACGGCGCTGCCGCCAAAGGGCTCCAGGACCAGGCCAAGGGCGGCCAGATCCGCCGCCGCCTCCAGCAGGCGCGCGGCATCGGTGGGCGAAAGCTCGACGATTTCGGGGATCAGCAGGGCCTGCGCGGCGATGCCCTTTTCCGCCATCTGGCGCTTGAGCCGTTCATAGACCAGCCGTTCATGCGCGGCGTGCTGGTCGACGATGACAAAGCCGGTCTCGGTCTGGGCGATGATCCAGTTTTCATGCAGTTGCGCACGGGCGGCGCCAAGGGGGCGGGACTGGTCGGCCTCTGCCAACGGAGCGGGTTCGACGCGGGCGGCAGGCAGTTCGGCAAACCCGGTCGGCAGTGCCTCGGGGGCCTGCAAGCCAAAGGCGCGCGTCAGCGTGGCGGTGGACGGTCGCTCTAGCTGCCAACCGCGGGGGCCAAGGGCCATCTGCACCGCCTCGGGGCGCATCGCGGCCAAAGTCTCGCCCGCAACGGTGGTCGATGCCCGATGCCCCGCCCCCGCCAGCGCCGATTTCAGGCCCGAGACGATGATCCCGCGCGCCAGATCGGGCTCGCGGAACCGCACCTCTGCCTTGGCGGGGTGGACGTTCACATCCACCCGTTCGGGGTCGCAGGACAGGTTCAGCACCGCCGCCGGATGGCGGTCGCGGCTCAGCACGTCGAAATAGGCCGCCCGCAGCGCCCCCAGCAGCATCCGGTCCAGCACCGGGCGCCCGTTCACGAACACGAATTGCGCGGCGGACGACCCGCGCGAATAGGTCGGCAGCGCGGCATAGCCGGTCAGGTGCAGCCCGTCGCGCGTCACATCCACCCGCAGCGCATTGTCGATGAAGTCGCGCCCCAGCACCCCCGCCAGTCGCCCGTGCAGCGCGTCGAAGAAATCGCCCGGCTGCGGGTCGGCGCGGAACAGCACCCGCCCCTCGCCCCCGCCGGTCACGTCGCGCAGGGTAAAGCCGACATGCGGCTCGGCCATGGCCAGACGGCGGACGACCTCGGCAATCGCCTGCATCTCGGCCCGGTCGCTGCGCAGGAATTTCAGCCGCGCGGGCGTGGCGTGGAACAGGTCGCGCAATTCGACCACCGTGCCGCGGGTCAGGGCGGCAGGCCGCACCTCGCCCATGCGCCCGCCGTTCACCGTCAGGCTGACGGCCTCATGCCCCGCCGCGCGCGAGGTCAGGGTCAGCCGCCCGACCGCGCCAAGGCTGGGCAAAGCCTCGCCCCGAAAGCCGAAGGAATGGATGTTCAGCAGATCCGTCCCGTCGATCTTGGAGGTGGCATGGCGCGCCACGGCCAGCGGCAGGTCGTCCGCCGTCATGCCGCAGCCGTCATCCGTCACCCGGATCAAGGTCTTGCCGCCGTCGGCCACATCCACCGAAATCCGCGCGGCCCCGGCATCCAGCGCGTTTTCCACCAGTTCCTTCACGGCGCTGGCGGGGCGTTCCACCACCTCGCCCGCGGCGATGCGGTTGATCGCGCCTTCGTCCAACTGGCGGATCACCGGGCGGTCGGATGTGGACATGTTGGGGGCGTGAAGCGTCATCCCACCAGTTCTAGCAGGCCCACCCGGATTCTGCCAATGCTTTCCACGCGGCCTATTCGGTCGAAGTCACGCCCGTCGGCTGGCCCACCACGACAAAGTAAAGCTGATCGGGCGTCAACAGCCGGGCGGCCACGCGCCGGATGTCGTCCATCGTCACCGCATTCACCTTTTCATTGCGGATCTTCGGATAATCCGGCGGCAGGTCGATCATCTGCATCCCCACAAGGATGCCGGCGATCCGGCCGTTGCCATCGAAGCGCAGCGGATAGGCCCCGGTCATATAGGTCTTGGCGTGGTCCAACTCGTCCTGCGTCACGCCGTCCTTCGCGATTCTGGCCCATTCGTCGCGCACGACCTGGATCGCCGGCCCCACCTTGTCGTTCGAGGCGGCGAACTGCCCCTGCAATACCCGGGCATGATCATAGCCCGCCAGATAGCTGCCGATGCCATAGGTCAGCCCGCGCTTTTCGCGCACCTCGGTCATCAGGCGGGCGGAAAAACGCCCGCCCCCAAGGATCTCGTTCAACAGGCTGGCCGCGAAATAGTCGGGGTCCTTCACGTCGATCCCCTGCTGGCCAAAGATCACCACCGATTGCGGGCTGGGAAAATCCTGCACCGTAATCCCGCCCTTGAACACCGGCGCGGCATCGCCCGGCTGCGGCGTTCCGGCCGCGGGCAGATCGCCCAGAAGCCGGTCGAGCATCGGCCCCAGTTCGGCCGCCGAGATATCGCCCGCCGCGGCCACATAGATGCGGTCGCGGGCCAGCGCCCCCTTCCATGCCGCAATTATGTCGTCACGGGTCAGCGCCTTGACGCTGTCGGCGGTGCCATCGCCCGAGGTGGCATAGGGATGCGCGCCGAACACCCGCGCGTCGAACAGGTTGCCCGCAATCTTGCCGGGGTCCTTGTCGTCCTGCCGCAGGCCGGCCAGCACCTGGCCGCGCACCCGTTCGATGGCATCGGCATCAAACCGCGGCTGAACCAGCGCGCTGCGCAGAAGCGTGATCGCCTGATCGCGGTTTTCGGTCAGGAACCGGGCCGAGACCGAGACGGTATCCATATCGGATGAAAAGCCGAACTCCGCCGCAAGGCTGTCGCGCGCCGCGGCAAAGCCCTGCGAGTCGAGATCGCCCGCCCCCTCCTCGATCAAGCCGGTCATCAGGTTGACCGCCCCGCGCTTGCCCGGCGCATCCAGCGAAGTGCCGCCGCGAAAGCGGATTTCCAGCGCGGTAAACGGGATGCCGTGATCTTCGACCAGCCAGGCGTGGATGCCGCCGGGCGAAGTCACGGTCTGGATGTTCAGTTCCGCCCGCGCCGGCAGGGCAAAGGCAAGGACCAGCAGAAAGGCACGCAGGATCATTCGGTCGCTCCTTGCAGGGCGGCGGGGTTGACCGGCGCACCGCCGGGGACGGGCGTCGCGCCTTCGGGGGCGGCCAGCCAGCCGGTGACAGCATTGTCACGGTTCAGAACGGCATGTGCGGCCGACATCACGTCGTCGGCCGTCACCGCCTGCAGGATCGACGGCCAGTCGCGTATGTCGTCGATGGTCAGCCCGATCGCCAGCCCCTCGCCATAGCGGCGGGCCAGCGCACCGGCGCTGTCGCGGCCATAAATGTCGCTGGCGCGGATCTGCGCCTTGATGCGGGCCAGATCGTCGGGGTTCACCCCATCCTTCAGGAACTGCGCTACCGTCGCATCCATCGCCGCCTCGGCATCGGCCAGCGTCACGCCGGGGACGGGCATGACGAACAGGCTGAAGGTGCCGCTGTCGACCGTATCGCCGTCATACCCGGCCGAGGAATAGGTGGCGACGGGATTCGGCCCGAATTGCAGCGCCCTGGCCAGGACCGAGGTGGTGCCCGACCCGCCCAGCAGCTCGGCCAGAACCGACAGCGCCGCGGCCTGTTTCTGGTCGCCCGGATTGCGTTCGGGCGCCAGATAGGTGCGGTAGACATAGGGCTCCGACACGCGCTGATCGGTCAGGGTCAGGCGGCGTTCGGCCAGTTGCGGCGGCTCCTGCGGGCGCAGGCGCGGCTTGATCCGATCCGAAGGGGCAAGCGGGCCATAATATTTCTCGGCGTCGGCCCTGACCGCCTCGGGCGTCACATCCCCCGCGACGACAAGGATCGCATTGTTCGGCGCGTAATAGGCGCCATAAAAGTCCAGCGCATCCTGACGGGACAGCTGTTCCATCTCGTGCCGCCAGCCGATGATCGGCACGCCATAGCGGCTGTTCATGAACTGCGCCGCGCGCATCTGCTCGCTCAGCAGCGCCTCGGGCGAACTGTCGGTGCGTTGCGACCGTTCCTCCAGGATCACGTCGCGTTCGGTCAGCACATCCTGTTCCGGCAGGCGGAGGTTGCGCATCCGGTCTGCCTCCATCTCCATCATTAGGGGCAGGCGATCGGCGGCGACACGCTGGAAATAGGCGGTGTAATCCCAGGTGGTAAAGGCGTTGTCATTGCCACCCTGCGCCTCGACCGTGGCAGAGAACTCGCCCGGTTTCAGCTTGTCGGTGCCCTTGAACATCAGATGTTCAAGGAAATGCGCGATGCCGGAATGGCCCGCCGTCTCATCCGCCGATCCGGTGCGATACCAGACCATCTGCGTGACCACCGGGGCGCGGTGATCCTGGATCACCACCACCTCCAGCCCGTTGGGCAGACTGAAATGGCTGACATCCTCGGCCAGTGCGGGCGCCGCAAGCGTGACAAGTCCAAAGGCCAGAGCGCGGCCAGAGCGACGCAACATACGCAACCTCCCCCAGAGTTTCCGGGCCGAGACTACGCGGGCGGCAGGGCGGCGGAAAGCCCCGGCTACGCGGTTGTTACTTCTTGAGAGATTCCTCGGGCGGGGCCGAAGGCGTCTTCAGCCCGCGCGCCCGCCATTTCGCCAGTTCGGCATACTGGTCCAGCGCCTGCGAGGAATAGGCCTTGAAATAGACGTTGGTCTTGAACACCCGTTCCAGCAGGCGCCCATCGTTCTTTTCGCGGAAGGCGTAATCCTCGGCCGCCAGCTGCTGGCGGATGCCCGGTTGCACGCCATGGCGCGTGGCATAGGTGTAAAGCCCGCTGTCCGAGGCCGGCACCACACCCGGCGTGCCGGGACGGCCGCCAAGTGCGACGATGGCATCCGCCTCGGGCGTGGGATCGGTGCGGTTCGCCCCGCCTGGCGTCGGCGCGGGCAGTTGGGCCAGATTTTCCGGCATCGACAGGGCCTTGGGTGGCAGGATGCCGAATTCGTCCGGCCCCTGCCCGGTCTGGTGCAGGTTCATCAGATGCGGTTCGCCCCCCGATCCGCAGGCCGCCAGCGCAAACACCGCCGCACCCGCCAAGGCGAGACCCCCCCGTGCTGCCCGCATTGCCTGCCTCCGAACCATCGTCTCTTGCTGTGCCGTCTTAGCCTAAAGCGCCGGGCGCGTCACGGGGTCTTTCGGCGCGGTTTGCGCGCGGCCCCGGATGCGGGCGTGTCCTTGCCGGTGAACAGGACCAGCCCCAGGGCACCCGCAAAGATCGCGATATCCGCCACGTTGAACGCATAGGGATTTTCGATGCCGCAGCAGCTGACGTTCAGGAAATCCGCCACCGCGCCATAGGCCAGCCGGTCCACCACGTTGCCGATGGCCCCGCCGATCAGCACGCCGGCCGAAATCTGCGCCCACTTCCCCGCGCGCGACCGCCGGATCCAGAGCCAGACCCAGGCCGAAATCGCCAGCGCCACGATGATCAGCAGCCATTTCATCAGCCCCGCGTCATTGGCGAACAGGCCGAAGTTCACCCCCCGGTTCCACGCCATGCGAAAGGTCACAAGCCGGGGAACGACCTCGATCACGCCGCGGTCGATCAGGTTCAACCCGTGAACCACGGCGATCTTGGTCAGTTGATCCAGCGCGAAAACCGCCAACGCGGCAAGGGCGACCCGTTTCATCAGTGCCGGAAATGCCGCTGGCCGGTCAGGATCATGGCCAGGCCCAGCCGGTCTGCCGCGGCGATCACCTCGTCGTCGCGCATCGACCCGCCGGGCTGGATCACCGCCGTGGCGCCGACGCCCGCCAGAACCTCGATCCCGTCGGCAAAGGGAAAGAACGCATCCGAGGCCGCGACACAGCCCTTGGCGGGGGTGTCGGGCAGGCCCAGGATCTCGCCCATCTGGCCGGCCTTGCGGGCGGCGATCATGGTCGAATCGACCCGGCTCATCTGTCCCGCGCCGACGCCCACCGTCGCCTTGCCCTTGGCATAGACGATGGCGTTCGACTTCACATGTTTCGCCACGGTCCAGGCGAACATCAGGTCGGCCAGTTCCGCATCGGTCGGCGCGCGTTTGGTGACGACCTTCAGGTCGGACGGGGCGACATGGCCCGAATCGCGGTCCTGCAACAGGAAGCCCCCCGCCACCTGCCGGAAGGCCGGGCCATCGGCGCGCGGATCGGGCAGGCCGCCGGTCGTCAGCAGGCGCAGGTTCTTTTTCGCCGCAAAGACCGCCTTTGCCTCGTCCGTCGCACCGGGGGCGATGACCACCTCGGTAAAGATCTCGGCGATGGCGCGGGCGGTTTCGCCGTCCAGAGCCTGGTTCAGCGCGACGATCCCGCCAAAGGCCGAGGTGCGGTCGCAGTCATAGGCGCGCGCATAAGCCTCGGCCAGCGTCGCCCCCCGCGCCACGCCGCAGGGATTGGCGTGCTTGATGATGGCGCAGGCCGGTCCGGCCTTGGGGTCGAACTCGGCCACCAGCTCGAACGCGGCGTCGGTGTCGTTGATGTTGTTGTAGGACAGTTCCTTGCCCTGCCACTGTTTCGCGGTGGCGACGCCTTCCCGCCGATCGCCCGTGACGTAGAACGCCGCCGACTGATGCGGATTCTCGCCATAGCGCAGCGGCTGTGCCAGCTTGCCCGCAAAGGATTTCCAGCGCGGCGTCTTTTCGCCCAGCTCGCCCGCCAGCCACGACGACACGGCGGTGTCATAGGCGGCAGTGCGGGAATAGGCGGTCAGCGCCAGTTTCTGCCGGAACGCATAGGTGGTCGCACCGTCATGCGCCTTCATCTGGTCCAGCAGGCCCGCGTAATCGGCGGGGTCGGTGACGACGGCCACGAACTTGTGGTTCTTCGATGCCGCGCGGATCATCGCCGGGCCGCCGATGTCGATATTCTCGATGCAGGTGTCATGGTCGGCCCCGCGCGCCACCGTTTCCTCGAACGGGTAAAGGTTCACGATCAGCAGGTCGATCGGCTCGATCCCGTGGGCGGCCATGGCGACCAGATGCTCGTCATCGTCGCGCAGCGCCAGCAGCCCGCCATGCACCGCCGGGTGCAGGGTCTTGACCCGGCCGTCCATCATCTCGGGGAAACCCGTGACCTCGGACACGTCGCGCACCGGCAGACCGGCCGTGCGCAGCATTCCCGACGTGCCGCCGGTGGAAATCAGTTCCACTCCATAGCCGTGCAGGGCGCGCGCCAGTTCCAGCAGGCCGGTCTTGTCGGAAACGGAAATCAGCGCGCGGCCGATGGGAACGAGGTTGGTCATGGCGGGCCTCCGGTTGGGCAGCTGGGGGGCCTAGAGCGGGACCGGCAGATCGTCCCTCTCCAGATCGCGGATGGCCAGCGGAGTATCCTGTGCTTTCGCCAAGGTCCAGCCGATGCGCGTCTCAAAATCATAGGCGCGGGCGGAAAGGACGATCTGTCGCGACGCCCGCGGCTTCAGCCGCCCGCGTTCCAGATGGACCGAGGGGTCCAGCGACAGCACCGCCTGCCCGTCGTGGCGGAACACCCAGATCTCGCCGCTTTTCAGCGCCAGCGACACGGCGGTGCCGCCCAGGTCCAGCGCGGCGTCCACATCGGGGTGCAGGTGGAACCGGATGGCAAAGCCGATGCCTTCGGGCTGGCCCTGCGCCATCATCTGCTCGAACCGGCGGCGGGCGGCGGGTGTGGTCGCCGACAGCGCGTCCAGCCCCGAAAGCCGCCGCCCGTCGCCCGACAGGATCAGGTCGCGCCGGTGGATCAGGCCATGCGTCGCGGCCCAGCCGGTATGGACCGCGTGAAAGATCGTCTCGTCCTCGCCGGGGATGACGCGCATGACAGGCACGGCGGCGATTTCGGCCAGTTCGTTCCCGTCGACCGCCAGACGCGACGAGGAAAAGCCGTCCAGCGCCAGCGTGGAATGCGAAGGCGTCGCCCGCCCCGCGCGGCCCCAGTCGGCCCCGAACCCCGCCCCCGGCCCGCAGGACACGATCAGCGGCCTGCGCCCCGAGGTCAGCTCAAAGGCCAGGGTCGAGGCATGGGCCGCCCGGCTGGCCCGCCCGGCAGGCGGCGGCGCCGCATCGACGATCAGGCTGGTCCGCCCGTCGGCCAGCCGTGCAAAGCCCATCGAGACCGGGGGCGGCAGCGTCACAGGCACGCCCGAGGCGGCCAGCGCCTGATCCAGCCGCCCCTCGACCCCGCGCCCGCCGCCGTGAAACCGCGCCAGCCCCCCGTCGGCATGTCGCAGCCCGCGCAGCGAAGGCGCGATCCGCCCCATCGCCGCCGAAAGCGCCGGACCCGCCGCCCGGCCCGATTCGGCCAGCGCCCGCCCCGCCCAGGTCAGCAGGGTAAAGACCTCCAGCAGTTCCTCGGGGTTGCGGGTGGGGATGCCGCCGCCCGCGTCGATCTCGCGCGCGCAATCCTGTTCCAGCGCGGAAATGGCACGGGCGACATGGCCCTCCATCCCGTCCAGCGCCAGCCCGGCGGAAATCAGGCCGGTCAGCGCCTCGAACCGCGGCAGGCCGGGCGCGGCCTGTTTCCAGCGCCGCGACAGGAAGACAGTCTGGACAGACAGCGCGCGGAAATAGGTATCGGCCCGCGCCTTGTCGCACCCCTGAAGCAGCAGGAGCGCATGGTTGATCCAGCGGATCAGCCGCCGCCCGACCAGGTCGGGCGTCCAGCCGGGGCCCTGCCCCGCGCCGAAACGGTCGATCCAGTCCCAGGTCCAGCCCTGGGCCAGACTGCGCGCAGCGTGATCGCCCACGGCGGCCAGATCGTCCAGCCAGGCAAAGCCGTGAAGCTCGGCCGCATAGGCCGCATCGGGCGGGGCGATGTCCCAGAGGGAACGGCCCGGCGCCTGCACCAGATGCCCGGCGAACAGCAGGTTTCCCGCGATCAGCTGCTTGCCGCGTCCGAAAAGGCCGATGGTCCGCGGCTCGGGTTGCGAATTGAAGGCGGTCGCCGCCGGTGCCTTTGCCGCGCGCCACAGGGCAAGCCGGTTGGCCAGCCCGCCCGCGTCGCCCGCCCGGTCCTTTCCGCGTGTCATGAAAGCCGCCTGCCCGTGGTTCGCCCGCTTCGGGGTCTGGGCCGCAGCATAGCGCCGCCCCCCGCCCCTGTCACCCGCAAGGGTTGTCAGGCCTGCCGGTATCCCCGCCGCTCGGCACGCCGCCGCCACCTTTCCGCGGCGATGCAGGCGTCGCGCAGGTTGGAAAACCAGCTCAGCCTTTCGCGCCCGCGGCGACCGCCCGCGCCGCGCCGCCCCCATTCGCGCGACACCGAATATTCGCCGAACAAGTTGTATTCGACGGCCACCCGATAGAATCGGGCACGAGGCGTGGTTTCGGCGGTCAGGATGAAGGACAGCATGTTTCCCTTCCGGCGTCTGGTCTTTCCGCCGCAAGGATAGCAGATTGGGAACCGGGGCAAAGGGCCGACGGGATGCGCAAGGGTTTGATCGGACTGGCACTGGCGGCAGGCGCGGCGGCGGGACTGGCCTTTGCCGCGCTGTCTCCGCACGCCCCGCCCGCCCTGCCGCCCGCGGAACTGGCCGCGCGGCTGGCCGAACCGCTGCCCCCGCCCGCCGGTCCGATGCGGGTCTTTCACCTTGGCCATTCGCTGGTCGGGCGCGAGATGCCGGCGATGCTGGCGGCGATGAGGCCGGGCCATGTCTCGCACAGCCAGCTGGGCTGGGGGGCCTCGCTTGCGCAGCACTGGACCGGAAAGGTGCCGGGATTCGCCGCCGAGAATGCACACCCCGACTTTCGCCCCGCCGGGGCGGCGCTGGCATCGGGCGACTATGATGCCGTGATCCTGACCGAGATGGTCGAACTGCGGGATGCCATCCGCTGGCATGACAGCGCCGATCATCTGGCCCGCTGGTCCGAACGGGCGCGGCAGGGGCGGCCCGATGTGCGACTGTATCTGTATGAGACATGGCATCGCCGCGACGATCCCGCCGGCTGGGCCGCGCGCATCGCCACCGATCGGCCCGCGCTGTGGGAGGCCGCGCTGCTGGCGCCCGCCATGGCGCGGCCGGCCACGGGAAAGATCCATGTCATCCCGGCCGGTCAGGTTCTGGCCGCAGCCGCAGCCGCAATTGACGCCGGGCGCGTGCCGGGCATGTCTGCGGGGGATGCGCTGTTTTCCGACGACATCCACCTGAGCGCGGCGGGGCTCTGGCTGGTGGCGCTGACCCATCATGCGGTGCTTTACCACCGCCTGCCCGATCCCGGCGGCCTCCCCCTGCCCCCAGGCGCCGAGACGGCATTGCGCGGCATCGTGTGGCAGACCGTCCTTGCCGATCCCGCCACCGGCATTCCGGAGACGGCCAGATGAGCCTGACCGCGCTTCTGACCCGCATCCTCTTTGTCGGGCACAGCCTTGTCGGCCCCGACCTGCCGCCGATGGTCGAAGGCGCGCTGACCGCCATGGGCGATCCGGCGCAGGTGCAGGCCCAGGTCATCAACGGCGCGCCGCTGGCCTATAACTGGGACCATTCCGCCGAGGCCGAGGGGGTGGACGCCCGCGCTATGCTGGCGACCGAGGGCACCGACGTGCTGATCCTGACCGAGGCGCAGCCCTTCGGCCCGCAGGTGGAATGGAACGACACCGCCGGGCGGGTGGCGGCCTTTGCCGGGCTGGCGCGCGAAAGAAACCCCGAAACCCGGGTCTTCCTTTACGAGACATGGCCCAGCCTGACGACGGGCACCCCGCAGGCCGCCGCCGACGATCCCGGCCGCGCCCAGCCCTGGGGCGCGCGCATTCAGGCCGAACTGCCGCTGTGGCAAGGGGTGGCGGACAAGGCCGCGGCGATGGCGGGCCCTGTGACGCTGATCCCCGCCGGTCAGGCCATGGCCCGGCTGGACCGCGAGATCGCGGCGGGCCGGGTGCCGGGCATGACCTCAATCCGCGAGGCGTTTTCGGACGACATCCATCCGAACGGCAAGGGGCTGTATCTTGTCGCCATGGTGCAGGCCGCCGCGATCACGGGTCAGCCGCCCGATGGGCTGCCCGCGAAACTGTTGCGGCAATGGCCGTCGCGCGATGCCGTGGTGCCCGAGGATCTGGCTCCGGTGCTGCAACGCATCGCCTGGGACACGGTGCAGGCCCTGCCCGCGCCCGCAAAGGCATCCGCGCCGCCGCCGGTCGCGACCCTGGCGCCGATCACCAACCCGAACCTCGCCTTCGGTCTGGCGGGGGTGAACGACTGGTCGGTGGAGCAGCCCTTTCTGAACGTGATGAAGACCGCACGGCCCTGGACCGGCCATCTGCCCGGCCAGTGGGGCGGCTGGGATTACGACCGGATCGCCGCGGGCGGCTATCTGGACGACCACGGCTGGCCCATGGCGATCCCGCCCGGCTGCTCGGCGCTGGCCACGCTGGTCCTGACCGACCTGCCGCCCGATACCGCGGGCGTCGCCGGGCGCTATGTGGTCAAATGGCAAGGCCGCGGCGTGATGAAGGTCGAGGGCCGGGCGCAAGTCGTCTCAGAGGCGGCGGGGCGGATCGTCTTTGACTATACCCCCGGCCCCGGCGCGGTGATCCTGACGATCAGCGTGTTGGACCCGGCCGATCCGATCCATGACATCGTAATCGTGCGCGAGGACCGCGAGGCCGCGCTGGAGGGCGGCGCGATCTTCAACCCCGACTGGCTGGCGCGCATCCGGGGCGTCAGGATGGTCCGGTTCATGGACTGGATGGCGGTGAACGATTCCACCCTGTCCCACCTGCGCGATCGGCCGCGCCCCGAGGATTTCACCTGGGGCCGCAACGGCGTTCCGATGGAAATCATGGTGGCGCTGGCCAACGAGCTGGACGCCGACCCGTGGTTCAACATCCCCCATCTGGCCGAGGACGATCTGGTGCGGAAGATGGCCGAGATCGCGCGCGATGGCCTGAAACCCGGTCTGCGCGCCTGGGTCGAATTTTCCAACGAGGTCTGGAACTGGCAGTTCGCCCAGGCGCATTGGGCCGAGGAGCAGGGCAAGGCGCGATGGGGCCGCGACACGACCTGGGTGCAGTTCTATGCCCTGCGCGCCGGTCAGGTGATGGACATCTGGCGTGACACGATGGCCGATCCGGTGCGGCTGGTGCGGGTGGTGGCGACGCAGACCGGCTGGCTGGGGCTCGAGGACCAGATCCTCGACGCGCCGCTGCTGCGGGCCGAGGGCGACGACCCTGCCCGCCATTTCGACGCCTATGCGGTGACGGGCTATTTCGCGGCCCTGCTGGGGTCGGACGAAAAGGCCCCGATGGTCAGGGGCTGGCTGGCGCAGGGCGAGGAGAAGGCTCGCGTTCTGGCCGCACAGGAATTGCGCGACGGCTCGGTGTCCGGGAATGACGAGGATACGCTGGCGCGGCTGGTCGGCACGGTCTGGCCGCATCACGCAAAGGTCGCAAAGGCGCATGGCCTGCGGCTGGTGATGTATGAGGGCGGCACGCATGTCGTGGGGCTGGGCAGGCAGGTGGACGATCCGGTCCTGACCGACTTCTTCATCCGCCTGAACTATTCGCCGGAAATGGGAGCGCTTTATGACGAGTTGCTGGCCGGATGGGCGCAGGTCTCGGACGCCCCCTTCAATGCCTTTGTCGATGTGCTGACCCCGGCGAAATGGGGCAGCTGGGGCGCGCTGCGGCATCTGGGCGACGACAGCCCGCGCTGGCAGGCGCTGGCGAGGGGGTGCAGATGCTGAGCGTGATCATCCCCGCCTCGAACGAAGAAGGCTGGATCGGCGGCTGCCTGACCGCGCTGTTCGCCAGCGACCCCGTGCCCGGCGGCGCCGAGGCGATCGTGATCGCCAACGGCTGCCGCGATGCGACGGCCGACATCGCCCGCGGGTTCGCGGCACAGGCCGAGGCGGCGGGCTGGGGCTTCACGGTGCTGGATCTGGCACAGGGTGGCAAGATGCTGGCGCTGAACGCGGGCGATGCGGCGGCCAAGGGCGACTGCCGGGCCTATCTGGACGCCGATGTCACCGTTTCGCCCGCCCTGATGGCACAGATCGCGGCGGTGCTGGCCGCGCCCGGCCCGCGCTATGCCGGGGGAACGCCGGTCATCCCCCGCCCGCGCAGCGCGCTCAGCCGCGCCTATGCCCGGTTCTGGCAGAAACTGCCCTTCAACCGCAGCCCGGCGCCGGGCTATGGCCTGTTCGCGGTCAATGCCGCCGGGCGGGCGCGGTGGGGGGAATTTCCCGGCATCATCTCGGACGACACCTGGGTGCGGCTGCTGTTTCAGCCGGGAGAGCGGGTGCAGGTTCCCGCCACCTATGACTGGCCGATGATCGAGGGGTATCGCGCGCTGGTCCGCGTCCGGCGACGGCAGAATGCAGGCGTCGCCGAGATTGCGGCGAAATGGCCTGAGTTGATGGGGCGCGAGGCCAAGCCGCCGCTCGGCCCTGCCGGGCTGGCGCGGATGGCGCTGGCCGATCCGGCGGGCTTCGCGGCCTATGGCGCGGTGCTGCTGGGGGTGCGGCTGGGGCGGTCGCGGGGCTGGACGCGGGGGCGATAGCGGCGCCGGAAAAGGGGTCCTCGGACCCCCCTCTTGGGCTGCGCCCAATTCACCCCCCGAGGATATTT
>JASGFG010000049.1:0-28019 GCA_047605605.1 Paracoccaceae bacterium | reverse complement strand
TCGGAATACCAGTCGGGCTGGTTGATGTGTTCGATCCCGCCGATCTTGCCGCCATGGGCGTGGATGCCCGACATGCCGCCCAGTGTGCCGCCGCCCATGGTCGAGCCGTGATAGCCGTTCTTGCGAGCGATGAAGGTGGTCTTGGTGGGCTTGCCCTTGATGTCCCAGTAACGGCGCACCATGCGGATGTTGGTGTCGTTCGCCTCGGACCCCGAACTTGCAAAGAAGACGTGGTTCAGGTCGCCCGGCGCCACCTCGGCGATCTTGGCGGCCAGCGCGATGGCCGGGATATGCGTCGTCTGGAAGAAGGTGTTGTAATAGGGCAGTTCCTCGATCTGCCGCGCGGCGGCCTCGGCCAGCTCCTTGCGGCCGTAACCGATGTTCACGCACCACAGACCTGCCATCGCGTCCAGGATCTTGTGCCCCTCGCTGTCGGTCAGCCAGACGCCCTTGCCGCTGGTGATGACCCGCGCGCCCTTTTTCGCCAGAGCGGCGTTTTCGGTGAACGGGTGCATGTGGTGGGCGGCATCCAGCCGTTGCAGTTCCGCAGTCGGCAGGTTGTTGGAAATCTTGGTCATCTGGCAGGCCCTTTCCTGGGCGGGACGCGACAGAGTCGTCCCGGTTTTGCCATAGCGTATGATCAAAAGCGCGGCGGCTCAAGTAATTTGATCAAATTTCTGCGCGAAGGGATCGCCCCGATTTGGCGCCGATCAACACGCAGCCGCGGTCATCGCAGAATGCGCCATATGGTCTGGAGGGCCGAAGGTCAGCCGCGGTCGGGCGCATTCAGAAAAAGGCGCACCGTCTCCTCGAAGGCGCGGGGCTTGTCCGCGTGCAGCCAGTGGCTGGCGCCGGGTATCTTGGCAAAGCGCGCGTGGGGGAACAGGTGGCGGATGTTGTCGCGATGCTCGGCGCGGACGTAATGGCTTTCGGCGCCGGTCAGGAACAGCGCAGGGCCGTCAAAGCGCCCCTCGGTTCCGGGCCAGCCGACGATGCCCGGCATCTCGGCGATCAGCACCGGCAGGTTCAGCCGCCAGCGGGGCGGATCGGCCTTCATGTCCAGCGATTGCAGGAAGAAGGCGCGCAGCGACGCATCCTCGACCCCGGAGGCGGCAAGGCGGCGGTCGGCCTCGGCGCGGCTGGTCAGGTCGGCCAGATCCATTGCCATCATCGCCTGCGCGTGATGGCTCTGGTCGTGGTTGTAGGCGACGGGGGCGATGTCGGCCACCACCAGACGGCGCAGCAGGTCGCCGCGGGTCAGCGCCAGCACCATCGACGCCTTGCCCCCCATGGAATGGCCCAGAAGGTCGGCCGGCGCACCGATGGCGTCGATGACCTCGGCCAGATCGCCGGCCATGTCGGCATAGGTCTGGCTGTCGGCGCGGTGGCTTTCGCCGTGGTTGCGCATGTCGACGGTGATCACGTCGCGCCTGTCGGCCAGACGGCGGGCGATCACCCCCCAGTTCCGGGCGGATCCGTAAAGCCCGTGCGCGATCACCAGCGGGGCTGCATCGGACGGGGTGGCGGCGGGAAAGCGGGTCGTGGCAAGCATGGCGCAAGTGATAGCCGCCTTGGGCCGCCACTGCCAGAGCCGGTTGAAGGCCCGCCGCCCGCGCCCTAATCTGCCGCGAAACCGGCAGGGAACAGACGATGAGCGCAGTCACGATCCAGCAGATGGCCGACCGGGTAGCAGGGCTGATGGAGGAGAGGCTGGGCATCCGTGGCGCCGACCTTGCGGCCAAGCTGAAACGGGGCGGTCATCTTTTGCCGCGCAAGGTGCGGGTTGCGGCTGGACGCCTGGCCAAGGCGGCCGAAATGGCAAAGACGCCGCGGCTGATGGTGCAGGTGGATCAGGGCAGGGTCGCCGCGGATTTCGACACCTGCGTCAGGCACCTTGGCGCCATCGACCGCCGGTCCCGCCGGATCGGGGCGGTGCTGGGGGTGGCGGCTTCGGTGGCACTGGGGATTCTGGCGCTGGCTGTGGCGGTGATCGTGGTGCTGAAATGGCGGGGGTATGTGTAGGGGGCGGGTTTCGGGGCGGAACGGTCATTGACAGGCGATAGCAACAAGACCATGAACACCGTCATGAGCATGAACGCTACCAGCTTTGTGACCTATTACCGCCGCCTCATCTGAGCGCGGCGCATTTCAACCTGACGCCGCCGTATGGTGGCACTGGTTTTGGCTCCTACGGCGAAATGGAGCCCTGAATGCAAAGAAAATCTCTTCGGCTGCAAACCGATTTCGGAACGGTCCGCAGCGCCCATCTGACAGATGCGCAACGCATCGTTCAAATGGTCGGAATGCTGGCGAGCCATCATGGGGACATTACCACGATAACCGTAGATGAACTTTCCCGAGACGTTTTCGGCGTGAATCCATGGATTTACATTCTCGTTGCGGAGGCGGGTAAAGAGTTGGTCGGATATGCTGCTCTGTGCCGCTTGGCCCGGCTCCAGTTCGGATTGCGGGGAATGGACATGCACCACCTGTTTACCGAGGCCACATTTCGCGGACGCGGCGTTGGACACCGGCTCGTTGAGGCCAGCAAGATCATGGCGACTTCGCTGTCTTGCAGCTACCTGACCGTGGGAACCCATCCAGACAATCGCAGAGCACAGGCGTTCTATGCGGCGTTGGGCTTTGAACGGAAGGATGCGCACCCGCCGCGATTTTCGATACAGCTTGAACTGTGACCGCCGGCTATGGGCTCAAACCGACCAGACCAGACACAGCCATGAAAAAAGCGCGAGGTTTTCACCCCGCGCTTTTTCCATTTTCACCAAGCTCCGCTTACAGCGTAGGATACAGCGGGAACTTCGCGCACAGCACCGCGACTTCGCCCTTGACCTTCGCCTCGACCGCGCCGTTGTCATCGCCATTCTTGGCCAGCCCGTCGACAACCTCGACGATCCAGCGGGCGATCTGGCGGAACTCGGCCTCGCCAAAGCCCCGCGTCGTCCCTGCAGGGGCGCCCAGACGGATGCCGCTGGTCACGAAGGGCTTTTCCGGGTCGAACGGCACGCCGTTCTTGTTGCAGGTGATATGCGCGCGGCCCAGGGCGGCCTCGGCGGCCTTGCCGGTGACTTTCTTCGGGCGCAGGTCCGCCAGGCACAGGTGGTTGTCGGTGCCGCCCGACACGATGTCGATCCCGCCCTTCATCAGCTCGTCCGCCATGGCGGCGGCATTGGCCTTCACCTGCGCGGCATAGGTCTTGAACTCCGGCCGCAGCGCCTCGCCAAAGGCCACGGCCTTGGCGGCGATGACGTGCATCAAGGGGCCACCTTGCAGGCCGGGGAACACGGCCGAGTTCATCTTCTTGGCGATTTCCTCGTCATTGCACAGGATCATCCCGCCACGCGGACCACGCAGGGACTTGTGCGTCGTGGTGGTGACGACATGCGCATGGGGCAGGGGCGAGGCATGGACGCCGCCCGCCACCAGACCGGCGATATGGGCCATGTCGACGTGCAGATAGGCCCCGACCTCATCCGCAATGGCGCGGAACGCGGCCCAGTCCCATTCGCGGGAATAGGCGGTGCCGCCGGCCAGGATCAGCTTGGGCCGATGCTCCAGCGCCTTTTGCCGGACCTCTTCCATATCCAGCCGCTGGTCCTGCTGGCGCACGCCATAGGAGACGACGTTGAACCACTTGCCCGACATGTTCACCGGCGAGCCATGGGTCAGGTGCCCGCCCGAGTTCAGGTCCAGCCCCATGAAGGTGTCGCCCGGTTGCAGCAGCGCCAGAAATACCGCCTGGTTCATCTGGCTGCCGCTGTTCGGCTGGACGTTGGCGAACTTGCAGCCGAACAGCTGCTTGGCGCGTTCAATGGCCAGCGTCTCGGCCACGTCGACGAACTGGCAGCCGCCGTAATAGCGCTTGCCCGGATAGCCTTCGGCATATTTGTTGGTCAGCACCGACCCCTGCGCCTGCAACACGGCCAGCGACACGATGTTTTCGGACGCGATCAGCTCGATCTCGTCGCGCTGGCGGCCCAGTTCGGACTTGACGGCGCCGTAGAGTTCCGGGTCGCGCGAGGAAAGGGCTTCGGTGAAAAATCCGGTATCGGTCATGGCGGTCTCCCTGCGGGCCAAAGTCGCGCCCATTTAAGCGATGCGGGGCAAGGGGGAAAGGCTGGAAAGCGACGCAAAGCGGGGGCCGCGCGAAATTTGCGGTGCCGAAGGCAGGGCGTGGGCCCGCCGGGCGCGCGCCTGTCCTTGCCGCCGCGCGCGTTGGCGCCCTGGCCCCGGCCTGGAACGCGCCGGACGAAAACCTGCGCGGGTGCATGTCAGGCTGCGGGGGGGGGTTGAGTTTCGCGACCTGCGCCGCCAAGGTTCGTCAGGATTGTCAGGAAGCCCCCCGCCGTGTCACAGCCGCGCATCGCCTTTACCGCCAGCAATGCCCCCGCGGCGCAGGGGGCGCTGGCCACCCTGACGGAACGCCACGGCCAGGTGCCGGTGACAAGGGCCGATGTCGTGGTGTCGCTGGGGGGCGATGGCTTCATGCTCCAGACCCTGCACGACACCGAGCGGCTGGACGTACCGGTCTATGGCATGAACTGCGGCACCATCGGCTTTCTGATGAACGGCTATTCTCTGGAGAACCTGCCCGAACGGCTGGCCGCTGCGGAGGAGGCGGTGATCAACCCGCTGTCGATGCGGGCGATGACGTCGGATGGCAGCGAGGTTCATGCGCTGGCCATCAACGAGGTGTCGCTGCTGCGCGCCGGGCCGCAGGCCGCCAAGCTTCAGATCAGCGTCGATGGCAAGGTCCGCCTGCCGGAACTGGTCTGCGACGGGGCGCTGGTGGCGACGCCTGCCGGATCGACGGCCTACAACAATTCGGCCCATGGCCCGATCCTGCCCATCGGGTCCGAGGTGCTGGCCCTGACGGCCGTGGCGGCCTTCCGCCCCCGCCGCTGGCGCGGTGCGATCCTGCCGCGCCGCGCCATTGTCCGCTTCGACGTGCTGGAACCGGAAAAGCGCCCGGTGATGGCGGATGCCGACAGCCGGTCGGTTCCGGCGGTGATCTCGGTCGAGATCCGGTCCGAGCCGGCGATCCGCCATCGCATCCTGTTCGATCCCGGCCACGGACTGGAGGAACGGCTGATCGGCGAGCAATTCGTCTAGAAGATCGGGCGGGCTTTCGCCCGCAAACCTTTTGTCTCGCCTCTGGCGCGTGCCGCGCCAACCGGCTCGGACGTTTGCCTCCGGCGGGAGTATTTGGAAAAGGGAAAGCCTGCTGCCACTTTCCCTTTCGGAAATACTCCGGGGGTGAATTGGCCGCAGGCCAAGAGGGGGGCAGAGCCCCCCTTTCCGGCGCCTGCCAGAGGGGCTAGCCTCGCGGCCTGGCTGATGAACCACGAAAGGCACGCGATGAAACCCGTCTTCCTGCTGAACGGACCCAACCTCAACCTCCTGGGGCTGCGTCAGCCCGAGATCTACGGGCGCGAGACGCTGGCCGATGTCGTCGGGGCCTGCAGCGCCCTGGCGGCAGAGCTGGGCCTGGGTGTGCGGGGATTGCAATCCAACCACGAGGGGCAGCTGGTGGACTGGATTCACGAGGCGCGGACCGATGCCGCGGGGATCATCATAAATCCGGGTGCCTACAGCCATACCTCTGTCGCGATACTGGATGCGCTGAATGCCTTCGAGGGGCCTGTGCTGGAGGTTCACATCTCGAACATCCACAAGCGCGAGGCGTTTCGTCACCATTCCTATGTCAGTGCGCGTGCCGAAGGCGTCATCGCAGGTTTCGGCACCGAGGGGTATCTTCTGGCGCTGCGGCGAATGCGGAGTCTGGTGAAATGAACCTTCCCCCGAACCTGTTTCGTCGCGGGCTCGAGTCGGGCCGCCAGATGATCGGCCTGTGGAACTCGATCCCCGGCCCGGTCCCGGCCGAGGCGGTGGCGACCTGCGGTTTCGACTGGGTGGTGATCGACACCGAACATGCGGTGACGGACGTTCCGCAGGTTCTGCCGATGTTGCAGGCGATGGCGCCCTATCCGGTGGCGCCGGTGGTTCGCCCGGCGGCGAATGACCCGGTGCTGATCAAGCGGTTGCTGGATCTGGGTGCGCAGACGCTGCTGGTGCCTTATGTCGAGACTGCCGGGCAGGCCGCCGCGGCCGTTTCGGCGATGCGTTATGCCCCGGCCGGCATACGGGGCATGGCCGGTGTCACCCGTGCCAACCGTTTCGGTGCCGTCGCCGGATATGCCGCCCGAGCCGAGCAGGAGCTGTGCCTGATCGTGCAGGCCGAAACGCTGGGGACGCTGGACCGGATCGAGGAGATCTGCGCGGTCGACGGTGTGGATGCGGTTTTCATCGGCCCCGCCGATCTGGCGGCGACCATGGGGTTGCCGGGTCAGGCGACCCACCCCGAGGTGCGCGCCGTGGTCGAGCAGTTCGTCCGCCGCATCACCGCCGCCGGCAAGCCCGCGGGCATCCTGACTTTCGATCAGGATTTCGCCCGCGACTGCATCGGCTGGGGCACGCGCTTTACCGCCGTCGGCATGGATCTTGCCCTGATGGTGCAGGCGGCAAGGGGGCTTGCCGCCGCTTTTCGTTCCTAACGGAGGACTGCGACCCTCAGGCCCGCGACAGCAGGGCCGAGGGGCGCGCCTTGGCCAGCCCCTGCGTGACCAGCGCGGCCAGCGCGGCCTTCAGCAGATCGCCGGGCAGATAGGGCGCGGCAAAGCCCGCCGCGACAGTCAGCGGTTTGTCCAGCGCCAGCGCCATGCCCGGAACGCCAAAGGCGTAAAGCACCGCGATCCCCCCGACGACCGCCGCCGCAAAGGCCGCAACGCCGATATGGACCCGCCATTTCTCGACGATCAGGCCGGTGACGAAGGCGGCGAAGGGAAAGCCGATCAGGAACCCTCCGGTCGGACCGGCCAGCACGCCGAACCCGCCGCTGCCCCCCGACAGGATCGGCAGCCCGATTACCCCGAGCACGACATAGAGAGCGACCGCCGCAAACCCGAGGCGCGACCCCAGAACCGTTCCCGCCAGCATGACACCCAAGGTTTGCGCCGTGATCGGCACGCCCGAGGGCAGGGTGATCGCCGGAACCAGCGTCAGGATGGCGATCAGTGCGGCAAAAAGCGCCACATAGGCAATATTCCGTTCCATGTTCTCTCCTGCAAGACGCTGGGCCTCTGGCCGCCGCGCATTCCCGTTGCGCCCGAAGGCTTAGCCCGCGCCTCCCCTCGCGCGCAAGGCTTGCGCGACCTGTTCCGCATCGTCCAGCGCGCCAAGCGTTGCGGGCATCGCAATGCGCCAGCCTGCGGGGCGGGGCGACCGGGCACGCCACGCCTCGCCCAGCCGGGCCACGCGGTCGCCCATGACGGGGATGAAGCGGATCACCAGCCCGACCGCCAGCCCCGGCAGGCGCGGCGACAGGCCGAACCGCGCCAGCGGCGCCGCTAGTCGCTCGACGACGGAAACGATGTCCGTCAGGCGGGTGGTCATCGTCACCAGATTGGCGGCCGCAACCGCAGTCAGCAGGCGCAGGATCACCACGGCACCGGCGGGAATGTCCCGCGTCCACAGGTGCCAAAGGGCAACGACCAGGACAAACGGCCAGAGCGGCCGCAACATGCGCAACCCATGCGCCAGAAAGACCCAGCCCCCCGGCAGGTAGGCCGCGCCGACGGCGGCCAGCGCCAGGGCCAGCGGAGCGGGCGTCGAAAACCGGAACAGCAGCAGCGAAAACAGGCAAAGCCCCGCCAGTTTCCCCCCCGCGGGCAGGCTGTGCCAGGGTGTCCTTGCCGGAGAAAGCAGCGTCAGCATTCCCGGCCGCCATAGATTCTCGTGCTGCGATTGCCGTTTTGGCATCCTGTGCCGAAAGACCCGCTGCGGATCGTACGGTTCAGCATTCCTCGCCCTCGCCGATGCGCGCCATCTCGGTCTCGAAGGCGGTAAGGACGGTCTGCGGTCCACCGTCGGCAACCACCTGCCCGCCCTCCAGCCAGATCACGCGGTCGCAACCCGCCACGGCGGCGGGGTCGTGGCTGATGGTGATCAGCCGTTGCGGCAGGGCGGCCAGCCGCCGCGCCAGCCGCGCCTTTGTCGGCAGGTCCAGCGCTGCAAAGGGTTCGTCCAGCAGGATCGTGGCGGGCTCCATCATCAGCACCGCCAGCAGGCACAGGAATTGCCGCTGGCCCTGGCTCAGCGCCTGGGTGGACAGGTCGGCCCAGTGGCTGCGCCCTTCGGCCGCCAGTCGCGCCGCGACCGCCGTCGCCGCCTCGGCCTTGGTCCGGCCGGTCTGGCGCAGGCCGAAGGCGAGTTCCTCTTCGACCGTGGGAAACAGGATCTGGTGATCGGGGTTCTGGAACAGGATGCCCACGCGCGACAGCATCGCCCGTCGGTCGTCCGGGTCGGCGCCCCCCACTGTCACCCGGCCGCTGGTCGGCGCGATCAGCCCGGCCATCAGCCGCAGCAGCGTGGTCTTTCCCGATCCGTTCTGCCCGACGATGCCGATCCGCCGCTCGGTCAGATGCAGGTCGATGCCCGAAAGGATCGTCTTGCCCGCCAAGGCGTAATCAGCCGCCTCGATCCTGATTCCGTCGCCCGTCATCCGCACTCCGCCCGATCCCGTGCGCGGGGGTGATAGGCCGAAGCGGCCCCGATGCCAAATGCAAAAGGGGCGCCCGCAAAGGCCGCCCCCTCTTTCCCTTTGGAAAATACTCCACGGGGGTGATGAGCGATCAGAAATCGTCCAGTGGACGATTTCCGCGAAGAACGCCCGGCCCGTGGCCGGGCCGGGACAGGGGGTGTGAAACCCCCGGCGCCTGCCGCATTCCCGCGGGCTCAGCCCTTGCGCGCTGCCGCCACCGCCTCTTCCAGAATCCCCATCGCCTCGTTGAAATGCGCGTCGGGAATGGTGATCGGCGCCAGGAACCGGATCACGTTGCCATAGACGCCGCAGGTCAGCAGGATCAGCCCGCGCTTCAGCGCCTCCAGACGCACGCGGTTGGTGAAATTCGCATCCGGCGCCTTGCTGCCCGGATCGGCGAATTCCACCGCCACCATGAAGCCGGGGCCTCGGATGTCGATGATTTCCGGCGTGGTGGACCGGATCGCCTCCAGCCGCTGCTTCAGCTTGCTGCCCAGCTCGTTGGCGCGGGCGCAAAGGTCTTCCTCCTCGATCACGTCCAGAACGGCATTGGCCGCGGCGACCCCCAGCGGGTTGCCCGCATAGGTGCCCCCCAGGCCACCCGGCTGGCTGGCATCCATCAGGTCGGCCCGGCCCGTCACGGCCGAAATCGGCAGGCCGCCGCCCAGCCCCTTGGCCATGCAGGTGATGTCGGCGGCGACGCCATGCGCCTGCATTGCGAACATCGTGCCGGTGCGGGCGAATCCGGTCTGCACCTCATCCGCGATCATGACGATGCCGTGGTCGTCGCACAGCTTGCGGACCGCGCGGATCAGATCGGTCGGCGCCGGGTAGAAGCCGCCTTCGCCCTGCACGGGCTCCAGGATGATCGCGGCCACGCGGGCCGGGTCGACATCGGCCTTGAACAGCTTGGTGATCCCCTCCATCGCGAGGGCGGTGGTGATGCCGTTCACCTCTTGCGGATAGGGAACGTGATAGACATCGGGCATCATCTGGCCGAAGCCCTTCTTGTAGGGCTCGACCTTGCCGGTCAGGGTCATGCCCATGAAGGTGCGACCGTGGAAGGCCCCGCCGAATGCGATGATCGCGTTGCGGCCCGTCGCGACGCGGGCGATCTTGATGGCGTTTTCGACCGCTTCGGCCCCGGTGGTGGCAAAGATCGTCTTTTTCGGCCAGTCGCCCGGCACCTTTTCGTTCAGCCGCTCGGCCAGCCGGATGTAGTTCTCATACGGCAGCACCTGGTGGCAGGTGTGGGTGAACCGGCCCAGCTGTTCGGTGACGGCGGCCATCACCTTGGGGTGACGGTGGCCGGTGTTGACCACCGCGATCCCGGCGGCAAAGTCGATATAACGGTTGCCCTCGATATCCCAGACCTCGGCGTTCAGCGCGCGGTCGGCATAGATCTGCGTGGTCATCCCCACCCCGCGCGAGACGGCTTCGTCGCGGCGGCGGCTCACTTCGGCGTTCTTCATCGAAAGCTCCCTCTCTCGCGCCGGGCTGGCGCATCGGCCTGCATTTGATCAAAATCGTGGGCAGGGTCAATCTGCATCGCGGCGGTTTTGGTTTACCCGATGTTAACTCCGACCGGCGCATGGTGCGACTCGCGAATGAGGCGAGGTCAGGATGGCTGCGGTTCCGAACCCTACCACACCCCACCCCACACCCCTGGGCGAAGACCCGGTGTTCTGGCTGCGCCTCATTCGCTCCCGCAGGGTGGGGGCGGTGACCTTCCACCGGCTGGTGGCCGAGCATGGCGGGGTAGAGGCGGCTCTGGCCGCCCTGTCCGAAGTCGCCGCCGCCGCGGGGATCGAGAATTACCGGCCTTGCCCGGCCGAAGTGGCGCTGGCGGAACTGTCGCGCGGGCGCAAGGCCGGGGCGCGGCTTCTGTGTTTCGGCGATGCGCATTATCCGCCCGCGCTGATGGATCTGCCCGATGCGCCCCCGATCCTCTGGGCGCGGGGCGATACCTCGCTTCTGGGGCGCAGGATGGTGGCACTGGTCGGGTCGCGCAATGCGTCTTCGCTGGGCCTGCGCATGACGCGGCGGCTGGCCGAATCGCTGGGGCAGGCGGGGCAGGTGGTCGTTTCGGGCCTTGCGCGCGGCATAGATGCCGAGGCGCATCGTGCCGCAATGGCCACCGGAACGGTGGCGGTGCAGGCCGGTGGGGTCGATGTGATCTATCCCGACGAAAACGCCGCCCTCGCGGCCGAGATCGCGGCGCAGGGCTGCCTCGTCTCCGAACAGCCGATCGGAACCGAACCCCAGGCGCGCCACTTCCCGCTGCGCAACCGAATCGTGTCCGGCCTGGCCCGGGCGGTGGTGGTGGTCGAGGCGGCGGCGAAATCCGGCAGCCTGATCACCGCGCGCGCCGCGCTGGATCAGGGGCGCGAGGTGCTGGCGGTGCCGGGCCATCCGCTGGACCCCCGCGCCGGCGGCTGCAATCAGTTGATCCGCGACGGCGCGGTGCTGATCCGCTCTGCCGCCGACGTGGCCGAGGCTCTGGATCTGCCCCCGGCCGATGCCGCCCCGCGCCATGTGGCCACCAGGGCGCGCGCCGTGGCCGAACCGCCCCGGCCGACCCGGTTGCGGCCGGACCCATCCACCCCCGCCGATCCGGGCGAGGTTTCGGCCCGCGTGCTGGCCCATCTTGGCCCCAGCCCCGTGCCCGAGGATCAGCTGATCCGCGATCTGCGGCTGCCGCTGGCGGTGGTGAACCCCGCCTTGCTGATGCTGGAACTCGACGGCCTTATCGAACGCCAGCCGGGCGGGATGCTCAGCCGGATCGCGTGATCCGCGACGCCAATGCGAGGGATTTTTGCGCTGCGGTTGACATTCCCGCTGCCACGCCCACATCTTGCGCCGCCATTGATCCGCCGCGCCCCTCTGCGGCCCGCAAGGAATTGCCATGCCCGTCGTCGTCGTCGAATCTCCCGCCAAGGCCAAGACGATCAACAAGTATCTGGGGTCGGACTATACGGTTCTGGCCTCTTACGGGCATGTCCGCGACCTGCCGGCCAAGGATGGCTCGGTCGACACCGAACATGACTTCGCGATGACCTGGGAGGTTGCGGCCGAGTCGAAAAAGCATGTCCGCGCCATTGCCGAGGCACTGAAATCCGACGACGCGCTGATCCTGGCCACCGACCCCGATCGTGAGGGCGAGGCGATCAGCTGGCACCTGCAACAGGCGCTGGCCCCCAGCCTGAAAAAGGGCAAGACGGTTTCCCGCGTCACCTTCAACGCCATCACCAAACAGGCGGTGACCGAGGCGATGAAGAACCCCCGCCAGGTGGACGAGGCGCTGGTCGATGCCTATCTGGCCCGCCGCGCGCTGGACTATCTGGTGGGTTTCACCCTGTCGCCCGTGTTGTGGCGCAAGCTGCCGGGCGCGAAATCGGCGGGGCGGGTGCAATCGGTCTGCCTGCGCCTGATCGTCGAGCGCGAGATGGAGATCGAGGCGTTCCGCGCCCGCGAATACTGGTCGGTGATCGCCACGCTGGCGACCCCGCGGGGGCAGGAGTATCAGGCCCGCCTGACCATCCTGGGCGGCAAGAAGCTCGACCGTTATGACATCCCGACCGCCGAGGCGGCGGAATTGGCGGTGCAGGCGGTCACCTCGCGCGACCTGACCGTGCAGGCGGTGGAATCGAAACCCGCCAGCCGCAATCCCTATGCGCCCTTCATGACCTCCACCCTGCAACAAGAGGCCAGCCGCAAGTTCGGCATGGGCGCCAAGGCCTGCATGTCGGCGGCGCAGCGGCTGTATGAGGCGGGTTACATCACCTATATGCGGACCGACGGCATCGACATGGCGCCCGAGGCGGTGATGGCCGCCCGCGCCGAGATCGGACGCCGGTTCGGCGCGGCCTATGTGCCGGACAGCCCCCGCATGTATAAAAACAAGGCCAAGAACGCGCAGGAAGCGCATGAATGCATCCGCCCGACCGACATGTCGGCGGACCCGTCGTCCTTGCGCCTGGCCGAGGCCGATCAGCGCAAGCTCTATGACCTGATCTGGAAACGCACCATCGCCAGCCAGATGGCGGCGGCGCGTCTGGAACGCACGGCGGTCGATGTGGTCAGCGCCGATGGTCAGGTCGGCCTGCGCGCCACCGGGCAGGTCGTGCTGTTCGACGGCTTTCTCAAGGTCTATGACGAAGGCCGCGATGACGAGGCCGAGGATGAAGGCCGCCTGCCGCAGATCATGCAGGGCGAACCCGCGGTAAAACGCGACATCGTGCCCGAACAGCACTTCACCCAGCCACCGCCCCGCTATACCGAGGCGACGCTGGTGAAACGCATGGAGGAACTGGGGATCGGCCGCCCCTCCACCTATGCCTCCGTCATCACCACGATCCAGGACCGCGAATATGTGCGGAAAGACAAGAACCGCCTGATCCCCGAGGATAAGGGGCGGCTGGTCACGGCGTTCCTTGCCAACTTCTTCCGCCGCTATGTCGAATACGATTTCACCGCCGATCTGGAAACGCAGCTGGACGATGTGTCGGCGGGCGAGCGCGATTACAAGGAAGTCCTCGCCCGGTTCTGGCGCGATTTCTCGGCCGCCGTGGCCGAAACGGCGGACTTGCGCATCGGCGAGGTGCTGGACAAGCTGGACGATTTCCTGGCCCCCCACCTTTACCCGCCGCGCGCCGATGGCAGCGACCCGCGGTCCTGCCCGATCTGCGGCAACGGCCGGCTGCATCTGAAAACCGCGCGGTCCGGCGGCGCTTTCATCGGTTGCGGCAATTACCCCGAATGCCGCTATACGCGCCCGATCTCGGGCGGCGAGGAGTCCGGCAACCTGACCGCCGACGGCACGCTTCTGGGACACGACCCCGAGGGCCATCCCATCACGCTCCGCGCCGGACGCTTCGGCCCCTATGTGCAAAAGGGCGAGGCGACCGAGGCCCAGCCGAAACCCCCGCGCGCCAGCCTGCCGAAAGGCTGGGGTCCGGAAACCATGACGCTGGAACGCGCGCTCGATCTGCTGAACCTGCCGCGCCCCATCGGCCCCCACCCCGAAGATGGCGAGTTGGTCGAGGCCGGGATCGGCCGCTTCGGCCCCTATATCAAGCACGGGTCGAAATACGCCAATATCCCCGATGTCGAGGAAGTCTTCACCATCGGCATGAACCGCGCGGTCGAGGTTCTGGCGCAAAAGGCCAGCCGGGGCAGGGGCGCTACCGCCCCCGCCGGCCCGCTGAAGGAACTGGGCGACCACCCCGACGGCGGCGCGATCCAGGTGATGCCGGGCCGCTATGGCCCCTATGTGAAATGGGGCAAGGTCAACGCCACCCTTCCCAAGGGGGTGGAGCCGGAAACCATCACCGCCGAACAGGCGATCGAACTGGTCAACGAAAAGGCGTCCAAGGGTGGCAAGGGCAAGGCGGCGAAGAAGCCGGCCAAACCCAAGGCGGAAGCCGCCGCCAAACCCGCCGCGACCAAGACCGCAAGGAAACCCGCAGCGGCAAAGCCCTCTGCCAAAAAGGCGCCAGCCAAAAAGGCGGGCGCCAGGAAAGCAGATGCCGCGGCAGAGGCGCCCGAAGATCTGCTCGAATAGCGGCTGAACCGCCTGCATTTTCCCTTTGGGAAATACTCTCGGGGGGTGAATTGGCCGCGAGGCCAAGAGGGGGGCAGACAGCCCCCCTTTTCTTACGCCGCCGACCCCCGCGGGTCGATCAGCCGCCCCATCACCGTCCCGGCGCGGATCACGCCCAGCACCTCGCCCCCCTCGGCCACGCCGATCTCGGCCAGCCCGTCGCGCAGCGCCGCCATCACCTGCTTCACCGGCGTCTCGGGGCTGACCGACACGGGCGAATGCGTCACCCCGGCCTCCATCACGTCGCGCGCGGTCAGCACCGACAGCGGGTTCATATGCGCCACGAAATCGGCGACGTAATCCGATACCGGATTGGCGATGATCTCGCGCGCGGTGCCACATTGGACGATGCGGCCCCCCTCCATCAACGCGATGCGGTTGCCGATCTTGAACGCCTCGTCCAGATCGTGGCTGACGAAGATGATGGTGCGTTTCAGCTTGGCTTGCAGGTCCAGCAACTCGTCCTGCAACCGTGCCCGGATCAGCGGGTCCAGCGCCGAAAACGGCTCGTCCATCAGCAGGATCGGCGCCTGCGTGGCGAAAGCCCGCGCCAGACCGACGCGCTGCTGCATCCCGCCCGACAGTTCGCCCACCTTGCGGTCGGCCCATTGCGTCAGGTTCACCAGCGCCAGTTGCTCATCCACGCGCGGGCGGCGTTCGCCCGGCGGCAGGCCCGCCAGTTCCAGCCCCAGGCCCACATTCTCGCGCACCGTGCGCCAGGGCAGCAGGCCGAACTGCTGGAACACCATGGCGATGTGGTTCAGTCGCAGGTCGCGCAGCGTCGCGGGGTCGGCCTTGGTGACGGAGACCATCCTTTGCCCGTCCGACACCCGCACCTCGCCCCGCACCACGGGGTTCAGCGCGTTCACCCCGCGCAAAAGGGTGGACTTGCCCGACCCGGACAGTCCCATCAGCACCAGGATCTCGCCCTTCGCCACGCTCAGCGAACAGTCGTGGACGCCCAGCACCTGGCCCGTTTCCACCTGCACCTCGGCGCGGGTCTTGCCTCGGTCCATCAGCGGCAGGGCGCGGTCGGGGTGGTCGCCAAAGACGATGGACACCCGGTCGAAAACAACGGCGGCTTCGGTCATCCCTTCACCTCGCGGCGCAGCATCCGGTCCAGAACGATGGCGACGACGACGATGACGAAGCCGGATTCAAAGCCCTTGGCCGCGTTCACCGATTGCAGCGCCCGCATCACCGGGATGCCCAGGCCGTTCGCGCCGACCATGGCGGCGATCACCACCATCGACAGCGACAGCATGATCGTCTGGTTCAGTCCCGCCATGATCTGCGGCATGGCATAGGGCAGTTCCACCTTCCACAGCTTTTGCCGGTTGGTCGCGCCGAAGGCCGTCGCGGCCTCGACCAGCGCCACGGGGGTCGAGGCGACGCCCAGCCGGGTCAGGCGGATCGGCGCGGGCAGCACGAAGACCACGGTGGCGATCAGCCCCGGCACCATGCCAAGGCCAAAGAACACGATGGCCGGGATCAGATAGACAAAGGTCGGCAGCGTCTGCATCAGGTCCAGCACCGGCGACATGGCCGCATAAAGCCGGGGCCGGTGCGCGGCGGCGATGCCGATCGGCACGCCCACCCCCATGCAGACCACGCAGGAGGCCAGGATCAGCGTCAGGCTTTCGGTCGTTTCCTTCCAGTAGCCCTGATTGATGATGAACAGCAGGCCAAGCGCCACGCCCAGGCAGACCTTCCAGCTGCGTTGCAACAGCCAGGCGATCACCACGAACAGCACCACCATCACCAGCGGCGGCGGCGATTGCAGCAGCCACAGGATGCCGTCGATCATATGGTCCAGCAGCCATTTGATCGCGTCGAACAGCGGCGCAAGGTTGGTTTTCATCCAGTCGAAGATCGCCTTCGACCATGCCCCGACGGGGATCTTATAAGCTGTCAGCCAGTCCATGCCGCGCCTTTGGTGGTGGGATAGGGAAAGACCCCGTGTCATCCACGGGGCCGGCCTGTCGGTCTTACTTCAGCGCGGCCTCGACCGCCGCGACGGCATCGCCGCCGTCCTTGGTCGTCACGCCCGCCAGCCAGGCCTTCCACACGTCGGGGTGCGCAACCAGCCAGGCCTTGGCCGCATCGCGCGGTTCCTTGCCGTCGTTCAGGATGGCGCCCATGATCTCGTTTTCCATGGGCAGCGAGAACACCAGATTCTGCAACAGCTTGCCGGTGTTGGCGCATTCCCCGGCATAGCCCGCGCGGGTGTTGGTATAGACCGTCGCCCCGCCGAAGTTCGGGCCGAAATAGTCGTCGCCCCCGGTCAGGTAGGTCATCTTGAAATTGGCGTTCATCGGGTGGGGTTCCCAGCCCAGGAACACGATGGGCTTGCCGGCGGTATCGGCGCGCTGCACCTCGGCCAGCATTCCCTGTTCGCTCGACTCGACGACCTCCATCTTGCCGGTGCCGAAGGCGTCCTTGCCGATCATGTCGAGGATGACCTTGTTGCCGTCATTGCCCGGCTCGATGCCGTAGATCTTGCCGTCCAGATCGGCGGAGTGCTTGCCCAGATCGGCGAAATCCTTGATGCCGATCTCGGCGCCCTTGGCATTGGTGGCCAGCGTGTATTTCGCGCCTTCAAGGTTGGCGCGGATGGTGTCGACGGTTTTCGCCTCGCGATAGGGGGCGATGTTCGATTCCATCGTCGGCATCCAGTTGCCCAGGAACACGTCGATGTCGCCCTGCGCCAGACCCTCATAGGTCACGGGCACCGACAGCACCTGCGTCTCGGTCTGATAGCCAAGCGCCTCCAGCACCAGTGTGGTCGCGGCGGTGGTGGCGGTGATGTCGGTCCAGCCCACATCCGAAAAGGTGATCTTGTCGCAGCCCGCCGCATGGGCGGACCCGGCAAAGGCGATGGCCACGGCGGTGGCCAGAAGCTTGGAACGAAGGGTCATGACGGCTCCCTGTTTTTTGTTGATTGACGAGTCAATAAACTTCAGGATACCCGTATCTGGCAAGCATTATTTACGGACCTCACGGGATGCCGAAGCTCGGGATGGAGCCTATCCGCAAGGAAGCTCTGGTAAAAGCGACGATTGTGGAAATCGGGCGGACCGGGTCGCTGGATGTGACCGTCAGCCAGATCGCCAAGCGGGCGGGCATGTCCACCGCGCTGGCGCACCATTATTTCGGCGGCAAGGAGCAGATGCTGCTGGCCGCGATGCGGCATGTGCTGGCGATCTATGGGGCCGAGGTGCGCGGCGCCCTGCATGTGACCGAGGGGCCTGAGGCGCGGCTGCGGGCGATTCTGCGCGCGTCCTTCAGCCCCGCGAATTTCCGGCGCGAGGTGGTGGGGGCCTGGCTGAACTTCTGGGTGCTGGCCCAGACGGTGCCCGAGGCGCGGCGGCTGCTGGCCATCTATCAGCGGCGGCTGCGGTCGAACCTGTTGTCCTGCCTGCGTGCGATGGCGCCCGACCGGGCGGAAAGGGTGGCCGATGGTCTGGGCGCGCTGATCGACGGGCTTTACCTGCGCGAGGTTTTGCGCGCGGGGGCGCCGGACGGCAAGGCGGCGGTGGCCTCGGCCCTGGCCTATCTGGACGCGGAACTGGAGAAAAAGGCATGAAGGCGCAACCGACCGCCAGCCATTTCGTCGATGGCGCCTATGTCGAGGACAAGGCCGGCACAGTGATCGAAGTGGTCTATCCCGCCACGGGCGAGGTCATCGCCGTGGTGCATGAGGCGACGGCGGCCGTGATCGAGGCGGCTTTGTCCTCTGCCGCGCGGGCGCAGGCGGCCTGGGGCGCGATGAAGCCGGTCGAACGGTCGCGCATCCTGCGCCGGGCGGCCGATCTGATCCGCGAGCGGAACCCGGATCTGGCGCGGCTGGAAACGCTGGACACCGGCAAGCCGATTCAGGAAACGCTGGTGGCCGACTGGCCTTCGGGCGCAGACGCCATCGAATGGTTCGCGGGCCTTGCGCCGACCGTGACGGGCGAGACGATCCCCCTTGGCCGCGATTTCGCCTATACCCTGCGCGAACCCGTGGGTCTGTGCGTCGGCATCGGCGCGTGGAACTATCCCAGCCAGATCGCCTGCTGGAAATCCGCGCCTGCCTTGGCGCTCGGCAATTCCATGGTATTCAAGCCGTCCGAAGTGACCCCCCTCGGCGCTCTGAAACTGGCGGAAATCTATGTCGAGGCCGGGGTGCCTGCGGGCCTGTTCAACGTGGTGCAGGGGCGGGGTGCCGTGGGTGCCGCGCTGGTGACCGATGCGCGGGTGAACAAGGTCTCGCTGACCGGATCGGTGCCCACGGGCCAAAAGGTCTATGCCGCGGCGGCGGCAGGCGTGCGGCATGTCACCATGGAACTGGGCGGCAAGTCGCCGCTGGTGGTGTTTGACGACGCCAGCGTCGAGGATGCGGTGGGTGCCGCCATGCTGGGGAATTTCTATTCCACCGGGCAGGTGTGCAGCAACGGCACCCGGGTTTTCGTGCAAAAGGGCATCAAGGACCGCTTCCTGACCCGCCTTGCCGAACGCACACGCGCCATCGTCGCGGGCGACCCGCTGGACGAGGCGACGCAACTGGGGCCGCTGGTTTCCGAGGCGCAGCTGACCAAGGTTCTGGGCTATATCGACACCGCCAAATCCGAAGGCGCGCGGCTGGTGGCGGGCGGCGGGCGCGGTGCGCTGAACACCGGCTATTTCGTCGAACCGACCGTCTTCGCCGATGTGACCGACGCCATGACGCTGGCGCGCGAGGAAGTCTTCGGCCCGGTCATGGCCGTGCTAGACTTCGACGCCGAGGATGAGGTGATCGCGCGCGCCAATGCCACCGACTTTGGTCTGGCGGCGGGGGTGTTCACCGCCGATCTGGCCCGCGCGCATCGGGTTGTGGCCCAGCTTCAGGCCGGAACCTGCTGGATCAACGCCTATAACCTGACGCCGGTGGAGACCCCCTTTGGCGGGTCGAAACGGTCGGGCGTGGGGCGTGAGAACGGCCATGCGGCGGTCGAACATTATACGCAGGTCAAGTCGGTCTATGTCGGCATGGGGCCGGTCGACGCGCCCTACTGACGGCCCGCAAGGGTTTCAAATCGCAGGATGAAAGCGCCGGGGGGCAGGGCCTTTCCGGCAGGGCGGGGTCATGCCCCGCCGCCGGAAAGGTGGAACGGATGAACGCGGATTTCGTGATCGTTGGCGCAGGCTCGGCCGGATGCGCGATGGCCTACCGGCTGGGCGAGGCCGGGGCAAAGGTGCTGGTCATCGAACACGGCGGCACCGATGCGGGGCCGTTCATCCAGATGCCAGCCGCGCTGTCCTATCCGATGAACATGGGGATGTATGATTGGGGATTCGCCTCGGAACCCGAGCCGCATCTGGGCGGCCGGGTGCTGGCCACGCCGCGCGGCAAGGTGATTGGCGGGTCGTCCTCCATCAACGGCATGGTCTATGTCCGCGGCCACGCGCGCGACTTCGACACCTGGGCCGATATGGGTGCGCAGGGCTGGGCCTATGCCGATGTGCTGCCCTATTTCAAGCGGATGGAGAACTGGCACGGCGGCCCGCGCAGCGACTATCGCGGCACCGACGGCCCGCTGCACATCACCCGTGGCCCGCGCAAGAACCCGCTGTTCGACGCCTTTATCGAGGCCGGGCGGCAGGCGGGCTATCCTGTGACGCCCGACTACAACGGCGAGGCGCAAGAAGGGTTCGGCCCGATGGAGGCGACGATCTGGAAGGGCCGCCGCTGGTCCGCCGCCAACGCCTATCTGCGCCCGGCCCTGAAGCGTGAAAACGTCAGCCTGATCCGGGCCTTGGCGCGGAAAGTTGTCATCGAGAACGGCCGTGCCGTCGGTGTGGAGATTGAACGCGGTGGCCGGGTGGAGGTCATCCGCGCCAACCGCGAGGTGGTGCTGGCGGCTTCGTCCATCAACACGCCGAAACTGCTGATGCTGTCGGGCATCGGCGCGGGCGCGCATCTGGCGGAGCACGGCATCCCGGTGGTGGTTGACCGCCCCGGCGTCGGCGCGAACCTTCAGGACCATCTGGAGCTTTACCTGCAATTCGCCTCGAAACAGCCGATCACGCTGTATAAATACTGGAACCTCTGGGGCAAGGCGGTGATCGGGGCGCAATGGCTGTTCACAGGCACGGGCCTTGGCGCCTCGAACCAGTTCGAGGCCTGCGCCTTCATCCGCTCGAAGATCGGCGTGGAATATCCTGATATTCAATACCATTTCCTGCCGATTGCCGTGCGCTACGACGGCAAGGCATCGGCCGAGGGCCACGGGTTCCAGGTCCACACCGGCCCGATGCGGTCGAAGTCGCGTGGCGCGGTGACGCTGCGGTCGGGCGATCCGAACGACAAGCCGGTGATCCGCTTCAACTACATGTCCGACCCGGGCGACTGGCAGGATTTCCGCACCGCCATCCGCCTGACGCGCGAGATCTTCGGCGAACCGGCGATGCAGCCCTTCGTCAAGCACGAGATCCAGCCGGGCGCCAAGGTCCAGAGCGATGCCGAACTGGACGGCTTCATCCGCGAACATGTGGAAAGCGCCTATCACCCCTGCGGTACGGCGCGCATGGGCGCGGCCAGCGATCCGATGGCAGTGGTCGACCCCGAATGCCGGGTGATCGGGGTGGATGGCCTGCGCGTCGCCGACAGCTCGATCTTTCCGCAGGTGACGAACGGCAACCTGAACGGCCCGTCGATCATGGTGGGCGAAAAGGCCGCCGACCACATCCTGGGCCGGACGCCGCTGCCCCGGTCGAACCTGCAACCGAAGATCGCGGAAAACTGGCGCGCGGCGCAACGCTGAAACCGCATTGCGCGGGCGTACCGCCCGCACGCCTTTTTCTCTCGCCTCTGGCGCGTACCGCGCCAACCGGCGAGGCAGTGCCTCCGGCGGGGATATTTTCACGAAGAGGATGAGCAGACCCCCTCCATCCTCTTCGTGAAAATATCCTCGGGGGTGAATTGGCCGGCACGGCCAAGAGGGGGCAGAAGGCCCCCTTCTTGATCCGGGTCAATGGCAAGCTGTGCGGTCGTGCTATAATTCCCGCATCGACAGCGACAAGGAGAGAAGCGCGATGTCCAGAACCCCCCATGATCTGTTAGATGAATTCCCGGCCGAGGCGGAAAAGATCCGCAGCCTCAAGGCTTCGGACAATCATTTCGCCCGGCTGGCCGAGGAATATGAGGCGGTCAACGAAAAGGTGAACCGCGCCGAGCAGCGGCTGGATCCGATGAGCGAGGAGGAGGAGGAGCATCTGCGCGTCAAGCGCGCCGCGCTGAAGGACCATATCTGGCGGCATCTGCGCGCGTGAGGGCCGGGGCTGAAAGGCCGGAACCGGGGGGCCGCAAGGCCCCCTTTTTCAATCCGCGATCTCGTAGGGCAGGACGCCGCGGCGGTCTGGGTCTATCTTCAGCCGGTGTTCCAGCGGGGGAACGGCGCGCTGGTGGCAGTTCTGGCGTTCGCAGATGCGGCAGGAAATGCCGATCGGCTCGAACCGGCCTTTCAGGTCCATCCCGTCCGCATAGACCAGAGCGCCCGCATGTTGCACCTCGCAGCCGAGCGCGATGGCATAGCGGCGGACCGGGGCGGTGAACGACCCTCCCGATTTCGAGACATCGCGCGCAAGGCAGAAATAGCGCACCCCATCGGGTGTTTCGACCAGTTGCCGCAGGAACCGGGCCGGGGTTTCAAAGGCGGCATGAACATTCCACAGCGGGCAGCCGCCGCCGAAGCGGGCGAATTGCAGGCGCGTGGCCGAATGGCGTTTCGTGATCGTGCCGGCCTGATCGACGCGGGCGAAGAAGAAGGGAATGCCCTTTGCCCCCGGTCTTTGCAGCGTCGAAAGCCGGTGGGCAACCTGTTCGATCGAGGCATCGAACAGGTCGGACAGCCGCTCCAGATCGTGGCGGGTGTCCATCGCGGCCTTCTGGAAGGCGGCATAGGGCATAAGCGCCGCGCCCGCGAAATAGTTCGCCAGCCCGATCTTGGCGATTTCACGCGCTTCGGGCGTGGCAAAGCGGGCGAGGTCCAGCGTCGCCTCCAGCAGGTTGTCCTGGGTCAGCAGGGCGACCTGATGCAGCACCTGAAACCGCTGGGTCGGACCGTCTGCACGGGACGAAAGCGCCAGTCGCTTCGTCGCGGGGTCGAACTGCCGCAGGGCGGGGATGTCGGCGATCTGCAAGCGGATGCCGCGTTTGCCAAGCGCCTCGGCCGCGACGATCATCGCGTCGCGGCGGCCCTTTTCCGAATGCATGAACCGTTCGGCGGCGCGGTCGATGGCGTCGATGTAATTGTCGCAATAGTGAAAGAAGTCGCGCACTTCCTCCCACGCGCTCGGGCGCAGTGCCTCGTCGTTGCGCCCCAGTGCCTCGTCCAGCGAGGCGAGGCGTTCGTGGCTTTGCCGATAGGCGCGGTGCAGGTCCAGAAACGCCTTGGCGAGCGCGGGGGCATTCGACGCCGCCAGCCGCAGGTCGGCCAATGGCGGCGGGTTCTTTGCAAATACCGGATCAGCCAGGGCCTCGCGCATGTCCGTCACCAGCCGTTCGCTTTCGCCGACGCTGAGTTCGGTGACATCCAGACCGAACTCTTGCGCCAGGGCCAGAACCACCGCCGCGGATACGGGGCGATGGTTGTTTTCCATCTGATTCAGATAGGGCAACGATACGCCCAGCTTGCCGGAAAAGGCGCGCTGCGTCAGCGCCAGCCTTCCCCGGATCTCGCGCAGCTTTGCACCGGCATAAAGCTTTTGCGTGGTCATCATGGTCCTCTTTGCAAGGAGCTAAACTTTGCAAAGGGGCGCCGTCAACTCCACTTGTGGAAGATGAAGAAGCCCCCGGCCGCGATGAAGGCAAAGCCGACGGCATGGTTCCAGGACAGCGGCTCTTTCAGGTAAAGGGTGGAAAAGATGGCAAAGACCACCAGAGTGATGATTTCCTGTATCGTCTTCAGCTGTGCGGCGGTGAAATAGCCGTATCCGATGCGGTTCGCCGGCACCTGAAGCACATATTCGAAAAAGGCAATGCCCCAGCTGATCAGGATGACCCACCAGAGCGGTGCCGATGTGTCTTTCAGGTGGCCATACCAGGCGAAGGTCATGAAGACGTTTGACGCGATGAGAAGAGCGATCGTGACGACCGGGACGGGAAGGTTCATTTGGGCACCCCGAATATGATTGGGGGGCAGGCTAGACCACGGCAGCGGGCGGCGAAAGATGTTCGCAATTATTCATTTCGCTTTTTGTATCTTGCCAATATTTTGCAAATTTACGGAATTTCGTTTTCCTTTGCTGCGGCGCAACAATATTGTGCAGCCGATTCCCGTGGGAGGACGGCCATGAAAGACATCCTGGACCAGCTTGCCGAGCGTCGCGCAACCGCGCGTGCCGGTGGCGGACAGCGCCGCATCGACGCGCAGCACGCCAAGGGCAAGCTGACCGCGCGCGAACGGATCGAACTGCTGCTGGACGACGGCAGTTTCGAGGAGTTCGACATGTTCGTCGCACATCGCTGCACAGATTTCGGCATGGAAGGCGAACGCCCTGCGGGCGATGGCGTCGTGACCGGCTGGGGCACAGTGAACGGCCGGCAGGTCTATGTCTTTTCTCAGGATTTTACCGTGTTCGGCGGCTCGTTGTCGGAAACCCACGCGCAAAAGATCTGCAAGATCATGGATATGGCGATCCAGAACGGGGCGCCGGTGATCGGGCTGAACGATTCCGGTGGCGCGCGGATTCAGGAAGGCGTCGCCTCGCTGGCCGGATATGCCGACGTGTTCCAGCGCAACATCATGGCCTCGGGCGTGGTGCCGCAGATCTCGGTGATCATGGGGCCCTGTGCGGGGGGCGCGGTCTATTCCCCCGCGATGACCGACTTCATCTTCATGGTGAAGGATTCCAGCTACATGTTCGTGACCGGCCCGGATGTGGTGAAAACCGTCACCAACGAGGTCGTCACGGCCGAGGAACTGGGCGGCGCCTCGACCCATACCCGCAAAAGCTCGGTCGCCGATGGCGCGTTCGAGAATGATGTGGAGGCTTTGGCCGAGGTGAGGCGGCTGGTCGATTTCCTGCCGCTGTCGAACCGGGAAAAGGCGCCGGTGCGGCCGTTCTTTGACGATCCCGCGCGGGTGGAATCGAGCCTAGACACGCTGATCCCCGACAACCCGAACCAGCCCTACGACATGAAGGAACTGATCCTGAAGGTCGCGGACGAGGGCGATTTCTACGAGATCCAAAAGGATTACGCCGGAAACATCATCACCGGATTCATCCGCATCGAAGGCCAGACGGTCGGCGTCGTGGCGAACCAGCCGATGGTGCTGGCCGGGTGCCTCGACATCGACTCGTCGCGCAAGGCGGCGCGCTTCGTGCGGTTCTGCGATGCGTTCGAGATCCCGATCCTGACCTTTGTCGACGTGCCGGGTTTCCTGCCCGGAACGACGCAGGAATATGGCGGCGTCATCAAGCACGGGGCGAAACTGCTGTTCGCCTATGGCGAGGCGACGGTGCCCAAGGTGACGGTGATCACCCGCAAGGCCTATGGCGGGGCCTATGACGTGATGGCGTCCAAACACCTGCGCGGCGATTTCAACTATGCCTGGCCGACCGCGGAAATCGCGGTGATGGGGGCCAAGGGCGCGGTCGAGATCCTGTATCGCAGCGAGCTGGGCGACAAGGACAAGATCGCGGCGCGGACCAAGGATTACGAGGCGCGGTTTGCAAACCCCTTCGTCGCGGCCGAAAAGGGCTTCATCGACGAGGTGATCATGCCCCATTCCACCCGCCGCCGCGTCGCGCGCGCTTTTGCGAGCCTGCGGAACAAGAAGCTCTCAAACCCGTGGAAAAAGCACGATAACATCCCCCTCTGACGCAATCAGTCAAAGGGGACATGCAATGCAACCACAGCCGGAATGCCGCCATGGCGGGAAGTGATCCGATACGGAACGCAACCGACCTTGCGGGCGTGGACGAGCCGATCACCGTGCCTTCGGGCCAGAAGGTGACGCTTCAGGATGTGGTGCAGGATGCGCCGGGGCCGGACGGGCTGACCGTCAGGTTCCGGTTCGTCGCCCCGGCCATCGCGAACCGGGGCGGAACCGTGGATGTGGATCAGGCTATGGCCGACATGGAATACCTTTGCCAGACCTATGCGCTGCCGCGGTTGTCGAACACCGGCCCGCGGCCCGCGCAGGTTGTGATCTCGCTGTCGGATGTGGCGGTGCCGTTTGGTGAACCGGCGCCCGACGCCACCCAGTATTTTGAAGGCTACCGGGTCGAGAACGACACCTGCATCTGGGAGGCGTTCTAATGCAGATACAACATCTTGCGGTTTCCTCGGTGTGGTCGAGTCGTGCTGATGTATCGCGGTCACAGGGCGCGAACTTGACGGTTTCCGCGTGTCATTCGGATTCGGATTGGGCTATGGTTGGCGCAGGCCGAACCCAAGCGGCCTTTGCCTCGAAATGGGGGCGGCCATGTTGGCCTGCCCTCCAAGAAAATAGGAGAAGAGGATGTCGAAGAGCAGCATCACCCTGGTCGCCCTGTGCACCGTCGCTTTCCTGGCCGCTTGCGCCAAGAAAGAACAGGAAACCGTCTACGTCGACCAGCCGACCGTCACGACCGAGCCGACCTACACCGGCAAATACAAGTAATATTCCGGCGCGGGCCGCGTCGGCGCGGCCCGCCGCCATTCCTGCCACTCCCCGACCGGAGGGTGTGGCATGATCAAGCACCGCGGCTTTCCCGGCCGCCTTCCGGGCACCGATTTCCAGTTCACGATCCGCCGTGCCTCCAAGGAGGGCGCGACGAAGATCATCAAGCGCGAACGCTTCAAGGACCGGAAATATGCCGACCGCATGGCCGATCAGGGTTTCATGGCGGCGCTGTGGAACCAGTTCGGCGAAGACCCGTTCGAGCGGGGAAACCTGGACGCCGGCCGCCTGTCCTGGCTTTTCGGGCGAGAGGTGGTGCCGGCCGAAGACCCGTTCGATCCGCAAAGCTATGACGCGCTGCTGCGGATAGACCTGAAGAAGGCGCAAGTCTCCTTTCCCGAAGTATTCGCCCCTGATGCCGAGCCGATCGTCTTTGACGACTGGGAAGACGAGGACGAAGACTAGGCATGTTTCCGCTGGCCCTGTCCCGTTCCCGGCAAAGTCCCGCGCAACCCCCGGTTGCCGCGCGGAAAGGCTTTGCCAGCAGGTGCGCCTTGCGCAAGGGTCACGGGGCAGGGGCGGCCGCGCCGCTGCGGGCGGCCGGTTGGTTCGCGATCCCTTCCCATTTCCTGCGGCCCGGCTCCTTCGGGACCGGGCCGGTTTTCCGCGATGCGCATCTTCTCGCCAGCGGCGACAATTTTCACTTTTCTGCGGATTCCGTTGCGCTAAACTGTCCGGCAATAAAAACAACCTTCCGAGGCAGTATATCATGCGCAAGACCATCGTGCTTCTGGCACTGGGCACCCTTTCTCTGGCCGGCTGCGTGGGCGGCGGCGGCAACGGCTATGCCAGCAACAACGGCTATGGCTATGGCAACGGCGGCTATTCGCAGCCGGCCAACAGCGCCGCGGTCCGCACCCTGGGCGGGGCCGCTGCCGGTGCGCTCATCTCTGACGCCACGGGCGGGTCGAAAACCAAGGGCGCACTTCTGGGCGCCATCATCGGCGGCGGCTCCTGCGCCGTGCCGGGGGCGAACAACTGTTATTGACCTGCCCGCCGCGCATCCGCGCGGCAATGGTCTGACAACCGCGCATTCGCGCGGCTGCAACCTGAAATCCGGGGCCATCCGTGCGTGCTGCACGGGTGGCCCTTTCGTTTTCACGCCCGAGGGGGGGCGTGCCTAAGGAAGGACGCCGATGTTCAAGAAGATCCTGATCGCCAACCGGGGCGAGATTGCCTGCCGCGTCATCAAGACCGCCCGCAAGATGGGCATCAAGACGGTTGCGGTCTATTCCGACGCCGACCGCAATGCGCTGCATGTGAAAATGGCGGACGAGGCGGTGCATATCGGGCCGCCCCCGGCGAACCAGTCCTATATCGTGATCGACAAGATCATGGCGGCCATCAAGGCCACGGGGGCCGAGGCGGTGCATCCCGGCTATGGCTTCCTGTCCGAACGGATGGATTTCGCCGCCGCGCTGGAAGATGCGGGCGTGGTGTTCGTCGGCCCGCCCTCGACCGCGATCGAGGCGATGGGGGACAAGATCACCTCCAAGAAACTGGCGCAGGCGGCGGGGGTGTCCACCGTGCCCGGCTATATGGGCCTGATCGCCGATGCGGATGAGGCGGTGAAGATTTCCGACCAGATCGGCTATCCGGTGATGATCAAGGCCTCCGCCGGCGGCGGCGGCAAGGGGATGCGCATCGCCTGGAACGCGGCCGAGGCGCGCGAAGGGTTTGAATCCTCGAAAAACGAGGCGGCGAACAGCTTTGGCGACGACCGCATCTTCATCGAGAAATTCGTGACGCAGCCGCGCCATATCGAGATTCAGGTGCTGGCCGATCAGCACGGCAATTGCGTCTACCTGCATGAACGCGAATGCTCGATCCAGCGGCGGAACCAGAAGGTCATTGAGGAGGCGCCCAGCCCGTTCCTGGACGAGGCGACTCGCCGTGCCATGGGCGAACAGGCCTGCGCCCTGGCCAAGGCGGTCGGCTATACCAGTGCGGGCACGGTGGAATTCATCGTCGACGGCAACCGCAACTTCTATTTCCTGGAAATGAACACGCGGCTTCAGGTGGAACACCCGGTGACGGAACTGATCACCGGCATCGACCTGGTGGAACAGATGATCCGCGTCGCGGCGGGCGAGCCGCTGCCGTTCAAGCA
>JASGFG010000048.1:0-28186 GCA_047605605.1 Paracoccaceae bacterium | reverse complement strand
GCGGGGGTCAGCCTGCCCGCACGGGCAAGGGCCACGGCCGCGGCGCAATCCACCTCGGTCGTGGGCAGGGTCCAGCGGTCCCAGATCCGTTGGGGCAGATAGGTGGCATAGCCGTCTTCGGGCGTGCCGTGCCGCGCCAGGAACCCCACCGCCGAGGCGGGCGGCGCGACGCCGAGCGCCAACGCCAGACGCACCACGGCGGCCGTGCTGTCGGCATCCGGCCCGGCCTCGTCGTTGTATCCCCAACTTCCTGCATGGCCCAGCAGAACCGCCAGCGCCCCGGCCGCGGCCTGTCCTGCCGATCGGCGCAGCGGCAAGGGCAGATGCGCACAGACCGATGCCTCGGCCAGCGCAAGACCGGCGACCGCGCCCACCCAGTCGCGGCTTTCGCCGGGCGGCATGAGAAAGGCCCCCCACAGCCCATCCGCCCCGCGCAGATCCAGCAGCGCGCGGACCGCAAAAGCCAGTGCGTCGGGGGCCCCGGTCATGAGGTGCCCCCCGCAGGCGGGGCAAAGACGAAAAGCGTGGCCCCGCGATGGTCGGCCCAGTCCGACCACGGGCCGAATCCGCTGGCCAGAACGCCCCGCGCCCGGACCCGCGCCGTCAGGAACTCTGCCGCGGTTGCGGCGCCCGCCAGATCGTCCAGATTGCGCGGCAGGGTCAGGGTGACATCGCCGCCATCACCCGCCATCAGCGTGATCTGCGCCGAGGGCGCGGCGGGCCGCTCCATCGCCACCTCGACTGCCAGAAGCCGGTCGGGCGACGCGACCGCGGACTGGTCGGCCTGCAATTGGGGCGCAAGAATGCGCAGCCGCCAGCCAAAGGCCCCGGCCGGCGCAAGGGCGTGGATCGCCTTCAGCGCGGCCTGCGGGTCCAGCGCGATGGCAAGGCGCGTCAGCGCCGGGTCCAGCCCGTTCCAGACAGCGCCTTCTTCGGGGACGGCGGGGGCAAAGGTCAGGACCGTCTCCGCCCCCGGTTCCAGCGTCAGAGGCAGGGCGCTGGTGCAACGCGCAGGCTGCGCCTCGCGCGGGGTCAGGGCATTGGTGTCGAGTTGCAGCAGCACCGCCGCTGCCTCCTCGATGGTGACGGGCTGTCCGGTGCGGTTGGTCACGCGCAGGCTGTCGGGGTTGATCGCGGCCTCGATCCCCGCAGCCTCGACCGGCAAAAGCCCCGGACGCCGAAAGGACAGCGCCACCGGGATCAGCCGCGTTTCGGCCGCCGCCCCGTCGGCGGCGGGGCGCAGCACCGCCTCGACGCTGCCGGTCAGGCCCGAGGGTCCGGTCAGCGTGGCGACCAGCAGGCTGTAATATTCCTCGCTGACATCCAGGGTCAGTTCAAACGGACGGCGCAGGTCGATTTCGGCGCCTTCGGCCTCGGCCGCGATTTCCTCGGGAAAGACGGATCGCAGCGTCAGCCGCGCCGCCGCCACCCCGCCCCCGATGACCGAGGGGTGGACATAGCCCCCCGCCGTCTGCCGCGACAGCGCCGCGCGCAGCGCCCTGACCTGCGCCGGATCATACCACGGCTCGGCCCGCAGGATCACCCGCAGGCGGAACGCGCCCGCGTCGGTCTGGTATAGCACCGGGGTCATGTGCGGCAGGCCGCGCCCGGCGTCATAGGACAGCCGGATCTCGTGTGGCAGCAGGTGGATCGTATTGACGAAATCCGAAGGCCGCAGCGTGCCCCATTCGGTATCCTGCCATTCCCCCGGCAGGGCGGTGCCGCCGGTGATGGCGCGAAAGATCGCGGCATTCTGGTCCAGCGCCCGGTCGAAGAAGAAAGGGATGCTGCGCCGGAAGGTCACGCTGCGCCGCACCTCCTCGGGGCCGGCCGGGGTGTCGGGCAGAAAGACCTGATCCGGCAGGCGGTGGCGAAGATCCTCGATCACATCGGGCCTCAGCCGCAGGATCTGCCTTGCCGATGCCGCGTCGTCAAAAAGGATCGACAGGGGCAGGCTGCCCGCCTCCGGCCCCATCGGCACGGCGGGGGCCAGGATGCGGGTCTCCAGCCGCAGGCGCGGCGCGTTCAGGATCACGGGCCGCACCCCGGACCCGAAGGGCGAGGGCGCCTCCTCCGGCGGCAGGCGAAAGCGGTCGCGCCAGGGCCTGCGATGCGGCGGCGTCTGGCTGACCAGCACGATATAATCGGCGGTATAATCGGCCTCGATCCGGGCGGATTGCGCGGGGTCCGTCATCGCCGCGAAAAGCGCCGCAACTTCGGCGGGCGACAGCCGCGCCAGGATCCGCAGGCGCCGGGTGCCGTCGGCCGTATCCTCGTCCGGGGTGGGGTCAGGAAGCTGGAAGCTGCCGCCTGCCCAGACGATCCGCGGTGCCGCACGCATCCCGCCCAGCATCCGGGTTCCGGCCGGAACGCCGGGCGGCAGCCGTTCCTCCAGCCCGATGTGAAGCCGGATCGTCCCGTCCAGTTCCTTCAGGAACAGCACGTCAGGCCCCGGAAACGCCCCGCCGCGCCAGTCGGGCGCAAGGTCGGGCCGGGCATGGTTTGCACCATCGGCATCAGGCAGGGCGACGCCATCGCGCAACGGCTCGGCCCCGGAAGGGAACCGGGGCAGGGGGGTCGCCACCATGGCCAGGGTGCGCAGCACGACCCCCAGGTCGGTCCCCTGCCGGGGGGGCCGGTCGGCGACGATCCCGGCCTCGCCCTCTTCGCCCAGAGCCCGCAGTTTCAGCGAGACCTTGCCCATGCCGACCCCCTCTCAGCGCAGCACGACCAGCGGGTCGTCGGTGTCGACCGGCGGCTCGCTCTGGTCATCGGCGGCGGCGCGGCCCACGCGGCGGACGGTATAGCGGAACCGCCGCCGGGCCGGATCGGCGATCAGCGCGGTCCAGGTGTCGGTCTGCGGGCCGGTTTCCGAAAAGATCATGGTCTTGCGCAGCAGCACGCCGTTGTCGGGGTCGCTGTATTCCAGCATGACCATGATCCGGGCAAAGCGCGCCCAGTCGGCCAGCCCCGCATCCACCACCACCTCGATCGCATCGCTGCCCGAGGGGCCGACCGGAACCACCGCACCCAGCGTGCCAGTATGGGTGGAAACCGAATCCGACCCGTTCGCGTGTGTTACCCGCACCTCATAGCTGAACTCGGTCAGGTCCTTGTCCACCTGGTGCACCGTCCAGGGTGCGGTGCGCCGGCCCGCATCCAGCACCATCGTCTCGCGTTCCAGCAGGTCGTGCGCGGGATCGCGATAGAGCGCGGTGACAAAGATCGCCTCGACCCCCTGGGTGCCCAGCCCGCGCGCGACAAAGGTCGTCTCGGTCAGCGCCTCGAACGGGCTGGTGACGGTATAGACCTGCCCCGTCGCCTGCACCGGCGGCAGCGTCAGGGCCGACCCGTCGCCCATGCGGAACAGCCGCGTCACCGTATAGGGCGCGGGCGGCCCGTCAGAGCCCACGTTGATCAGCCAGCTGGCCGTCGGCCTGTCGCGCGACAGCGAGATGGTCTGCACCGCGCCCTGCACGCCCGGATCGGGATAGGCCAGCGTCACGTCGACCGAGGCGACCTCGGGCGGCATCGGCGCCAGCACCAGATCGACCTTGACCTGACCCATCTGGGCATAGCTGACCACCAGATATTCGCCGGTCCTGGTCGTCAGGCCGCCGCCGGGCGGATGTTCGACCGTCGCCATGCTGCCGCGAAAGGTCACGCGGGTGCGGAACCCGTATTCGCCCTTGGCCGTGCCATCCGCCGCCTGCGCCAGCCGAAAGCCAAAGCGCACCGGCCCCTCGTCCTTCAGGAAGGCGACTTCCTTCACATGACGCAGGCGCTGGCCGGTGATCTCGTCCATCTGGTCATAGACCACCTGCACGACCACCGACTGGATCGGGTCGACCGCAAAGTTCAGGTTCGGCACCACCGTCACCCACTGGAACGGGATGTTCGGCGCATTGGCATCGGCCAGACGGATCGCGGCCCTGGTGTCGTCCGGGGACAGGCCGGACAGCACGCCGTTGGCCGCATGGGTGATCTGCACGGTGTCGCGGCGGCTGATCGTGACATCGACCTTGCCCTCCACGGTGGTCTGTTGGTCGGGCAGCCAGTAGCCCTTGCCCTTTTCGTCGTCGCCCTCCTCCTCGGTCGGGATAGCGCGCTCGAAGAAGGTCGGCAGGATGTTGTTCTGAAGGATGGTCATCGCCATTTCCTCCAGCTTTTTCGACAGGTCGTCCGAGGGGTCGGCATCGCGGAAATCGCCGTCGTCGATCTCGATCTTCAGGCTCTGGTATTCGTCGCGAAAGACCGACAGCGTGGGCGGCGGATACCAGACCCACCGCACCACCACGATCCCGGCATGAAGGGTGAACTGCCGCCGGACCGCGCGGCTGCGGGTCTGGGATAGGAACTCCCTCCGGTCGCCGTGGATGCGGATGGTCAGGGCGGGGATGCGGGCGACGAACTTCAGCCCCTCATACCGCACCAGGACGGGCAGGCCCCCCGCCTCCATCGCCTGGCGGATCACCCGCGCGCCGGCCTGCGTCAGCTGATACCCGAAGGATGCGCTGTTGACCCCCGACCCCATCGCCGGGCTTTGCCCCTGGGCGGTGATCTGCAAGGTCTCGTCAAAGGTGGTGGCGCTGGCGGTCCCGGCGACGAAATGCGGCGGATAGCTCAGCACCGGCTCGCCCGGCCGGACGAGGATGCCGAGAAAGCGGTAGCCATGCACCTGTTCCTGCGCCAGAAGCCCGCGCAGATAGCTGCGGATCTTCTGCTGGTCGGACTGGCTGATTTCCAGCCCGACCGTCATGGACAGTAGGCCGCGTTCCACCTCGGGGTCGCCGCCGGGGGGCAGGGTGCCCAGATCCTTGACATAGGCCAGCAGGTCCAGGATCGGCGGGCTGGCCGGATCGCGCGGATCGCTGCGCAGGATGCGCGGCTTGCCCGACAGCATGTAGAACCGCCGGGGGTCTTCGTCGTCGCGATAGACCACCACGTCGGGAACGTCCGGGACGGTGATCGAGCCATAGACCGAAAGCATTTGCGACAATCCTTTCCGTGAAAAGCGAAGCTGAATCCCTAGTCTGAAAATCCTGCCATGGTGGTCGCGCGGCGCAGGGCCGCGCGGTCAAGGCGCAGCGGCGCGTCGCGGCGAAGGACGGCGCTTTCCACCCGCATCTCGCGCTGGCGCAGGCTGGTGGTGGACACCACCATCCGTGCGGTGGCGGGCGCCACCAGATGCACCGCCAGAGCCGTCTCTTCCTGCAAGGCGGTGCGGGCATCGCCCAGCCCGCGCAGCGTAAAGGCCGCGTGCAAATGCGCCTGGGGCAGGCCCGCGGCCCAGGCACGGGCCAGATCGGCCGCCGCCTGTCCCGTCGCATCGCCCGACAGCACCACCGGCCCGCCGCGCCAGCCCGCCACCCGCGCCGAGGCTGCGACAGGCGGATCGCCGGTCAGCGTGACGTTCAGCGCCAGATCCTGTTCGACGGCAAGCAGGCGCGGGCTGGCGCCCCCCTGCGGCGTCAGGGCGGCGGCGAGGGCGCGGCGATCCGCCTCGGTCAGGGTCGCGGCCAGCGTCAGCGTCCAGAAGGCGGCGAGGATGCCGTCGTCCCGCCCGCGCGGGCCGCGGCCCATGACGGTCAGCTGCGCCCCCTCGCGTCCGCCGGTCCGGTCCACCGCCAGATCCGGGGCCATGACATGCAGCACCCCCGGATCCGCATCGTCGCGGAACAGCACGGCGCCGGGCCGGCCGGCAAGCGCAAAGGCGGATCCCAGGATCAGCATCGCCGCCCTCACGATCCCAACGGAATGCCAAGGGCGCCGCCCGCCAGCATGGCGAACAGGTCCGTCCCCCACATCTGGCGGCTGTCCACCTCCATCAGCGAATCCGCCGCCAGCCGTTCCAGCGAGGTGAGGTTCGGCACCGCCACCGGCAGGCGCACGCGTTGCAGGTCGCCCTGCGTGCCGCCCTCGGGGATGGCGAACCACCGGGCCAGAGCCGCCGCCATATCGGGCTCCGCCGCGCCAAAGATACTGTCCCACAGCTGCTGGCGAAAGGCGGGAACGGCGGCGCCGCTTTCGTCCATGAAGGCGAAGCCATGCTCGAAATCGGTGAACTGCGACCGGGTGGAAAAGTTGGGCGAGCCGACAAAGGCCCATTTGTCGTCGGCGATGGCGATCTTGCAATGCACGACCTTGGCGGCGTGGTTGAAGACGGCGACCCGCGCCTTTTGGCCTGCGTCCAGCGCGCGGAACAGGTGAAAGTTCAGGGCCCGCGCCCGCGTCCAGGCGCCCACGTCGTTCGGCGGGTCGTTCGGATCGAACCGGCCCGTCACCAGCACGACGCGGAAATCGTCATCCTCCCGCAGCCGGGCGTTCAGCGCGTCGCAGAGCGAGGCCGAGGACAGCATCTGATCCTCGACGTAGTAATAGCTTTCCGCCCCGCCGATGGCCGCGCGCCAGCCGCGGTCCACGTCGAAGGCTCCGTCGGGGGCAAAGCCGACCTTCTGGTTCAGCGGCACGGGCGACAGGCCCAGAAGCTCGGGGAAGTTGAACTGCGGCACAGTGCGCAGCGATTGGGCATGGACCGTGCCCCCCGCGCCCCGGCCGATGCCGGTCCGCGTGGGCAGTGCGGGCATCGCGGTGGTGCGGTTGTCCAGCCGGATGGCATGGACCTTGCCCCCCAGCGTGACCGAAAAGGACAGCGGCGCGACGGGGCGGCCCTGAACCTCGTTCCACATCTCGCGGTAGAAGTCGAAGGCGGGCTGGGCGGCGGGTCCGTCCAGCTTCAGCTGCACGTCGCGCCAGATCGGGTCGTGCCGGTCGTTCACGCAATCCAGCCCGCCGGTGAATACGGTCATGCCGTCGGCATTGCCGACGATGGCCATCTTCAGATGCACCGCCCCCGCGGGATGCGACAGGATGTTGCACACCGCCTTGTCGGCGATGGCGGGCTCGCTGCGCAATTCCTTGATGAACCGCATCGTGCCATAGCTGGGCCGAAAGGCATCCGCCGCGTGCTGCTGGACCAGCGCGTTCGACATCAGTTCCGGCGCCAGAACCCAGCCCAGCACCCGGACATCGACCCCCGCGCGGGCCTTTTCCTTCAGAAGTGCGGCAAACTCTGCCCCGCCGGTCATCTGGTCCAGAGAGAAAAGCGGCGTGAACCACCATCCGGCCAGATAGATCACCGGCTCGCCTGCTGTCGGCAGGGCGCCGATGGCGGCCTTCAGCCGGGCGAAATAGGCCGGACCCATCAGCAGCGGCTCCACCCTGTTCTGAAGGTGGATGGGCACCACCGGCTGGGCCGCGCCGCCGCCCCCGCTGCCGAAAAGCCCGGACCCGGCGGTTTCGGCGGTGAACATGAAGCGCTGTCTGTCGGTTTCAAATGTCATGCTCCCCTCCTCAGGTTGCGGGCCGCAGGAAGACCTTGGGATTGTCGGTGGCGATTTCGGGCAGGGCGCGGTCGGTGCCATCGGCCAGAAGCAGCGTGGTCTGGTGGCGGAACCGCCGCTGCGCCCTGTCCTTCAGGCGGACCAGCCAGCGCTGCGGCTCGCGGCCGTCGATGAACAGGCTGGTCGACTGGTCGAACTCGGGGTCGTCGTCGGCCGCCGCATAGGTCAGGCTCACCAGCATTCCCTGAAGGCCCAACGTATCCAGCGCGGGGCCCACATATTGCACCGAGACCTCCATCACATCCTCGGCCGGGATGCCGGCGATCACGGTCAGGTCGGTCAGCGGGCGGAACGGCGTAGTCTCGATCCCGCCGCTGTCGAAGATGCGCCGCTCGCGCAGGCGAACCGAGGGGGGCGGCGTTTCGGCCGGAAGGACCATGGTGACCGGCAAGGCGACCAGCGCTTCGGTCAGTTCGACCGCGGCAGTGCCCACCAGCGTGCCGCCCTGTTTCACCTCATACTCCAGCACGACGGACCGAAGCTCGTCCAGCGGGTCGGACAGGATCGCGCTGAACCGCAGCGCCGGGCGCACGGGCACCGGCAGGACCACGACATCGTCGGGCGCGCCCGAGGCGGGGTCGGGCCTGCGCAGCCCGGCCAGCGCCACGGTCCGCCCGTCGGTAAAGACGGCCTGCCCGCCGATCGTGACCCCGTCGTTGCCATCGGCATAGCGGATGTCCAGCAGGGCATCCCCGCCGCCGGGTTTCAGGACCACGCTGCGGCGGTCGTCGATCAGGTGTTCGGCATCGTCATAGGCGACACTGGCGCGCACCTCGGCGAGATCGGGCGGCACGACCATCGGCAGGGACAGCCGCAGCGGCGCGCGCCGCGCAACCATCGCGGGCGTGACCGAAAGGGTGCGCTGTTCGCTGCCGGTCCAGGGGCCGGTGATCGTGGTGCGCCGGTCGCCCAGCCCGAAATCCGGTCGATAGATCACCGTCAGCTGGTATTCATAGGTCGATGCGCCCAGACTGTCGCGGGCAAAGACGAAACTCGCCCGGTCGGTGGCAGAACGCAGCACGACATCGGCGGTTTCCCTGGGCTGTCCGTTGGCACGGCGCCCATAGCGCAGGTTCACCGTCATCTCGCGGATGCCTTCGGCGGCAAAATCCGTTCCGCCGGCATCCACGTCGATGCGCAGGCGCGCAAAGAACGGGTGGTTCAGGTTGATCTTGTGGATGCGCGACTGGATCTCGCGCGGGCCGCCCATGAACAGGATCGGGTTCTGCGGGCCGGTGCTGCGGCTCATCGCGGTGGTGCGGGACATGTCGTATGTCACCTTGCGCAACTCGCGCTGTTGCAGGTGGCGCATGGTGAAGGTGGCGCGCGGCATTCCCAGGGCGGCACTGGTCTGCGCGACCTTGGCATTGGCGGCGGGGGCGGGCGTGCCTTCGCCCGGCTCGGGGTCGGGGGTGTTGATGTCGGTCTCGTGCGCCTGTTCGTTGCGGGTGACGTTCTGCGCCATCACCTGCGCGATGGCCGCAGGCATCCCCTGGCGGAACAGCGCGCCCGATTGGTCGGCCGCGGTGGCGGCGAAGGTCTCGGCCTCGTTCACTGCCGGGTCGCCGATCGTCAGCGAGGGGGCAAAGAACGCCCCCGTCGCCAGTTCCTTGACCAGCGCGTCGATGCGGGTCTGGCGTTCCTTCATCGCCTCGGGCGTGGACAGGTCCAGCGAGCGGACGGTATCGTCGATCCTGATCGACTGGGTGTCGCGCAATTCCTCGACGATAGTGTCGATCTCGCCCGTGACGACGATGGCGTTGAAGCCGATTCTGGTGCGCAGGAAATCATAGACGCGCTGAAAGTCGATCTCGATCTTCAGGCTCTCGACCTCCATCAGCCCGGTGTATTTCAGGTCGTAGATCGCGATCAGGGGGCGCGCGGCGGCGCCCTGTTCCAGAAGGTCGGCGAAAAAAGCGGCCCCCTCTTCGGTCAGGGACAGGGAAAAGACCGCGCGGTTGTCGCCGTCGAGGTTGGGGCTGGCCGTGCCGAACACCTTTTCGACCAGCCGGATGCCTGCGGGGCCGGGATCGCTGGCGCGGCCCGTCCCATCCTCGTTCACCGGGGCGACGCCGGTATCGAGGCCCGCCAGCCGCACGGACCCTTCGGTAAAGGGGATCGAGGTCAGCCGCGCCCGGTCGCCGAACTGCTTTTTCAACTCGCGCAGAAGCGGGCGCTCCATCGCGCCAAGGCCGGTGCCGATGGCCATGGTCAGGAACCCGCCCGCGTCCAGATCCTGTTGCTGGCCGCCCTTTTCATACAGCATCAGGTCGAACATCAGCCCGGCCTCGTCGCGCGGGATGGTGGGGTTCAGCGGCAGGTAATAGAAAACCTCCTTCTGGTCGGCGTCACGGTAAAGCGTGACCCCAAGCAGGTCGAAACGGGTGTTCAGATCCAACATGTGCGGTCCTCCGGGAAAGAGGGGTCAAAGCGATCGAAGCGAAAGGATCAGCTGCTGGCTGCCGGTGCGGGTCTGCCAGTCGGCGGTGCGGGTCTGGCCGTCCGAAAGAAAGGTCTGGGTGCGGAAGTCAAACGAAAGGGGCTGTCCGGGGCGGCTGATCAGGCGCACGCCGGCCTGAAGGCTGTCGCCGGGGGCGAAGAACAGTTCGGTCAGCGCCGGGGTGCCGGTATCGTCGGGCGCGCGCACCTCGACCAGAACGCCGTCGATGGCCAGGTCGGCCAACTGCCCGCCGATCAGCCGCACCGTCAGATCGACCGGGCGGGCGGCATCGTTGCCGACCACGATGGTCGGACCCTCGGTTTCCTCCCATTCCCCGGCCGAGGTGATGCCCCCCTCGCGCACGGTGGCGCGGACCGAAACCTTGCGCGCGTCGGGCGACAGGATGGGCCAGCGGAACTGGTGCGAGGCAAAGGGCGGCTGGAACGTCCGCGTGAACCGCCGCGCATAGGTGCCGCCGGGGTCGCGATAGTCCACCTCGACATCGATGGCCTCGACGCTGGGGGACAGGACGTTCGGCTGCACCAGAAGTTCGCGCATCCCCTCGAACGGAGCATCGACCATGTGGGTCAGATCGGCCACCTGCCGCGTGGGGGCGGCAAAGCGCGCGCCGTCGCCGAAGACGAAGGTTTCGGCAAGGGTGAACCGCCCCTGGCCGCGATCTGCCGTGCGGACGGGCCAGTCGGCCCCGCCCGGCGCCACCTGCGTCATCGGGCGGTCGAAGGGTGCGCCCAGCCGGAACCGTTCAGTCGCGGTGAACCCGCCATCCGCGCTGATGAAGGCGGCGTCGATGTCGACGGCGGCCACATCCTCGGGGATGCGGCCCGGCATCAGATGCAGCTCGCGATAGCCGAAGTCGCCCATCGGATCGACCATGATCGCCCGGCTGGCCGAAGTGCGGCGTGGCGTCTGATAGCGGTGCGCATCCACCGTCGCGCCCGGCGGATCGTCAAACTCATAGGTGATGTCATAATCCACCGCCATCGAGGCGCGGCCCTGCCGCTGGAACGCCAGGCGACGATTGCGCTCGCCCCCCGGCACGCAGACCAGCGGCGGCTTGGCCTCGGGCGCGCGGGCGGGATCGCCCTCGCCATAGGACACGCTGACCACCGCCTGCCGCAGGTTCAGGTCGCGGAACACCTGGTCTTCGGGCAGCGAGACGATGGCCTCGACCCGGTCGAAAAAGGCCGAGGCTGTGCCAAGGTTGACGACCGTCGTGTGCCGGTCATGGTCGGCCGGGTCTATCATGGTTTGCAGGAACGCCTGCGGCGCATCGGTGCGCGCCACCGGCATCCGCGAGCGATAGGAATAATCGCCCGTCAGATGCGAGGTTTCCTGCTGGACCTTCAACGTCAGGCCCAGCGATCCGCCGGCCCCTGCGGCGCCCGCCGCGCCCCCTGCCGCAGCGCCGGTTCCGGTGCGCGCCAGTGCGGCGATGGCCTGGCCGATACTTTCGCCCGCAGTCGGCTGCGGGGCGGCGGGGGGCGCCGGGCGGAAAAGCTGCTGGATGATGTCTTCCTTGAACATCGCGAGGGCGCGTTCCTCGGCGGCGCGCGCGGCATCGCTGTCGATGAAGGTGGAACTGTCGATCCGCACATCGTTCGACTGGCGCAGATCGTCGATCACGGCCGAAACGTCGGCCTTGAACCATTGCACCTGCCCCTGAAGCCCCGCCTCGAACCGCTTGCGCAGTTTCGTCATGTCGGCATGGACCGACACGTCGACGGCGGGCGACAGGCCCTGATAGGTCAGTTCATACACCACGCCGACCGGCATTCCCCCGGTGCCGAACATTCCCGACAGAAAGGCGGCCCCCCGGTCGGACAGCGACAGCGAGAAGATGGATTGCAGATCTCCCAGCAGCGCGGGCGTCCCCCCGCCCAGAACCGAGGTGACGAAGCGTTTCTTCGGATCGCCCGCGGCCGCGGGTTCTGCCACGCCCTGCGCGGCATCCAGCGCGATCACGCTGGCGCTGCCCGCCGTATAGGGGATGGGCGACAGATGGATCGCGTCGTCGTCGACATTGCGCAACTGGGCCGCGACCCTGCGCGCGGCGCGCATCTCGCGGTCGTCCCGCCGGCAATTGACGCCCAGCGTCAGGAACCCGCCGCCCATTTCGTCGGGAATGCGGGTGCCGGTCAGAAAATCATGCACCAGGGCCTCGGTATAGACCCAGAGGTCATACATCGGCCTGCGCCCCGGCCCGATGGCGATGCGCGGCGCACCGGCGCTGTAATACCACAACAGCGGGTCGGCATGGTCGGGAAACAGGATCACGCCATCCGCCTCGACATGCGGGGTCTCGAAGCTCAGCATCGCCGCCCTCCGGTCATTGTGCGAACTCCCGTTGCGGCAGGCGGAACAAGGCCAGATCGCGCGTCCAGTCGATCCAGCCGGTGTCGCCGGGAAAGCCGTCGGGATCGCGCCAGTCGGCCCGCAGGCGCAGGCGGGCCACGGCGGGGGCAAAGCGCGGAAAGCTCCATATGCCCAGATCGCCCGCGGTATCTGCCGCGCGCCGTTCGGCCCGAAAGTCGTGCAGGCGCGCGCCGTCCGGGGCCAGCGCCTCGGCGCTGATCGACAACTGCGACAGGCGGTGACCGGCCAGCGGCAGGCCCAGCACGCGAAAGCGGATAGCCCGCATCTCGAAAAGGTCGCGCCCCAAGGGGATGATCGTATCGCCCGTCTCGCGCCAGTCGCCCTGAACCAGCCCCCGCCCGCGCACCAGCGCCGCCAGCCGGAACATCAGGGGCGCGGTGCTGCCCGCAGGCACGGCATAGTCGCGCCCGATCAACGGGGCGTCCGCGGTCAGGGGGATGCGTTCGTCCAGGATGCGGCCACGGGCGGGATCGTCCATCCGCACCTCCAGCGTGGCGGTCATGACCTCGGGCCAGGGCAGATCGGCAAAGAAGGTCGCCTGCCGCCGGTCGGGCAGCGGATCGGGCAGGGTCAGCCGGGTGGCGGCGGTGGTTTCCCAGTCGCGCACCACCGGGCCGCCCTGCGCCGCCGGACGGTCATAGGTCACGCGCCAGTCGAACTCGGCCGCCCCCGCGCCGGTGCCGCGGAAGGTCCAGCGGATTTCCGGCGTCTCGGCGGTCAGGGCCAGCATGGCCGACTGGTCGGCCCCCTTGCGCAGATCCAGCAGGACCTGCGGGAATTGCGCAAAGGGAAAGCCGGGCATCACCCCGATCACGGGCGCGCAAAGGCGATAGGGGCCGTCGATGCGCGGGTCGGCAACCAGTTCGGGCGCGCGGCCCTGGGCCCAGGGCCCTTCGGTCGCGGGCAACGCGCCAAAGGGCGAAGCGGGGTCGAAATGCACCCGCAGCCGATAGTCGTAGGGCAGGGTCAGAAGTGCTGGATCTTCGCCCAGCAGGTTCACCGCCCAGATCTCACGGTCCGCTGCATCGTGAAAGGCCAGCGTCCTTTCGTTGCGCCCCGCCCCGGTCGCGGGATCGACCAGCCGCAGGTCGATTTCTACCGCCGACAATCCGTCGCTGGCGAAACGGTCCGTCACGCCCACCTGCACCTCGCGCCGTGCAAGACCTGCGATGTTCACCCCGGTGACCAGCCGGTCGCGCGTGGCGGGCCAGTCGGGGCGTTCCTGCCCGCGGTCGTCGATGCGCAGGTCGTGAAGCTCGGCCCCCAGGGTCGCCTGAAACGCCAGATCGCGGCGGCGCGCGGTGGACCTGTCCAGCGTGGCGGCCATGCGGCGCAGATCCTCCTCCCGCACCTCCTTCAGCCGGAACGAGGCGCCGGGCATCAGCGTCTCGATCAGATCGCCCATCGATCCGGCGATCTGCTCGACAAGGCCGCCGCCGGGGGCGGGCGGGTCGGCGCCATGGGCCGGATCGAAGAAGCTGCCGGTGATCCAGTCCAGCATGGCCTTTTCCGCCGCCGCGGCATCCGGTGCGCTGCCCTGATCCATCACCACCGATTGCACGCGCAGGCCGGCGGCCTGCGCCGCCTCGCGCAGGCCGGTCTGCACATCGGCACGGGCGTAATAGACATTGGCGCGAAAGCGGCTGTCGATCTGGTGCTTCACCGCCGACCAGTCGGCGTCGATGCGGATGGAATAGGCAGGCTCCACCCCCGTCAGCGCCATGCGATAGATGACCAGCGCCGGCAGCACCGGATCGCCGATGCAGGCCTCGACAAAGGCTGCGGCGGGATGGTCGAGCTGCACCTGAAAGGTCGCCGTATTCGTGCCCGCCATCGACGGCATTCCGCTGCCCAGCACGGTGACGCCAAAGGGCGACCGGGTATCCGCCCCCTGGCCCAGCAACACCAGTTCAACCCGTCCTTCGTCGAAAAGCGCCGGGGTCAGGCGGGCCGGTCGTCCGGTTTCATCCTCGATCCGGTCGCGGATCGCGGTCATATGGTCGGCGGGAATGGCAAGCCGGGTGCCAAGGCTCAGAAATCCGCCCGCCAGCACCTGCCCCCCCGCCCCGTCGCCCAGAAAGCGGGTCAAATGGAAATCGGGCAGGCCGACGGCGCCGTCCCCCAGCCGGGGACGATCGGGCAGGACATGGAACAGGGCGGGGTCCAGATGGTCGGAAAAGACCGGGTGGCCCGCGATGATCCGCAGCGGTGGGGCGAAGGAAAGCATGGCGCCGCTCCCTCTGCCCGGTCAATTCGGTGGCGGGTCGATAAACAGCCAGTCGTCGGGCGCGGAAAGGGTGCCGTGCATCTCGGGGCCCAGCACGCGGCTGGTGTCGGCCAGCGTGTATTCCGCGCGCCATGTGTAATCCAGCACCGCCGGATCAGCCAATGCGATGGACCAGACCGAGGTTTCGCCCGGCGCGCGCAGAAAGGCGCGATGCGTGTCGCGCAGGCCATGCGCCGCATCCTGATAGGCCATGTCGACCATGATCCGGCGCACATCGGTGCCCAGGGCCACGTCATCCGCCGACAGGGTGATCCGGTAAAGCCCGCCCGGCGCATTGCCCACGAGGATGGCCGTGCCATCGGCATCGACGGTGCGCGGGGCCAGGTTGCGCGCCGCGCCATTGCGCATCACATGTGTCTCGGCCACGCGGACCTTGCGGTTCGCGGGGTCTTTCAGCGGCGCGGTGAAGCTGCGGGCCTTGCCGGCATCCTCGGGCAGGAACATCAGCGTCTTCTGGGTGCGGATGTCGTTGGGCGGGTCATCATAGGTCAGCACCACAAGGATCGCCTGCATCTCGGTCCAGTCGACCGAGGGGATCACGTCCAGCATCAGCTGGTCCTCGAAAGGCGTGGGCACGCGGATATGCCGCGTCGCCGAGGGCATCTCGATCCAGGGGCTGGAAACGCTTTGCGTCTGGAAGACATGGGTGGTGCGGTAGCGAAAGGGGTTCATCTGCGGCGACCAGACCGGGCGGACGATCTCGATCGCGGGTTCGTCCCTGGTCAGGCTGCGGCTTTCGGAAAAGGGATCGACGCCGTTGCGCCGGTCCTCGTAGGTCAGTTCCACATCGACCGACAGCAGATCGCCGCCGAAGCCCGCGGCGGGAACGGCAAAGGTCACGTCGATCTCGCCCGGGTTGGCGACGTTGATGACCTGCGCGGGGTTGACGGATTTCGTGTTCAGAAGCCGCTGCTTCAGCACCGGGCCGTTCTTGTAGTGAACCTCGGCCGTCACCTCGTATTCGTTGCCGGTGCCCTTGGCCGTGACGAACTTCTTCCGCCCCGCATCGCCTTTGGAAAAGATGAAGCTTTCCGCCTTTTCGATGCGCCTGCCGCTGTCGTCAGGGCTGTCATAGCGGATGTCGACAACGATGGAATGCACATAGTCGGCATATTTGTCGAAGTCGAAGCTGGTGGAAACATCGACCTCCAGCCGCTTGAAGAACGGATGCGCCAGCGTGTCTACGACGATCAGGTAATCCTTCACATCGGCGCTGATGAAGGTGGGATCGACGATCGCACTGGGGTTGTAGGGGCGCACGATGACATCGGATTGCGTCATCGTCATGTGGAAATCCTTGTGCAGGTTTTCCTCGATGCTGGTCAGCCATTCGCTGCGCAGATCCTCGGGCGTCAGCACGCCCGTGGCGCCGACCCATTCGTCGTTGATGAACTTGTCCATCGAAGACAGCGCAAAGTCGCGCAGGTCGGAAATCATCTCGTCATCCAGCTCCACCTCGGACGAGCCGGGCTTGATGTCCAGCTGGACGACATTGTGTTCCTCCAGGAATTCGGCATAGCCGGTGCGGCGGCGGATCTTGGTCGTCTCGCTGCCCCAGACATCGCCGCTTTCCACCTCCTGCTCGGTGAAGGTCGAGGTGACTTCGCGCACCCGCGACGCCTCGATGTGGGCGTCGATGGTGACGGCGGGCAGGCGCACCTCGAATTGCAGATTGTATTCCACGCTGGCGATGGCGCCGCCCTGGCGCAGCACGTCGGCAAAGACCTGCGCCCCTTCAAAGGGCATGTCGGCCATCACCGAAACCGTGTTGTTGCCGAAAAGCGCGGGCTTGCCCAGATCGACCATCCTGAGCAGCATCCCCCCGCCGGACGAGATCAGCAGCCGCGCCGCCCCGCCGATGAAGTTCACCGGGCGGATCTGGGGCGTGGGCACGTTCACCACGCCGACGCCCGCCTCGCCCCGCAGGATGCCCTGCGCGGTGGTCATGGCGCGGGGGCCGATGATGTCGGCGGGCGCGACCAGTTCAACCGTGAACAGCAGGAAGCCGCCGCCCTGCTGCTTGCCCTCGATCGGCAGGCCCGCCTGATACAGCACGAACTGGAATTGCGGCGAACCGTCGGCATTGCGCAAAAGCTGCACGCGGTTGGGCAGGTAGTAGAACAATTCCTTGCGTTCGTCATCGCGAAAGAAATCGACGCCGTCGATGGAAAAACCGTCGGTCAGGGAAAGCACGGCAATGCCTCCGAAATGGATGACTTGAAAAAACAGGGGCCGGAAATGGCCGATCAAAAGCAGGCGAAGAAGACAAATTCAGGTAAAAAGACAACTTTGATTATTTATCAGGCGCGATGATTCTACCAGAAGTAATTGCCTGGCCTGCCCGGGTTCGCCCGCGGGCGCGGGGGTAGGTGGAATTTCCCTTTGGTGGCGCGCTGTTCGGCTGCGGGTCAGGGACGGGCGCCGGTCAGACGGGCAGGCCCGCCATCCGCGCGCCCTCGATCAGTGTCGGGGCGACATGATGGGCAAAGCGGCCTTCGGTCGGCAGGATGTCGGGCACCTGGACCACCCGGCAACCGGCGCGATGCGCAGCCTCGGCCCCGATCTCGCTGTCCTCGAAGACCAGGCAGCGGGCGGGGGCGACGCCCAGGCGTTCGGCGGCCAGCAGATAGGGGTCGGGCGCGGGCTTGGCGGCGGAGACATCCTCCAGCGCGATCACGTCGGCGAAGGCGCTGGCCAGCCCGGCCGCCTGTAGCTTGCGCAAGGCCCCGGCCCGGCTGGACGAGGTGACGACGACCGCCGGTGCATCCAGCCGCGGCAAAAGCTCGGCCACGCCGGGCTTGAGGCTCAGCCCCTGGTCGACGCCGCGATAGAAGGCGGCGGTCAACTCGCGCTCCAGCAGGGCCAGGTCGATGCCGGGCAGGCGGTCGCGGATAAGGGCGGCCGAGGTCGGCGCGTCCTTGCCGATCAGACCGTGAAGGAAAGCCTCGTCCACCGGATGGCCAAGGGCATGGAACACCGCAAGATTGGTGCGCAGCGCGATGGATTCGGTGTCGATCAGCGTTCCGTCCAGATCGAAAAGAAAGGCGTCATACATCGGCATCTCCCGCGTCGCGCAGGGGATAGCCGATCACAGCCAGAGACGAAAGCGCCTGAAACCGGTTTCCGGTCGAATGCCCAGATCTTCGGGGGAAAGATGGGGTATTTCATCTCCCGTCGCCTTGGGGGCCGTGTCCAGCACCACCGAGGTTCCGGGCATCGGCGCAAGGCGCCAGCCCGCTGCGAAATCTGTGCCCACATGTCCGCCCGCGGCGATGTGGGCGATCAGGATCGCCCGACTGGGCACATGATCGGCCAGAACGATGCGCGCGGCGGGGCCGGTCGCGGGAAAACCGCCGCCTCCGCCCGCGCGATAGCTATTGGTGGCCAGGATGAATTCGTCCGCATCGGCGACGAACCTGCCCGCGTGGCAAAGCCCCGTGATGCGCCGCCCGTTGCCCAGCCGTTGCCCGCGGGCGTCGAACCGGGCGGGCTGCGACAGATCGGTGATCCAGGTCAGCCCGTGGATGGTGTCGAAGTTGAAGCTGGGAAAGTCCGGGTCCAGCAGATGGGCCTCGCGGCTGCCCGGCGCGATCTGGCGAAAGATGCCTGCCCCCCGCTCCAGCCAGTCGGTCAGTTCGGCGCCTGTCACGCGCAGGGCGACCAGCGTGTTCGGATGCAGGTAAAGTTCGGCCGCATGGCGCATCGCCAGGGGGCCGGGCGGGATGTCGGTATAGTTCTCGGGCCCGGCCCGCCCGCCTGCCTTGAACGGGGCGACCGCCGACAGGAGCGGCAGATCGCCGGCGGCGGTGCCGCGCAGCGCGCGGGCGACATGGGCGGCCTGCGCCTCGGCCACCAGACGCAGGGCGGGCAGCTCGGTGGCAAGTGCGAAATGGGTGCAGAGCCGGATCGGCGTTTCCCCCACCGGGCGCTGTGCCCAGGCGCGGGTACTGCGGTGCGGGGGGGTTGCCTGCGCGGCCAGCCGGGGGTCTGAATCGGTCAGCGCCACCGGCACCCCCGCCGCGTCGCGCGTGGCGATGGCGCGCAGGTCCGCGCGATGCGCGGCCACCTGCCAGCCGCCCTCCCGCCCCCGCCGCAGCCGCAGGTCGATCACCCCCAGATGCGAGCCGAAGAAGCCCGGCATGACCGCCGGTTTCCCGGCCAGCGTGCCTGCCTCGGCATTGGCGCCGGGAGGGGCGGCCTTGCCGGGCCGCGGAAAGATCTGATGCGTATGGCCCGCGATCAGCGCGTCGACATCGGCCGCCCCGGCAAGCGCCAGCGAGGCGTTTTCGGCCTCGTCCGCCGCACCCTCGGCGGCAATGCCGGAATGGGACAGCGCCAGCACCACATCCGCCCCAGCCGCCCGCAGTTCCGCCGCCGCGGCGCGGCCCGCCTCGACCATGTTGCGAAGGACCAGATGGCCGCTCAGCCGCTCGGCCTCCCACTGCATGACCTGGGGCGGGCAGACGCCGAAAACACCTATTTTCAGCGGAACGCGCCGGCCCGCGCCGTCGGTAAAGATCCGGTCCAGCAGGACATACCGCGCGACGAGCGGTGCATCGGCCAGGGGCGTCGCGCCCATCCGGCGGACGGCATTGGCCGAAACCACGGGAAATTCCGCGCCCTCCAGCGCCTGAAGCAGGAAGTCGAGGCCGTGGCTGAATTCGTGATTGCCCAGGGTCGCCGCGTCATATCCCAGCAGGTTCATCGCGGCGATCACCGGATGCACCTCTCCGGGCCGGGGCCGGTGTTCCAGCGCGAAGAAATCGCCCAGCGGGCTGCCCTGAAGAAAATCGCCGTTGTCGAGCAGCAGGGTGTTCGCGACCTCGGCCCGCGCGGCGGCGATCAGCCCCGCGGTGCGCGCCAGACCCTTCGTCGGCTTGGGCTGGTCGGTGAAATAGTCCCAGGGGCAAAGATGCGCGTGAAGGTCCGATGTCGCAAGGATGCGAAGGTGCAGGTCGGCCGGGCGCTGCGGGGTGTCGCTCCCGGTGGCATCCGTCATCTGGTCCGGGGGAGAATTGGCAATATTCATGATCTGCGAATCGTCTGGTCGGGGCAAACATGCCAATGTGTTGCCCTTTTCTTCCGTTCCGTCAGAGGGATGTGAGGCCGTCGCCGATACATTTTCTACCGATGGTTGCATTTTCGCTGCGGTCCGGCGGGGGTTTGCCTCGGCTGTCCTGCCGTGCAATCTGATGCGGAAGGGCAGGGGCGGAACATGCGGATAGCGGAAACGGTGACATTCGGAGGCTCGGGCCTGGACCGGGCGGCGGCTCTGCGCGGCAAGGCTGACGAACAGGCGCGGCTTCTGGCGGGCGGGCAGGTCTTGCCGGTCTGGCGCGGCAAGCCGCTGACAGCGGCGGGGGGGCTGGGCTGGGTTCCGGCCGACAGCCCGGTTCTGTCCGGTGCGGCGCCTGCGGTGTTTCTGGGGCTGGACGAGGGGACGGCGCGCTTTGCCGCCGACATTTCCGACTGGTCGCCCGAGGCGGGGGCCGCCGGGATCGAGGCTGGGTTTTTCGACGGTTCGACCCAGCATCATCCCGCATTGCCCGCCGATCAGGTTTTTGCCGAACTGCGCGGCGTCATGGCCGCCCTGTCCCCGCGCGATGCGGAATTGGCCGCCACAGCCAAGGCGCTGGTCCACTGGCACCGCAGCCACGGGTTTTGCGCGGCCTGCGGCGCGCGTTCGATTCCGGCGATGGCCGGATGGCAGCGCGATTGCCCGGCCTGCGGGGCGCATCACTTTCCCCGCACCGATCCGGTGGTGATCATGCTGATCACGCGCGGCAACAGCCTGCTGCTGGGGCGCAGCCCCGGCTGGCCCGAGGGGATGTATTCCCTGCTGGCAGGCTTCATCGAGCCGGGCGAGACGGTCGAGGCCGCCGTCCGCCGTGAGGTGGCCGAGGAAACCGGCGTTGCCGTCGGCGCGGTGCGCTATCTGGCCAGCCAGCCCTGGCCCTTTCCCGCATCGCTGATGATCGGCTGCGCGGGCGAGGCGACGAGCGAGGACATCCAGCGCGATCCGGCAGAGCTGGAGGATGCCCTGTGGATGACGCGCGAGGAGGTGGCAGAGGCGCTGGCGGGGTCGCATCCGACCGTGCGCCCGGCGCGGCCGGGGTCCATCGCACGGTTCCTGATCTCTGCATGGCTGGCCGACCGGCTGGATTGACAGCGCCGCCGCCGCCCGCGAGAAACGGCGCGGACCTTTGGAACCGGGAAGATGGAATGAGGCTCAGCAGCAGGCAGGATGTCGCGGCAGCGGCGGATCAGGTCTTCGGGCTGCTGGCGGACTTCCCCGTTTGGGAAAGGGCCGCCCTGCGCCGGGGTGCCGAGGTGACGCGCGACGACCTTGTGTCCGCACCCGGTCCGGGCATGGAATGGCGGGTCAGGTTCGACTGGCGCGGCCGGCGGCGCGACGCGGTGCTACGCCTTGAGCGGATGGAGGCGCCCTCGCATCTGGCGTTTTCCTTCGTCTCGGTCCTGTTCGAGGGGACAGTGACGGTCGACATATTCGAGATGGCCGCCAGACGCAGCCGCATCCACGTCATAGCCGAGGTCAAGCCGCGCACGCTGGCCTCGCGCCTGATGCTTCAGTCGCTGCGCCTGACCCGCAACAAGGTCGAACGCCGGTTCGACAGCCGGATTGGTGATCTAGCGGCGAATGTCGAGAGCCGGCTGAAGGGACGCCACGCCTGACGGCGCGGCCCTTCGGCAAGGGGCGTGCCTTGCGTGCTTTGCGGCCGGCCCCGCAGCGGCCCTATCGCCGTTCCAGCCGGGCCATGAAGAAGCCGTCCATCCCGCCCCGTGCGGCCCAGTAATCCGGGCGCAGCCGCAATCCGCCACCTGGGGCGATCCAGTCCGGTTCCATGCCGGGAACCTGGGGGACGACGGATTTCAGACCGGGATGCCGCGCCAGTGCGGCGGCAAGCTGCGCCTCGCCCTCGTCGGGCAGCAGCGAGCAGGTGCAAAAGACCAGCCGCCCGCCGGGGGCCAGCATCGCCACCGCCCGGTCGATCAGCCGTGCCTGCAACGCGACAAGGGCCGGTATCTCGGACCCGTCCTTGACGAAGGGCAGGTCGGGGTGGCGGCGGATCGTGCCGGTGGCCGAACACGGCGCATCCAGCAGGATCGCGTCGAACAGCGTGGGGGGCATCCAGTCCAGCGCATCGGCCACCACGGTTTCGGCGCGAAGGCCGCAGCGGGCCAGATTCTCGACCACCCGCTCCATCCGCGGGGCGGAGATGTCCAGTGCCGTCACCCGTGCCCCGGCGGCGGCGAGTTGCAGCGTCTTGCCCCCCGGCGCGGCGCAAAGGTCCAGCACCCGTTCGCCCGCCTGCGGCGCCAGCACCGGCACGGCCAGCGCGGCGGCGGCATCCTGCACCCACCAGCCCCCGGCCTCATACCCCGGCAGCACCGAAACCTGCCCCGGCTCGGCCAAGCGCAGGCTGCCGGTCGGCAGGCGGTCGCCTTCGGGGGCCGCGGCATCGGGGCGGATCGTCAGGTCTAGCGGCGGGGGGACGGCCTGCACCGCCTCGATCGCCGCCACCGCCTCGCGCCCCCAGGCGTGGACCAGCGGCTGGCGCAGCCAGCGGGGCAGTTTCTGAACCTTCTGCGTGGACAGGGCATAGGCGGGCAGGTTGCGCAGCACGGCGTTGACCATGCCCTTCATCGCCGCGGTCTTGCGATCGCGCTGCGCAAGGCTGACCGCGGCATTGACGACGCCATGCGCGGCGGCCCCCTGCGCCAGTTCGACCACGGCCAGCCGCAGGATGTTTCTGACCCGCAGCGGCGGTGCCTTGCGCAGCAGGGGGGAAAGGACGGCATCGACCGGCTCCACCTGCCGCAGCACCGAGTGCGCCAGCCTTTGCGCCCGCGCCCGCCCGGCGCCGTCCAGCCCGGCCAGCGGCCCGGCCGGGTCCGCGACTGCCTGCGACAGAAGCTGACGCTCGCCCAGCACCGCATCCAGAAGATCGACGGCCGCCTTGCGTGGCCCCAGTCCTTCGCTCATCGTTTCGCGTCCCCGTCGCCCGGCCCTTGCCGTCATGTGCGGCGGGCGTATATCACCGGGACGGTCCGCACAAGGAAACGCCGATGTCCGACACCGATCCTCGCCCCGACCTCCCCCCCGCGGCGCAGCGCGCGCTGGCCGAGGCGGCCGAGCGTCGCCGTCTGGCCGAAGCGGCGACGCCCCTGCCGGCCGAACTGGGCGGCCGCGACGGACCCGAGCCGGTGCGGTATGGCGATTGGGAGAAGAAGGGGCTGGCCATCGACTTTTGAGCGGGCGGCCTTGAGGAAGCGGGGCAGGGGGGCTGTCTGCCCCCCTCTTGGCCTGCGGCCAATTCACCCCCCGAGGATATTTTCCTCCGGAAAGAGGGGGAAGGGTCAGTCGCGTTCGCGGCGCATCAGCATCTGGGTCTGGGTGACGATGGCGGCCAGTTTGCCATCGGTTCGGGTGATGCGGGTTTCGACCACCACGGTGCGGCGCCCGGCATGGAGGGGCGTCGCGGTGGCGGTGGCGGTTTGCCCCTTCGGGATCGAGCGCAGGAAGTTGGTCTTGCTTTCCACCGTCGTCGTCATCTGCCCCGGCCCGAGGTAGAGCGAGGCCAGAGTGCCGCCCACGTTGTCGGCAAAGCCCATGACCGCGCCGCCATGCATCACCCCGTTTCGGTTCGAAAGCTCCTCGGTCGAATCGAGTTCGGCGACGACCTTTTCCATTCCGAAGGACACCAGCCGGATGCCCAGGTGTTTCGCAAAGGCGGGCTGGTCGTTGGCGACGCGCTGAAGGCGCTGGCTTTCGGTTTCGGCGATCATCTTGCGTCCTGTCCTGATGCGGGGGGGCACGATGGCCCTGCCGGGCGGCCGATGCAAGGGTCGGCGCAAGGGTCAGAGCGCGCGGCCGGCCAGCAGTTTGGGCAGGTCGCCCGACAGGCCCGCCGCCTCGCGGATGAAGGCGCGGCGCAGGCCCGGCAGGCGGGCAACCGCGCCCATGCCAAGATCACGCGCCGCCCGCAGCAGCGGATTGTCATTGGAAAACAGACGGTTCACCCCGTCCATCCCAAGCGCGAGCAGGGTGGAATCGAACCGCCGCCAGGTCTGGTAGCGGTCCAGCACATCGGGGGCGCCCGCATCCTCGCCCCGGCGGGCGGCATCGACCAGCACCTCGGCCAGCGCCGCCACGTCGCGCAGGCCAAGGTTCAGCCCCTGCCCGGCGATGGGGTGGACGCCGTGGGCCGCATCCCCCACCAGCGCCACGCGCGGCGCGGTGAAGGAGTCGGCCAGCGACAGCGACAGCGGATAGGTGAAGCGGTCGCCCGCCAGCGCGATCTGCCCGAGGAACGCGCCGAACCGCGGGCGCAGCGCGGCAAGATAGGCGTCGTCGTCCAGCGCCTGGATCGCCGCGGCGGGGGTGGTCCCCTCGCTCCACACGATCGAGGAATGGTGCCCGCCGGGCAGCGGCAGGATGGCCAGTGGCCCCGAGGGCATGAAGAACTGCTGCGCCGTGCCCTGATGATCCTTTTCGTGGCGGATGGCGGTGACAAGCGCCGTCTGGCCATAGCCGTGCCCCAGCCGGCGGATGCCCGCCCGCGCCGCCGTGCCCGAGCCGCGCCCGTCGCAGCCGACCAGCAGCCGGGCGGTCAGCACCGCCCCCGAGGCGAGCGTCACCACGACAGAGGCCGGGCCGGGGTCTTGCGCCACCACGGTTTCCCCGGACAGCAGCGTCACGTTCGGATGCGCCCGCATCGCGGCAAGGAAGGCCGCGTAAAGGTGCCGGTCCTCGACCATGAAGCCCATCGGGCCTTCCTCGATCTCGGCATGGTCGAAGGTCAGGAAGAAGGGGGCCGCCCCTTCGCCCGGCCGCCCGTCCGAGGTGACGATCCGCAGGATCGGCTGCGCCTTCGGTCCCACGGCCTGCCAGATGCCGATGGCCGACAGCAGCCGGCGCGAGGCGATGGCCAGCGCATAGGCCCGCCCGTCGAACCCCGCCTCGGCCCGCGCGGGGGCGGGGCGGGCGTCGACCACGGTGACGCGGAACCCGCCATCTGCCAGCGCCAGTGCCAGGGCCGGGCCATTCAGCCCGCCGCCCGCGATCAGGATGTCGGTGTCATAGGTCATGGCACGGAGTATGGCCTTCCGCGCGGGATTGTCCATGCGCCCCCATGCCGCTACCGTCGCGCCGAAAAGCGATGGGCAACCGGAGGGCGAAGATGAGCGCGACCTGGCTTCACATGACCGCAACCGCCCTGGGGCGCGAGATCGGGGCGGGCCGCATCAACCCCGTCGATCTGGCCGAGGCGCATCTGGACGCCATCGCCGCGCATCCTCTGGCCGACCGCATCTATGCCCGCCTGACCGCCCCGCGGGCGCGGGCCGAGGCGATGGGTGCCGCCAGCCGTCAGCGCAGCGGCCAGCGGCGCAGCCTGCTGGACGGGGTGCCGCTGTCGTGGAAGGACCTGTTCGACAGCGCCGATGTGGCGACCGAGGCGGGATCGGCGCTGCTGCGCAACCGCATCCCCCGCCGCGATGCCGAGGTGCTGGCGACGGCCACCGCGCAGGGCGCCGTCTGTCTGGGCAAGACCCATATGTCGGAACTGGCGTTTTCCGGGCTGGGGCTGAACCCGGTGACATCGACGCCCCCTTCGATCAATGACGAGGATGCGGTGTCGGGCGGGTCATCCTCGGGCGCGGCGGCCTCGGTCGCCTTCGGGCTGGCGCCGGCGGCCATCGGGTCGGATACCGGCGGATCGGTGCGCATCCCCGCCGCCTGGAACGATCTGGTCGGGCTGAAGACCACCCATGGCAGGTTGTCGCTGCGCGGGGTGGTGCCGCTGTGCGAAAGGTTCGATACCGTCGGGCCGCTGGCCCACAAGGTCGAGGATTGCGCCCAGATCCTGGCGCTGCTGGAAGGCAGCCGCCCGGCCGATCTGGATGGGGCCAGCCTGTCGGGGATGCGTCTGGCGATGCTGGAAACCGTGGCGCTGGCCGATCTGCGCGACCGCCCGGCCGAAGGGTTCGAGGATGCCGCCGCGCGCCTGTCGCAATCCGGCGCGCGGATCGAGAAGTTGCAGGCGCCCGAGGTGGCCGAGGCGATGGCGCTGGCCGGAACGCTGTTCACCGCCGAGGCCTATGCGATCTGGCGCGAGGTGATCGAGGCCGCGCCGCAGAAAATGTTCCCCCGTATCCTTGAGCGGTTTCGCGGCGGGGCGGGGATTTCGGCGGTGGATTACATCGCCGGCTGGCGGCGGCTGGAAGTGCTGCGGGCCCAATGGGCGGCGCGGACGGCCGGATATGATGCGGTGATCCTGCCCACCTCGCCCATCCTGCCGCCGGATGCACAGCGGCTGATGACGGAGGATGCCTATTATGTCAGCGAAAACCTGCTGGCGCTGCGCAACACCCGGATCGGCAACATGTTCAACCTGTGCGCGCTGACCCTGCCGACCGGGCAGCCGTCCTGCGGGATCATGCTGATGGCCCCGCCCCTGCAGGAGGAACGGCTGCTGCGCCTTGGCGCGGCGGCGGAACGGGCCCTGGGCTGAGGCGACGGAGGGGGACTCAAAAGCCACAATTCCCCCCGACCGGCCGCCAGGGGCGCCGCCTTTTTCTGGACCTTGCCAAACCGGAACGCTATCCTTGCCGCAAACGGGGCGACACGACCCCGGTCGAGCGAGGCATGATGGCGTTTCCTGAGCGGTTTTCAAACCTGCCGGATTATGCGTTTCCGCGTCTGCGGAAGCTGCTGGACCATCATGCGCCGGGCGATACCCCCATCGCGATGACGATTGGCGAACCACGCCACCCGATGCCCGATTTCGTCGGCCCGGTTCTGGCCGAAAACCTTGCCGGTTTCGGCGTTTATCCGCCGAACGACGGCACGCCGGAACTGCTGGCCGCGATTTCGGGCTGGCTGGCCCGCCGCTATGGCGCCGAGGTCGCGACCGACCAGATCATGGTGCTGAACGGCACGCGCGAGGGGCTGTTCAACGCCGCCGTCGCGCTGTGCCCCGAGGCCAAGAACGGCCAGCGGCCGGTCGTGCTGATGCCGAACCCGTTCTATCAGGTCTATGCCGTGGCCGCGCTGGCCATGGCGGCCGAGCCGGTTTATGTGCCCGCCACCGCCGCCACCGGCTTTCTGCCCGATTTCGGCGCCCTGCCGGCCGAGGTGCTGGACCGCACCGCCATCGCCTATATCTGCTCGCCCGCCAATCCGCAGGGGGCGGTGGCCAGCCGCGACTACTGGGCGAACCTGCTGGCCCTGGCGGAAAGGCATGACTTCATCGTCTTTGCCGACGAATGCTATTCCGACATCTGGCGCAGCGCGCCGCCCCCCGGCATCCTGGAGGTGGCGCGCGCCACCGCCGCCGATGCGGAGCGGGTCTTTGCCTTTCACTCGCTGTCGAAACGGTCCAGCCTGCCGGGGCTGCGGTCGGGCTTCGTCGCCGGGGGGGCGCAGGGCATGGCGCGCATCCGCCAGTTGCGCGCCTTTGCCGGGGCGCCGCTGCCCCTGCCGGTGCAGCGCGTCAGCGAACGCGCCTGGGGCGACGAGGCGCATGTGGTGGCCAACCGTGCGCTTTATCAGGAAAAGTTCCGCATTGCGGGCGATGTCTTCTCGGGGCTTCAGGGGTTCGATCTGCCGGAAGGCGGGTTCTTCCTGTGGCTGCCGGTCGAGGATGGCGAGGCGGCGGCGCTGAAACTGTGGCGCGAGGCGGGGGTGCGGGTTCTGCCCGGTGCCTATCTCTCGCGCGAGGTCGGGGGGCAGAACCCCGGCAAGGGTTACATTCGGGTCGCCCTGGTGGCCCCAAAAGAAGAAACGCAGCGCGGGCTGATCCGGCTTCGCGACTGCCTTTACGATTGAGGGACAGGCATATGGCTTCCTGGCAGGCACGGCAGCGCGATCCGCTTCTGGACCAAGGCACGCAGGCGATGCTGGAACGCCGCGGGCGCGAGCTTCTGGGGCTGGCGCTTCTGGCGGTGGCATTGGCCTTTGTGCTGATCTTTGCCAGCTATTCGCCGACCGATCCCGGCTGGATGGTCGCGACCGAGGAACCGGCGCACAACCTGCTGGGCCGGTTCGGCGCGGCCGTCGCCTCGACGCTGATCATCATTGGCGGCAAGGGGGTCTGGGCGCTGCCGGTGCTGTTCCTGGCCTGGGGCGTGCGCTTCGTCACCCATCGCGGGGCCGACCGGGCGATGGGGCGGATCGTCTTTGGCGTGATCGCCGTGGCGCTGTGTTCGGTCTATGCCGCGACGGTGGTGCCGCCGACGGGCTGGTCGCATTCCTTTGGCCTGGGCGGGCTGTTCGGCGATACGGTGCTGGGCGCGATGCTGGGCGTCACCCCGCTCAGCGCGGGGATCGGGCTGAAAATCCTGTCGCTGGTTCTGGGCGTGGCGATGGTGGCGATGCTACTGTTCGTCACCGGATTCGACATGGCCGAACTGCGTGTGATCCGGCATTTCCTGCTGGTCGGGTCGGTCATGGCCTATAACTGGGCGCTGACCGTGGCGGGCAAGGGCGCGCAGGGCGCGGGCCGGGCCGCCGCCCAATGGCAGGACCGCCAGCGCGAACGCCGCGTTGCTCGCGGTGTACTCATGGCCGCAGCACACCGGCGTGTCGCCGGGCAGGCCGGCGAGCCGGTCGAGCGAGGCCAGCATCTGCGCCGGCGTGCC
>JASGFG010000047.1:0-28463 GCA_047605605.1 Paracoccaceae bacterium | reverse complement strand
GGTCTGCGCGCGCTGGAACTGTCGGCGCGGGTCGAACTGGCCGAAAACCATGCGGTCTTCCGCAGGCTCGGCTTCCGGCAGGTAGCTGCGACCAGCCACCCCGGTTTCGACCGCCCGACTTCGCTGGTTTTCCGAAAGGAGCTATGACGAAGCAGCGGCTTTCATGCCGGTGCCGCCGCGCTAGGATGGCGCTGCGAACCAGCCGGAGCCTGCCGATGATCCCCGCCTTTCTTGTCATCCTCGCCTGCCAGCTGGCGGGCGAGGCCGTGTCTCGCGCGGTGCACCTGCCTGTTCCGGGGCCGGTGCTGGGCATGGTGCTGATGGTCGTGGGGCTGTCGGCCTCGCCCCGGCTGGTGGCGCTGGTGCGGCCTGTGGCGCAGGGCATCCTGTCGAACCTGCTGATCCTGTTCGTGCCGGCGGGTGTCGGCGCGGCGGGGCATCTGGCGACGCTGGGCGGGCAGACGCTGCCGGTGGTGCTGGCCGTCATCGTCTCGACCATCCTGGCCATTGCCGCGGGATCGCTGACCTTTGCCGCCGTGGCCCGCGCGACGGGAAATACCGATGACGGGGAGGATATGCTGCACCCCCCGGCCGGGGACGGCGCATGATCGAGATCTGGTCCTATCTGGCCCGCGACCCGCTGCTGTGGCTGACGGCGACGCTGGCGGCCTATGTGGCGGGGGTTGCGGCCTTTCAGGCAGCGGGGCGCAGCCCGCTGGCCAATCCGGCGGTGATCGCGGTGGTGCTGCTGGCCCTGCTGCTTGGGGTGACGGGCACGCCCTATGCCACCTATTTCCAGGGGGCGCAGTTCGTCCATTTCCTGCTGGGTCCGGCGACGGTCTGCCTTGCCCTGCCGCTGTGGGAAAACCTGCCGCGGGTGCGGCGGGCGGCGTTGCCTTTGCTGGCGGCGCTGGCGGTGGGGTCGGTGGTCTCGATGGGCTCGGCGCTGGCAATCCTTTGGGCCTTTGGCGCGGATGTCGGGATGCTGGCCTCGATGGCGCCCAAGGCCGCCACCGCCGCCATCGCCATCGGCGTGTCCGAGCAACTGGGCGGGTCGCCCACGATGACGGCGCTGGTCGTTATGCTGACCGGGATCTCCGGTGCAGTGGTGGCGACGCCCCTGCTGAACCTGTTGGGCCTGTCGGACTGGCGCGCCCGGGGCTTTGCCGTGGGGGTCGCCGCGCATGGTTTCGGCACGGCGCGCGCGTTTCAGGTGCATCCCACGGCCGGGGCCTTTGCCGGGCTGGGCATGGGGCTGAACGCGCTGGCGACGGCGATACTGGCGCCGCTTGCCATGGGTCTTTTCCGCTGACCGGCTTGCCTGGGCCGATCGCTGCGCTATTCTTTCCGGCCCTGACCTGCGGAGATTTCCATGGCCGACCTGACCATCCTTGGCATTGCGGGCGCGCTGCGTGCCGCGTCGACCAACCGGCTGCTGCTGGCCGAGGCGCAGCGCGCCTTCGGCCCGGCGAACCACATGACCGCCGACCTGCACATGCCGCTTTATGACGAGGATATCGAGACCGGCCCCGGCATCCCGCCCGAGGTGCAGCACCTGGCCGAACAGATCGCCGGGGCGGATGCGATCATCATCTCGACCCCGGAATACAACAAGGCGCCGCCCGGCCTTTTGAAGAACGCGCTCGATTGGGTCAGCCGGACCAAGCTGCGCCCCTTTCGCGACCAGCCCGTCGCCATCGTTTCCGCGGGCGAGGGGCGCGGCGGCGGCGACAGGTCGCAATTCGCCCTTCGGCTGATGCTGACGCCGTTCCGGCCCCGCCTTCTGACCGGGCCGGAGGTGATGGTGGCGCAATCGCGGTCGGCCTTCGATCAGGACGGCAGGCTCAAGGAAGAAAGCTATCGCAAGGGTCTGGCCGAACTGATGGCGCAGCTGCGGACCGAGGCGGAACGCAGCCGCGCCGCCCGCGCGGGCTGACCTTCAAAGCGGCGTGACCGCGGCGCGGTCGGCCGCGGGCAGCGCGGCCAGCAGTTCTGCGACCGTGCGACCCAGAACGGGATGGCGCCACTCCGGCGCCACCTCGGCCAGGGGCACAAGGACGAAGGCGCGATCCTGCATCCGAGGATGGGGCAGGATCGGCTGGTCAGGCGCCTCGACCGCCTGCCTTTCGGGGGAAAGCGCCATCCAGCGGGCCTGGGTCTGCCGATCGGGCAGCACCGAATCACCCATGGCGATCAGGTCGATATCCAGCGTCCGCCCGCCCCAGCGGAGAGTCCGCTGGCGTCCGAACTGCGCCTCGACCTGGTGCAGGGCCGCAAGGATGTCGGCCGCACCCGCAGTATGACGCCACGTCACCATGGCGGCGGCATTCACAAAATCGGGACCGTTTCCTGCCGGGAAACAGGGGGTGCGCCACAACCTGCTGTGTCTTTTGACGTCGAAGCCCGCGGCACAAAGCCCGGCCAGAGCGGTGGAAATCGTCTCTTGCGGGGGGCGCCCGCGGAACGGCAGGTTCGCGCCGAAAGCCAGAAGCAGGGTCTTTGCACTGTTGAAAGTCACTGTTACAGTTCCTTTGCACGGCTTGTCCTGACGCTGATTACCTGTCAGGCAGCGGTGTTCCCAGTCGAATTTCGCTACTTTGCGTAGGCCACTCCGAATTTCGATCAGGATCATTTTTCGAGGGGAAGACAATGTTTTACAAGGACGAACGGCTTGCGCTGTTCATCGACGGGTCGAACCTTTATGCCGCGGCAAAGGCATTGGGCTTCGATATCGACTACAAGCTCCTCCGGCAGGAGTTCATGCGCAGGGGCAAACTTCTGCGCGCCTTCTACTATACCGCCCTGCTGGAGAATGAAGAGTATTCGCCGATCCGTCCACTGGTGGACTGGCTGCACTACAACGGCTTCACCATGGTGACGAAGCCGGCCAAGGAATACACCGACAGCCAAGGCCGCCGGAAGGTCAAGGGCAACATGGACATCGAACTGACGGTCGATGCGATGGAGCTTGCGCCGCGGGTCGACCATATCGTGCTGTTCTCGGGCGACGGGGATTTCCGCCCCTTGGTGGAAAGCCTGCAACGGCAAGGGGTTCGCGTCTCGGTCGTCTCGACCATCCGGTCGCAGCCGCCGATGATCGCCGATGAACTGCGCCGCCAGGCCGACAACTTCATCGAACTGGACGAATTGCGCGAAGTGATCGGCCGCCCGCCGCGCGAACCGCGGGTCGAGCGTCCCGAAGAGGCCCAGATCGAGGCGAAGTGACCGCCGCCGGTCATCCAGACGAAAAAGGGCCGGGGTCCGCCGGGACGCTGGCCTTTTGTCATCCGGCGCCGCAGATCCTGCAGTATCATCTCACCCGCGCCGACGCGCTGGCGTGGGAAGTGCTGCCTCGCGAATGGCCCCGGCGCAAGGTCTGGGGGATGCTGGCGCTGGCGGCTCTGGGCGGGGCGGTCTATGCCGCGGTCGAGGGCGAGGTGCCGCCGCCGCTACCGATGCGGCTGGCGCTGATCTGCGGGATCGGGCTGGCGTTGACGGCGCTGGCGGTGCTGGTCATGACGCTGGGGGCGCATCACCGGGCGCGCGCGCGGCTGCCGGTCGAGGGGTCTGCGGAAACCGGGGTCCATGGCGACCACCTTGCCGTGCGACAGGGCGGACGGCTGTTCCGCATCGCGCCGGAAACCATCCGATCCGTGGTCGTGACCGATCACCACGTCTTCGTCGATGCCCCGCCCGAGGTCGCGATCCTGCCGCTTGCGGCCTTTGGCGACGGCGCGCGGATGCGGGTCTTTGCCGAACACTGGGACAGACTTTCGCGCGATTCCGTTCCCTGACCGGCCGCTGACTGGACCTGCGGGCGGGAAAGACATACCTAGGGCGGGCGTCCCCCCGTCCGTCCCCGCGCCCCGAGGCCCCGATGACCCTGCCGCCCCTGACCCTTTATCTTGCCGCGCCGCGCGGGTTCTGCGCGGGCGTCGACCGGGCGATCAAGATCGTCGAGATGGCGATCGAAAAATGGGGCGCGCCCGTCTATGTCCGGCACGAGATCGTCCACAACAAGTTCGTCGTGGATGGATTGCGCGAAAAGGGCGCGGTCTTTGTCGAGGACCTGGACGAATGCCCCGATGACCGCCCGGTGATCTTTTCCGCCCATGGCGTGCCCAAGGCCGTCCCGGCCGAGGCGCAGCGGCGGCGCATGATCCATGTGGATGCGACCTGCCCTCTGGTGACAAAGGTTCATAACGAGGCGGCGCGGCATCACGAGAACGGCCTTCAGACCGTGATGATCGGCCATGCGGGGCATCCCGAAACGCTGGGCACCATGGGCCAGTTGCCCCCCGGAGAGGTGCTGCTGGTCGAGACCGAGGCCGATGTGGCCCGCATCGTCCCGCGCGATCCGGCAAAGCTTGCCGTCATCACCCAGACCACGCTGTCGGTGGACGATACCGCCGGGATCATGGCGGCGCTGGTGGCCCGCTTTCCGGCCATCCTCGTCCCCGCGCACGAGGACATCTGCTATGCCACGACCAACCGGCAGGCGGCGGTCAAGGCCATCGCGCCCGGAATCGACGCGCTGCTGGTGATCGGGGCGCCCAATTCCTCGAACTCCAAACGGCTGGTCGAGGTTGGTCGCGCGGCGGGCTGCGCCTATTCGCAGCTGGTCCAGCGGGCAGGCGACATCGACTGGCGCGCGCTGTCGGGCATCCGCGCCGTGGGGGTGACGGCGGGGGCCAGCGCCCCCGAGGTGCTGGTGAACGAGGTGATCGACGCTTTCCGCGCCCGCTTTGCCGTGACGGTGGAGATGGTGGAAACGGCGGTCGAGAACATCGAGTTCAAGGTGCCACGCGCCTTGCGCGAACCGGCCTGAGCGACGGACCCTGAACCAGATTGAGCGGCTGCGCCGCACGCCTTTCAGGGCGCATGCGGGCCTTTGGCCCGCCTGCTTCGTCTGCCTCCGGCGGGGATATTTTCGCAGAGAGGATGAACCCGCCTGTTCCATCCTCTCTGCGAAAATATCCCGGGGGTGAGCCCGGAACGGGCGAGGGGGCAGCGCCCCCTTCTTTTTGCGCCGGTTGAGTTCCGCTCCGCCGCCGCCTAACTTGGGCCGCGAGTTGCGGGGAGTCATCGAATGCTGGCGGGCAGACGCATCCTTCTGGTGATCGGCGGCGGCATCGCGGCCTACAAGGCGCTGGATCTGATCCGCCGCCTGAGGGAGAGGGGCGCAACGATCACCCCCGTGCTGACCGCGGCCGCGGCGGAGTTCGTGACGCCGCTGTCGGTGTCGGCCCTGGCGGGAGAGAAGGTCTATCGCGACCTGTTCGACCTGACCGACGAGGCCGAGATGGGGCATATCCAGCTGTCGCGGGTGGCCGACCTGATCGTAGTGGCCCCGGCGACGGCGGATCTGATGGCCCGTATGGCGGGCGGGCGGGCAGAGGATCTGGCCTCGACCCTGCTGCTGGCCACGGACACGCGGGTGCTGGTGGCGCCGGCGATGAACGTGCGGATGTGGGATCATCCCGCGACGCGGCGCAACGTCGCGCAGTTGCGCGCCGACGGTGTGCGGGTGGTCGGGCCGAACGAAGGCGCGATGGCCTGCGGCGAATACGGACCGGGCCGTATGGCCGAGCCGATGGAGATCGTCGCCGCGATCGGGGCGACCCTGGGAGAGGGGCCGCTGGCCGGGCGGCATGTGCTGGTGACGTCGGGGCCGACGCATGAACCGATAGATCCGGTGCGCTATATCGCCAACCGTTCATCTGGGGCGCAGGGCACGGCGCTGGCGGCGGCGCTGCGCGATCTTGGGGCGCGGGTGACTTTCGTGACCGGACCGGCCGCTGTTCCGCCCCCCGACGGGGTGGCGGTGGTGCGGGTGGAAACCGCGCGCCAGATGCTGGAGGCGGTGGAGGCTGCGCTGCCGGCCGATGCGGCGGTCTTTGCCGCGGCGGTGGCCGATTGGCGGGTGGCGAATGCCGCCGCCTCGAAGATGAAGAAGGATGGGTCGGGCAAGGCCCCGGCGCTGGAGTTTGCCGAGAATCCGGACATTCTGGCCACCGTCTCGCAAAGGGGCGAAGGGCGGCCCCGGCTGGTTGTGGGCTTTGCCGCCGAGACGGATGACGTGATCGCCCATGCCACCGCCAAGCGGTTGCGCAAGGGGTGCGACTGGATCGTGGCGAACGATGTCTCGCCCGCGACCGGGATCATGGGCGGCACCGAGAATGCGGTGACGCTGATCACCGGCGCCGGGGCGGAAAGCTGGCCGCGGGCGGGCAAGGACCAGGTTGCGCGGCAACTGGCCGCCCGGATCGCGGCAGAGCTGGGGTAGGGGGCGTTATCGCCCCCATGTGACCCCGGCTGAGTATATATTGGACAAGAAGAAAAAAGGAGAACGGCATGGGTCCGGTGATTGCCGTGATGCACGAGGATTGGGCTGATAGGGGCATCGCGCTGCCGTCCTATGAGACGGCGGGGGCGGCGGGGGCGGATGTGCGCGCCAATCTGCGGCCCGAGGATCGGGCGGGCGGGATCGTGTTGCCGCCGCTGGGGCGGGCGCTGGTCCCGACCGGGCTGCGGGTGGAAATTCCCGCGGGGTTCGAGATGCAGATCCGTCCCCGCTCGGGTCTGGCGCTGAAGCACGGGATCGGGATGCCGAATTCCATCGGCACCATCGACAGCGATTATCGCGGCCCGCTGGGGGTGCTGCTGGTCAATCTGGGGGCCGAGCCCTTCACGGTGGTCCATGGCGAGCGGATCGCCCAGATCGTGGTGGCGCCGGTGGTTCAGGCCGGGTTCCGCCTGGCCGATGCGCTGAGCGATACGGCGCGGGGCACCGGCGGCTTCGGATCGACCGGGCGCGGTTAACAAGGGGGCGGGGGGGCGGATGATCTGGCCGATCGCCCTTGCGGTGGTGCTGTGGCTGGCCGGCTGGGTGCTGGACTGGCCGGTTGCGCGCCGTTGGGCGATGGTGGCGGGCGTCTGGGCCGCGACGGTTCTGGCGCATCTGGTGCTGCCCGCAGATCATCCGTTCCGTCAGGCCACCGGCGGGGATCTGCGGTCCTGGGTCGTGCTGGGCGGTGCGGGCGGGCTGGTCTGGGCCTATGTCGCGGGTCTTGGCGCGTTGAAGGCGCGGGCGGTGCCGGCGGCAAAATCCGACACCGGCCCCTATGCGCCGGGAGAGGTCGACCGCTATGCCCGGCATCTGTTCCTGCGCGAGATCGGCGGGCCGGGCCAGCGGCGGCTGAAGGAGGCGCGGGTGCTGGTGGTGGGCGCGGGGGGCCTTGGGGCGCCGGTGCTGTTGTATCTGGCGGCGGCGGGCGTGGGGCGGATCACCGTGATCGACCCCGACCGGGTCGAGGCCGCGAACCTGCAACGCCAGATCATCCATGCCGATGCCCGGATCGGCATGGCCAAGGCGCAATCCGCGGCGCTGGCGCTGCGGGCGCTGAACCCATTCGCGGCGGTGGAGCCCGTGGTCGCGCGGCTGGACGAGGCGAACGGCCCGGCGCTGATCGCGGCGCATGACCTGGTGCTGGACGGCACGGACAATTTCGACAGCCGGTCTGTGGTCAACCGCCTGTGCGTCGCGGCGGGAAGGCCGCTGATCATGGGCGCCCTGTCCCAGTGGGAGGGGCAGGTGTCGCTGTTCGACCCCGCGCGGGGCGGGCCGTGTTATGACTGCATCTTTCCGGTGCGCCCCGCGCCCGGCAGCGTGCCGTCCTGCGCCGAGGCGGGGGTGGCGGGGCCGCTGCCCGGCATCATCGGGTCGATCATGGCGGTCGAGGCGGTCAAGCATCTGACCGGCGCGGGCGAAACCCTGCGCGGGCGGCTGATGATCCACGATGCGCTGTTCGCCGACAGCCGGGTGATTTCGGCGCGCCCGCGGCCGGGCTGTCCCGTCTGCGGGCACCTGCAGGGCTGATCCTGCGGGGGGCAGGTGCTGCCTATGGACAGCACCGCGCCCGCCCGCCTAACCTGCGCGCGGTCTTGACCTGAACCCCGGAGCCGCCCCCATGAACCTTGCCGCCGTCGCCGGCCTTGCCTTCGCGCTGACCGCATCCCTTGCCGCCGCCGAGGGTCTGCCCGACCTGAAGGGTCGCGAGGTCACCGTGGTGACGGAAAACGCCTACCCGCCGCTGCAATTCCTGGACAAGTCGGGCAAGGCCATAGGCTGGGAATACGATGCCATGGCGGAAATCGCCAGACGTCTGAACATGCAGGTGAAATACCAGAACGCCAGCTGGGACGCGATGATCCCCGCCGTGGCCGAAGGGCAGTATGACATCGGCATGACCGGCATCACCATCACCGAAGAGCGCGAGGCGAAGGTCGATTTCTCGCAGCCCTACATGCGGTCAGAAATGCTGATGATCGTGCGTGCCGACGAAAGCCGGTTCACCGATGCCGCCTCCTTTGCGGCGAATCCCGACCTGCTGGTTTCGGTGCAGCCCGGAACCTCGCCCTTCTATGCCGCGATCTATAACATCCTGGACGGGAACGAGGACAATCCCCGCGTCGTCAAGTTCGAGACTTTTGGCGCCGGGTTGCAGGCGCTGAAGACCGGCGATGTCGATCTGACCCTTTCGGATTCGACCGCGGCGAACGGCTATGTCGCCGCCTCGGGCGGGACGCTGAAGATCGTCGGCGAACCGCTGGCGGCCGAGGATTTCGGCTTCATCTTTCCCAAGGGGTCGGATCTGGTGCCCGCCGTCGATGCCGCCATCGCCGCGCTGAAGGCTGACGGCACGTTCGACGCGCTGAACAGAAAGTGGTTCGTCGATTACAAGATGGGCGAATGACGCGCTGACGTGATCCCCGCGCCCCGGTCTGACAAGGATTTTCCGTGGTGGCTGCTGGTCCTGACCGGAGCCGGCGTCTGGATCGCATGGGAAATCGCCACCAGCCCGGTCTATGCGCAGGTTCTGCCGGTTCTGGCGGCGGGGATCTGGGTCACGCTGGCCGTGACGGCGGTGGCCTTTGCCGGGGCCTGCCTTCTGGGCCTGGGCCTTGCGCTGGCGGGGCTGTCGCGCTGGATCGTCCTGCGTCAGGCGGCGCGGCTTTATGTCGAGGTGATGCGCGGCGTGCCGATCATCGTGCTGCTGCTCTATGTCGCCTTCGTGCTGGTGCCGTTTCTGGTCTGGGCGGCCAATGCCCTGCTGGTGCCGCTGGGGGTGGACCCCTGGCGCACCCGCGACGTGCCGCTGATCGCGCGGGCGGTTCTGGCGCTGATCCTGGCCTATGCGGCCTTTCTGGCGGAAATCTTCCGCGCCGGGCTTCAGGCCGTCGACAAGGGCCAGATCGAGGCGGCGCAATCGCTGGGCCTGTCGGGCTGGCACAGGTTCCGGCTGGTGGTCTTTCCGCAGGCGTTCCGGCTGATCCTGCCGCCGCTTGGCAACGACTTCGTGGCGATGGTCAAGGACAGCTCGCTGGTGTCGGTGCTGGGGGTGACGGATGTGACGCAGCTGGGCAAGGTCGCGGCGGCCGGGAATTTCCGCTATTTTGAAACCTATAACGTGGTGGCGCTGATCTATCTGGTCATGACCATCGGCCTGTCGCTGATCCTGCGGCGGATCGAGTTGCGGCTGCGCGCCCCGCAAGGCGATTGACCCGCGCCCGACAGGGTGAAACCCTGCCCCTGAAGATCGAGGAGCCGCCGATGACACCCCAACCCCCGCCGACCCTGCTGCCGGCCGACCCTTCGGCCAAGGGGTGGGCCTGATGCCCGGCCGCGCCCGGCCCGCGGCGCTTGTCGCGGTTCTGACCGTCCTGCCCTTCGTGTGGAGCGTCGCGACCGAGATGTCGGCGCCGCTGGCCGATGCCGCCTTGCGCCTTGTCGGGCCGCGCTATCTGGGCCCTTATCTGGCGCTTGGCTATGGCCTTGTGCTGCTGGCGGCGGTTTCGGGCGTGCTGCTGGGGTTCGCCGTCCGGCAGGACCGGGCGGGCAGGGTGGCGCTTCTGCCCCTGATTCCGATCGCATGGGCATTCCTGTTCACCGGCGGCGGGCCTGTGCCTGCATCGCTGTGGCTGGCGGCGGGGTTTCTGGTCGCCCTGGCGCTGGACTGGCTGTTCTGGCGGCGGGGGCTGGCGCCGGTCTGGTGGTGGCCGCTGCGGGCGGGGCAGACGGCGGTGGCGGTGGTCTGCCTTCTGCTGACGGCTCTGGCCTGACGGATGGGCGCTTGCCCCGCCTGCGGGCATCGCGTATCCCCTCGGGCCATCATGCCAGACCTTTTCGCCTATACCGACGGAGCCTGCTCCGGCAATCCCGGCCCCGGCGGCTGGGGCGTCCTGCTGATCGCGCGCGAGGGCGAAGCGGTCGTCAAGACCCGTGAATTGTGCGGGGGCGAGGCGATGACCACCAACAACCGCATGGAACTGCTGGCCGCCATTTCCGCGCTGGAGGCGTTGAGCCGCCCGTCCGTCCTGACGATCGTGACCGACAGCGCCTATGTCAAGAACGGCGTCACGACCTGGATCCACGGCTGGAAGCGCAACGGCTGGCGCACCTCGGGCAAGGATCCGGTCAAGAACGCCGATCTGTGGCAAAGGCTGGATGCGGCCCGACAGCGCCATACCGTCGACTGGCGCTGGATCAAGGGCCACGCGGGCCATGCCGAGAACGAAAAGGCCGACGAACTGGCCCGCGCGGGCATGGCCCCGTTCAAGCCGGGCGCGGTCGGGCCGGGCGCAAACGGGGCGGCCACGTCATGACGCTGATCGGCGCGCTGGACCATGCCTCGGTCGCGGTCTTTGCGCTGACCGGGGCGCTGGTTGCCAGCCGCTCGCAGCTTGATCTGGTGGGTTTCGTGTTCATCGCCTGCCTGACGGCGCTTGGCGGCGGGACGGCGCGCGACGTGATCCTGGACCGTCCGCCGCTGTGGCTGGCCGATCCGGGTTTTCTGGCCACGGCGGCGGGCTGCGCGGTTCTGGTGTTCCTGACCGCGCATCTTCTGGAAAGCCGCTATCGGGTGCTGGTCTGGCTGGATGCCGTGGCGCTGGCCATCGCGGTGGCCGCCGGGGCGGGGGTGGCGCTGGACATGGGGCTGTCCTGGCCGGTCGTGGTGGTGATGGGGGTGATGACCGGCTGTCTGGGCGGGCTGGCGCGGGATGTCGTCTGCAACGAGGTGCCGCTGGTCCTGAAACAGGGCGAGCTTTACGTCTCGGCCGCCTTTGCCGGGGCGCTGGTCGCGGTGATGGCGGGCGGGGCCGGCCTGCCGCGCGGACCGGCGCTGATCACCTGTGCGGCGGTGGCCCTTGCGCTGCGGGCGGGCAGCATCGCCTTTGGCTGGCGCCTGCCGGTCTATCGCCAGCGCCCGCCCCGCCCCGACGCGCCCAAGCGGTAAAACCGCTTTACAGCAGCGCCCCTTGCGCCATTCTGTGGCCATGGCCCGCCCCCGCATCATCTCCGACGACAGGATACACGACGCCGTGCTGCGCCTGATCTCGGAGCGGGGGGAAAAGGCCGCGGCCCTTTCGGCGGTGGCGCGGGCGACCGGGCTGGCGGCGCCCACGCTGGTGCAACGGTTCGACAGCCGCGAGGGCATGGTGCGGGCCGCCCTTTCCGCGATGTTCGACCGGCTGGAGGCCCGGCTTCAGGCGGCCGAGGCGACGGCGCCCCTTTCGGCAAAGGGGGCGCAGGCCCTGCTGAAAACCCTGGCCGAGGATGAGGAGGCCATCGCCCCCGCACAGCTTTTGCCGGTCGTGATGCGCGATCCGGCGCTGCGGGTGCGCGCGGCCGCGTGGCGCGCGGCCGTGGAACAGGCGCTGGCGCTGCGCCTTGGCGGGGGGGACAGGGGGCGCGAGGCGGCGGCCCTGCTTTTCGCCGCCTGGCAGGGCCAGCGGCTTTGGCAGGGCGCGGGCGACAAGGGGTTCCGGCTGAAGGATGCGGTCAAGGCCGTCCGCTGAAATACCGCCGGTAAAGCCAGACCAGCAGAAAGGCCCCGCCCAGGGCGGCCACGAACCCGCCCAGCCAGCCCGTCACCACCAGCAGGAACCGCCAGACGACCCAGCCGACCAGCGCACCGCCGACGCCGATCGCCACGGTGGTCGGAATGTCGGCCTCGACGTTCAGGGCGCGGGTGGCAAGAAAGCCGGCCGCGGCACCGATGATCAACAGATAGACGATGGCCATATGGCTCTCCGGCTTGCTTCGGGGCCAATATGGGGCCTGACCGCCCCGGACGCCAGCATTTCGCCGGCTCCTGCGCTGGCCATCGGCTTACAGCGCCAGCAGCAGTTGCCCCGGCGCGGGGTTCGGCCGCCGCCGGGGGGGCCGCGCACCGCCCGGTTGCCTTGCCCTGGCAAGTGCGGTCGCGGGATCGGCCAGGGGTTCGGGATAGCGCCGCCCCAGCAGCATCTTCGCCCCCTGCCACCGCCAGGGTGCATGGACCAGCGCCTCCGGGACGCCCGCCAGTTCCGGCAGCCAGCGGCGGATGAAGGCCCCCTGCGGATCCAGCCTGCGGCCAAGCCGGACGGGATCGCAGGGGCGCAGCGCCGCCATGCCCTGCCACAGCAGCGGGGCATCGAAATCCGTCGACAGCCGCGCCAGAGCCAGCCCCGCAGCCCGGGACCCCGCCCCCAGAAGATGCACCGCGACCGAGCCGACCATCGCCCTGAGCGGCGCGGGCAACCATCCCGTTGCCGCCAGATAGCGCAGGCAGGCATCGGCAAAGGGCAAACCCGTCTCGCCCGCTGACCAGGCGGCAGGCACCGGCCCGCCACTGTCTTCGGGCATCGGATCCGCCGCAACCGCGCGCAGGGCCAACCTGGCCCTCGTCCCCGGCAGCTGCGCCGCTTCGGTCATTGAAACCGTGCCCCAGGCCAGATGCGCCGAAAGACGCGACGCCGACCGCTCCATCGCCCCGACCGATCCGCGCCCCGCGGGACGGGCCGCCCCCAGCAGCGCGGCGGGATCACCGCCGGACTGCCGGTTCGGGCAGTGGTCGGGTGCCATCCGCAAACCGCGCGCGGGCGGGATCGCCCCTGCCTCGACCCCCGGCACGGGGGTCAGAACCGGCACCTCTGCCGGGCCGTCGGCAATGATCTCCCATGGAAGGCCGAGCGCGGCGCGCAATCGCGCATCCGGCGCGGTCGAGCTGACGATCCGGCCTATCCGGTGCCGCGCGGCCAGATGCGAGACCACCTCGACCCTGTCCCCCAGACGCACGGCCAGTGGTGCCCCCGCCTGCGCAAACCGCATCTGCGCATGGGCCAGCGCCTCGGCAACGAAATCCCATTGCCGTGCCGCGCGACCGGGGCCGGCCCATTCGCCGGGATCGGCCACGAACAGCGGCAGAACCGCGCCCATCCCCGCCGCGGCCACCAGTGCCGGGTGGTCGCGGGGGCGCAGGTCGCGATGCAGCAGGACAAGAACATTCATGGAACATGAATAGCGTGACGCCCCGCGCCCTCCAACCCCCTTCAAGGGTCATGCAGGCGGGAATATCCCCGCAGGGGCAAGGCGCCGCACCGGGCGGGGGGTGGGGAAAGCCCCCTTGCGCCTTTCCCCGCAGCGCATAGGTTCAACGGCAAAGGAGCCTTGTGATGCCCGAACCCTCAGCCATCCGCCTTGCCGATTACCAGCCCTACCCCTTTATCGTCGCCTCTGTCGCGCTGACCTTCCGGTTGGCCCCGTCGACGACGCGGGTGGTCGCGCGGCTGGCCCTGTCGCCGAACCCGGGGCGGCCTGGCCGTCATGACCTGCGGCTGGATGGCGAGAACCTGCGGCTTCTGTCGCTTTCGCTGAATGGCCGGGCGCTCTCGGTCACGCCGGACGACACCGGCCTGACCATCGCAGCCGCCGATCTGCCAGACGGCGGTTTCACCCTGGAAACCGAGGTCGAGATCGCGCCCGAGGCCAATACCGCGCTGGAGGGGCTGTATATGTCGAAAGGCATGTATTGCACCCAGTGCGAAGCCGAGGGGTTCCGCAAGATCACCTTCTATCCCGACCGGCCCGATGTGATGGCGCCGTTCCGGGTGCGGATCGAAAGCGACCTGCCCGTCCTGCTGTCCAACGGCAATTCGGTGGCCAGCGGGCCGGGCTGGGCGGAATGGGATGATCCCTGGCCGAAACCCAGCTATCTGTTCGCCCTGGTCGCTGGCGATCTGGAGGCCTTTTCAGCGCCCTTCACCACCGCATCCGGGCGGCCGGTCGCGCTGAACATCTGGGTCCGGCCGGGCGACCGCGACCGTTGTTCCTATGCGATGGACAGCCTGATCCGGTCGATGCACTGGGACGAGGCGAGCTATGGCCGCGAATACGATCTGGACGTGTTCAACATCGTCGCCGTCGACGATTTCAACATGGGCGCGATGGAGAACAAGGGGCTGAACATCTTCAACTCCAAATACGTCCTCGCCAGCCCCGAAACCGCGACCGACGACGATTTCGCCCGGATCGAGGCGATCATCGCGCATGAATACTTCCACAACTGGACCGGCAACCGCATCACCTGCCGCGACTGGTTCCAGCTGTGCCTGAAGGAAGGGCTGACCGTGTTCCGCGACCAGCAGTTTTCCGGCGACATGCGGTTCCATGCGGTGAAACGGATCGAGGATGTGCTGACGCTGCGCGCGCGGCAGTTCCGCGAGGATGGCGGCCCGCTGGCCCATCCCGTCCGCCCCGACAGCTATATCGAGATCAACAATTTCTACACCGCCACCGTCTATGAAAAAGGCGCCGAGGTCATCGGGATGCTGAAGCGTCTGGTGGGAGATGAGGCCTATGCCCGCGCGCTGGACCTTTATTTCACCCGCCACGACGGGCAGGCGGCCACGATCGAGGACTGGCTGGCGGTGTTCCACGATGCGACGGGCCGCGACCTGACGCAGTTCAAGCTGTGGTATACCCAGGCCGGCACCCCCCGGCTGAAGGTCTACGAGGCGTGGTCGCCGGGGCCGCAGGGCGGCACCTATACGCTGACCTTTGCCCAGACGAACCCGCCCACGCCGGGCCAGCCCGACAAGGCGGCGCGGGTCATCCCCATCGCGGTCGGCCTTCTGAACCCCAACGGGGACGAGATCGTGCCGACGACGACGCTGGAAATGACGCAAGCCGTGCAGAGTTTCGCCTTTCCCGGCCTTTCGACGCGGCCCGTCTCCTCGATCCTGCGCGGCTTTTCCGCGCCGGTGATCCTCGACCGCGCGGTGACGGCCGGCGAACATGCCTTCCTTCTGGCCCATGACACCGATCCCTTCAACCGGTGGGAGGCGGGGCGGGCACTTGCCAAGGCTATCCTGGCGCGGATGGTGACGGAAGGCGCCGCCCCCGGTGCCGACTGGCTGGACGCGCTGGCGCGGGTGGCGCTTGACGGCTCTCTGGACCCGGCGTTCCGCGCGTTGTGCCTGCGCCTGCCGGGCGAGGATGACATGGCCCAGACCCTGCATTCGGCGGGGGTGGTGCCCGATCCCGCCCGCATCCATGCCGAACGGCGGCGGATGGCTGACGCGCTTGCCGGCCATCTGGCCCCGCACCTGCCCGCGCTGATCGCGGGCCTGGCCGACCCCGGCCCCTTCACGCCCGATGCCCGCGCCGCCGGACGGCGCGCCCTGCGCATGGCGGGCCTGTCGCTGTTGTCGCGGGTCGATGACGGCGGCTCGGCGGCGACCGCCTTCGAGGCCGCGAACAACATGACCGAGGAACTGGGCGCGCTTTCGGCGCTGCTGGACATCGGCAGGGGGCAGGCGGAACTGGCCCGGTTCCAGGCCCGCTGGGCCGGCGATCCGCTGGTGATGGACAAGTGGTTCTCCCTTCAGGTCGCCCATGCCGCGCCCGAACGCGCGGCGGGCGTGGTGCGGGAACTAACGGCTCTTTCCGCCTTCGACTGGAAGAACCCGAACCGCTTCCGCGCGGTCATCGGCGCGTTTTCCGGCAACCACGCGGGCTTCCACCATGCCGGCGGCGAAGGCTATCGCCTCCTTGCCGACTGGCTGATCCGGCTCGACCCGGTGAACCCGCAGACGGCGGCACGGATGTCGACCGCGTTCGAGACGCTGAACCGCTATGACGCCGACCGACAGCAGATGATGAGGGCGGAACTTCTGCGCATCCGCGCCACCCCCGGCCTGTCGCGCGACCTGTTCGAGATGACGGGCCGGATGCTGGGAGACGCGTAGGAGAGCCTGACCGATACGATGGGAATGCCGGGACCGACCCTGCCTCTGTCCAGGGCGCTTGGGGCGACAGGTCGTCGCAAAGGGGGGGCTTTCCGCCCCCTCGGCGCGTGCCGCGCCTCACCCCCCGAGGATATTTTTGCAGAGAGGATGAGCGTAGAAGGTAGAGGTCAAGCACCCCGACGGGAGATCGGATCAAGCCGCGGGGTGCCATCCCCTTCGACGGTCATCGGCTTCCCAGCCTGCACCGCAAGGTCGAGATTCGCAGGCTTTGGTAAACAAACCGCTAATGCCCATCCTCTTCGCGAAAATATCCTCGGGGGGTGAATTGGCCGGAACGGCCAAGAGGGGGGCAGACAGCCCCCCTGTCCTCGGCGGAGGTCAGGACAGCCGTGCAGGCATGGCAAACCCTTGCAGAAGCTCGTGGGTTTTTGCAGGTTTCTTCCCCTCGCGCTGCGCCAGCGTGATCTCCACCGCGCCGGTGCCGCAGGCGATGGTCAGGCCGTGCAGCACCTGACCCGGCGCAGCGCTGCCTTCGGCAAGGCGCGAGCGGAGCAGCTTTACCCTCTCGCCCCCGATGTCGCACCAGGCGCCGGGAAAGGGCGACAGGCCGCGGATCTGGCGGTCGACCTCGGCGGCGGGGCGGGACCAGTCCACCCGCGCCTCGGCCTTGTCGATCTTGGCGGCATAGGTCACGCCTTCGTCGGGCTGCGGTTCGGGCACCAGATCGGGCAGCCGGTCGAGTGCGGTCAGGATCAGCCGCGCGCCCATGGCGGACAGGCGGTCGTGCAGGTCGGCGGTGGTCTCATCCGCGCCGATGGCCGTCGCCTCGCGCAGCAGGACGGGGCCGGTGTCCAGACCCGCCTCCATCCGCATGATGCAGATGCCGGTTTCCGCGTCGCCGGCCATGATCGCCCGGTGGATCGGCGCCGCGCCGCGCCAGCGGGGCAGCAGCGAGGCGTGGATGTTCAGGCAGCCGTGGCGGGGCGCATCCAGCACCGCCTGCGGCAGGATCAGGCCATAGGCCACCACCACCGCCACATCGGCCTTCCATGCGGAGAAATCGGCCTGATCCTCGGGCGACTTCAGCCGGGCGGGGTGGCGGACGGGCAGGCCCAACTCCAGCGCCCTGGCATGAACCGGGGTCGGGCGTTCGGACTTGCCGCGTCCCGCGGGGCGGGGGGGCTGGCAATAGACGGCCACCACCTCATGCGCGGCGGCCACAGCCTCCAGCACCGGTACCGAGAAATCGGGGGAGCCCATGAAGACGACCCTCACCCCCGCCTCCGCAGCTTTTCCGATTTCGCCACCAGCATCTTGCGCCGCACCGGCGACAGGTGGTCGAAATACATCCGGCCCGCCAGATGGTCGATCTGGTGCTGAACCGAGGTCGCCCAGAGGCCGACGAAATCCCGCTCCTCCGTCTGCCCCTGATCGTTCAGGAACCGCACCGTCACCGCGCGGGGGCGCGAGATCACCGCCGACACGCCGGGCAGGTTGGGGCTGGCTTCCTCATGCTCGCGCAATTGCACGCTGGAATGCAGAACCTGCGGATTGGCCATGCGGACGGCCTGACCGCGGGTCTCGGAGGCATCGACGACCGCCAGCCGCAGCGGAACGCCGATCTGCACGGCGGCCAGACCGACGCCGGGCATCGCCTCCATCGTGTCGATCATGTCGGCCCAGAGGGCGCGGATGTCGTCGGTGATCTCGGCCACATCGGCGGCGGGGGTGCGCAGCACCCGATGCGGCCAAGGCAGGCAGGGGCGGGCGGTCATGCGACATAGCCCGCTTGCAGCGCGGCCCGCGCCTCGGGCGGAAGGCGGTCGAAGGTGACGATCCCGTCGAGATGGTCGTATTCATGCTGGGCGCAGATGGCGTCAAAGCCGGTCAGCACCTCGTCATGCCCATGGCCGTCAAGGTCGGTCCAGCGCAAACGGATGGCGACGGGGCGCGTCACCTCGGCCGTGATGCCGGGGATCGACAGGCAGCCCTCGGGCCCGGTGGCGACCTGATCCGAATGCCACAGGATTTCGGGGTTGATCACCACGCGGGGCGCGCTGCGCCCGTCCTTCCAGGTCGTATCCATCACGAACAGCCGCAGCAGATGGCCCACCTGCGGCGCGGCAAGTCCCCGGCCGGGGGCCGCATACATCGTATCGAGCATATCCGCCGCCAGATCGCGCACCTGGTCCGGCTGGGTGGCCGCGCAAGGCGTCGAAAGCCGCAGATCGGGCCAGAGCAGGATCGGCAAGACCGCCATCAGTCCCGCGCCTCGGCCGCAGACCTGGCCCGTTCGCGTTTCAGCTTTTCCATCTTGCGGGTGATCATCTGCCGCTTCAGCGGGCCGAGGTAGTCGATGAACAGCTTGCCGTTCAGGTGGTCGATCTCGTGCTGGACACAAGTGGCCCAGAGGCCCGAGAACTGTTCCTCCTGCTCGGCCCCGGTCTGGTCGGTCCAGCGGACGCGCACCTCGGCCGGACGCTCGACCTCGGCATATTGGTCGGGGATCGAGAGGCAGCCTTCCTCATAGGTGGAAAGCTCTTCGGACGACCACAGGATTTCCGGGTTGAACAGGACCAGCGGCCGCGGCGTGTCGGGGGTCTTGGCGCAGTCCATGACCAGAAGCCGTTTCATCACCCCGACCTGCGGCGCCGCAAGGCCAACGCCGGGCGCGTCATACATCGTGACCAGCATGTCATCGGCCAATTGCGACAGATCGGGCGTGATCTCGCCCACAGGCTCGCAGGGCTTCTTGAGGCGCGGGTCGGGATGGATCAGGATGGGGCGTTTCATGCGTCCCGATGTAAGGGATGCGGGTTTTCGGCGCAATGGCGGGACGGCGGCGCGGGAATGGCGTTGGCCTTGGGACATATTCCCTTATATATAATAATATTCAGAAGTATGTTCCGGTACCATGGATAAACATGGAACATGTATCCGTAACAAGAAACATTGTTGGAATTTGCGCCCGCCTCTGCTAGCAATCCCCCATCCGCAGCATCCGACCCGAGGCGTCCCATGTCCTTTGACGATCCGATTTCCCGCTATGGCACCCACTGCGTGAAGTGGGACATGATGGAGGCGCTTTACGGCATCCCCAGGGGCGAAGGGCTGGCGATGTGGGTGGCAGATATGGAATTCCGCCCGCCGCACTGCGTGCAGCGCGCGCTGGAGGATGTGCTGAGCCACGGCGTCTACGGCTATTTCGGCGATGATGCCGCCTATCTGGATGCGGTGCGCTGGTGGATGCAGACCCGCCATGGCTGGGCGGTGGAACGCGACCAGATCTTCACCACCCATGGGCTGGTCAACGGCACCGGACTTTGCATCGACGCCTTCACCGCACCCGGCGACGGGGTCGTGCTGACCACGCCGGTCTATCACGCCTTTGCCCGCACCATCAAAGCCGCGGGCCGGACCGTGGTGGAATGCCCGCTGAAAACCGTCGACGGCCGGTATGAGATGGATTTTGCCGCCTGGGATGCGCAGATGACGGGGGGTGAGAAGATGTTCATCCTCTGCTCGCCCCACAACCCCGGCGGGCGGGTCTGGACGGCCGGGGAACTGCGCGGCGTTGCCGATTTCTGCCGGCGGCACGACCTGATCCTGATTTCGGACGAGATCCATCACGATCTGGTCTATCCGGGCCACCGTCACATCCCGATGTCCGTCGCTGCCCCCGGCATCGCCGACCGGCTGGTGATGATGACGGCCACCACCAAGACCTTCAACATCGCGGGCTCGCACACCGGCAATGTGATCATCGCGGATCCTGTCCTGCGCAAGCGGTTCGCGGACCGGCTGATGGCGCTTGGCATCTCGCCCAACTCGTTCGGGCTGTTCATGGCGACGGCGGCCTATTCGCCGGAAGGCGCGGCCTGGGTGGACGATCTGATGGTCTATCTGGACGGCAACCGGCGTCTGTTCGACGAAGGCATGGCGGCGATTCCCGGCCTGACCTCGATGCCGCTGGAGGCGACCTATCTGGCATGGGTCGATTTCGCCCGCACCGGCATGGGCCAGGCCGAGTTCACCGACCGGGTGCAGAAACAGGCGCGGATCGCCACCAACCATGGGCCGGCCTTTGGGCTGGGCGGCGAAAGCTTCCTGCGCTTCAACCTGGCCGCACCGCGCGCGCAGGTGGCCGAGGCGGTCAGCCGTCTGCAAACCGCATTTTCCGACCTGCAATGAGGCGTCTGGCAAGGGCCTTTTCGGCCCTTTGCCTGGCGTTGATCCTGGGGGCCGTCTGGCTGCATCTGCACGCCGTTCCGCCGCCGGTGGCCGTGCAGCCGCCGCTGAGCGGGCCGGTCGACCGCATTCTGGTCGAGAAATCCGCGCGGCGGATGGTGGTGTTCCGCGACGGGCAGAGGCTGCGCGAATATCGCATCGCCCTTGGCTTTGCGCCCGAGGGCGACAAGATCCGGCAGGGCGACGGCAAGACGCCCGAGGGCGTTTTTCGCATCGACCGGCGCAATGCGCAAAGCGCCTATCACCTGTCGCTGGGGCTGGATTACCCGCGGGCCGGCGACCGGGCGCGGGCGGCGACGGGCGGATATGACCCCGGCGGCGACATCATGATCCACGGCCAGCCGAATGTCGTGCCCGCCGGGATGAAGGTTCCGGGCGACTGGACCGCCGGCTGCATCGCCGTGACGAATGACGAGATTGCCGAGCTTTTCGCCGCCGTCGCGGTGGGAACCACGGTCGAGATCAGGCCCTGACCGTCACGGTCGCAGGCATCAGCCCGTCGATTTCCACGGCAAAGCTTTGTCCCGGCGCAATCGCGCCCACGCCCGCGGGCGTGCCGGTAAAGATCAGATCGCCCGGCGCCAGTTCCACCAGCCGGGACAGATGCGCGATCACCCCTTCGACCGGCCAGATCATGTCGGCGATGGTGGCCTGCTGCCGGACCTCGCCATCCAGCAGCCCGGCGATGCGGCCCTGCGGCACCGCCTGTCCCGGCTGCAAAGGCCCGACGACCGCCGAATGGTCGAACCCCTTGGACATGTCCCAGGGCCGCCGCATCTGTTTCGCCAGGTTCTGCATGTCGCGCCGCGTCAGGTCGTTGCCGCAGGCATAGCCCCAGACATGGGCCAGCGCCTGCCCCTCGGCAATGTCGCGGCCGCCCTTGCCGATGGCGACGACCAGTTCCGTCTCGAAATGCAGATCCTGAGTTTCGGGCGGATAGGGGATGGTGCTGCCGCTGTCGACCACCGCATCGGCGGGCTTGGTGAAAAAGAACGGCGGCTCGCGGTCGGGGTCGGCCCCCATCTCGCGCGCATGATCGGCATAGTTGCGCCCCACGCAAAAGATGCGCCGCACGGGAAAGCGGTCGGCGCTGCCGGCGATGGCGACGCTGGCCTGGGCGGGGGCGGGGATCACGAAGCCCATGGGATCATTCGCCGATGGTAAAGCACTGCATCGCGCGGGCCTGAAGCCGGGCACAGGCGCGTTCGGCCTGTTCCTGCGTCAGCCCCATATACACGCCGTCAAAGCCGCTTTTGCCCTGCACCACCTTGCGCAGCGCACCGTTCAGGGTGGCGCTTTCGGAAAGCTGGGTCTTGGTCAGCGCGGCCTCGGCCCCCATGCGGGTGTTGAACCGGCCGACGTTGATGCCGTAATGCCGCCCGCCCGAGGTCGAGACGCGGGAAACAACCTCCTCCTCTGCGCGCGCCTTGGGGCGGGCCTGGGCGGTTTCGTAGATCGGCGCATTCCGCTTGGGCTTGGGCACGGCCATCGCGGCCAGCTCCACCGGCTGGCCCCCGGCCATCGCCTCGGTCGTGGCATCGGCGGCGGCAAAGGGCACGGGCGCCGGGGCGACCGGGGCAAGTTCGGTGCGTGCCTGCGCCACCTTGGCTGCGGGGGCCGCTGCGGCGGCAGGGCGGGTGGGCGCCGGGGCCGACAGGGCGACCACGCTGCCCGCTTCGGGTTCCAGTTTGGCCACCTGGGTTTCGGGCACCGGGGGGGCGGCAGGCGCCATCAGTGCTGCCGGGCGTGCCGCAGGGCGGATGGACTGGGTCTCACCCGCCGCGACCTGTTCCGGTGCGGGCTGATCGGGCGCCGTCTGCCCCTCGGCCGCTTCCTCGTCGGTGTTTTCGTTCAGCGCGGCAACCTGCGCGTCCAGCGTGCCGGGCTCCGGTTCGGGGGCGGTCGCTTCGGCCAGCGCACCGGCGATGTCGTCCTGCATCGCCGCCACGGCAACCGCCGCCGCCGCGACATGGGCCGCATCCGGCCGCGCCGCCGGGCGGCGCGAGGATTGCATCGCCATGGACACGCGGATGGTCTTGCCCGCGCCGCCCGCGACTTCGGGCAGATCGGTATCGGCATCGGCGATCAGGTCGTCGCCGGTATAGGCGGGCGCTGCGGGCACCTTGGTATTGGTGTTGGCCGGCGCCTTGCGGAAGCCGAGGTCCAGCAGTTCCGACACTTTCTGGTTGCGGTGCGCGGTCGACTGGCCGCCGAAGACGGTAGCGATGATGCGCACGTTCCCCCGCTGGGCCGAGGCGGTCAGGTTGAACCCGGCCGGCACGGTATAGCCGGTCTTGATACCGTCCGCGCCTTCATAGGCGTCCAGGAAGCGGCGGTTGGTGCTGGCCACCTGCGCCACGCCCGCATCGGCCGTGCGGCGCGAGAAGATGTTGTAATACTGGGGAAAGTCGTAGAACAGGTGCCGCCCCAGGATCGACATGTCATGCGCGGTGGACAGGTGCCCCGGCGCGGTCAGGCCGTTGGCGTTCTTGAAGGTCGTGTTCGCCATGCCAAGCGCCCGCGCGGTCTTTGTCATCCGGGTGGCAAAGTTCGCCTGGTTGCCCCCGATGAAATCGCCAAGCGCCGCCGCCGCGTCATTGGCCGATTTCACCGCCGCCGCGCGAATCAGATAGCGCACCGCGATCTTCTGTCCGGCCTTCAGCCCAAGGCGCGAGGGCGGTTGCGCCGCGGCGTTCTTGGACACGGTGACGATGGAATCGAGACTGATGTTGCCCCGCTCGATCTCCTGAAAGGTGATGTAGAGCGTCATCATCTTGGTCAGCGAGGCGGGATGCAGCCGCGTGTCCGCGTTTTCCGAATAAAGCGTCTGGCCGGTGCGGGCATCCATCACATAGGCCGCATAGGGCGCGGCATCCGACTGGCGCGCAGCCGAACATGCGGCAAGCACGGTGATGCCGACCAGAAACATGAAATTGCGGACATACTGCCCCAGCGACGGTGCCATCTGCCTGTCCCTTATACTGCCTTCACGCCCCCGTCTTGAACGCAGGGGCTTTGCCTTGAAACAAATCGTAACACGGGGTAACAAATCAGAAAACCCCCGAATTTCAAAGGGTTTTCAGCCACTGTTCATCTACTGCATCGGCGCAACACCACTATCCCTTGGGGTGGGTCGCGATATTCTCCACAAGATCGGCCAGGCTTGCAAGGCTGTCCACCACATGAAACCGCGCATTGCCCTGCGGCGGATCGGCGTGTTCCAGCGCCCAGGTCAATCCATGCGGCACATGGACACCCCAGCCGCCCGCCTCGATCACCGGAATGACATCGGATTTCAGCGAGTTTCCGACCATCATCGCCCGGTCGGCCCCGTCGCCATGACGGGCAAAGATCCGGCGGTAGACCTCGGGGGTCTTGTCCGACACGATCTCGACCCCGTGGAACAGGTCGCCCAGACCGGATTGAGCCAGCTTGCGCTCCTGATCCAGCAGGTCGCCCTTGGTGATCAGCACCACGCGATAGCGATCCGACAGCGCCGTCACCGCTTCGCGCGCATGGGGCAGCAGGTCGACGGGATGATCCAGCATCTCGCGCCCGGCGGCCATGATCTCGGCGATGGTCGCGGCGGGGACCCGGGCCTCGGTGATCTCGATGGCGGTTTCGATCATCGACAGGACGAACCCCTTGATGCCAAAGCCATAGCGCCCGACATTGCGCCGTTCGGCCGCGACCAGCCGTTCGGACAGATGGGCCGGATCGGCATGATCGGCCAGCAGCGCGGCAAACCTGTCCTGCGTCAGCCGGAAGAAGGTCTCGTTGTGCCAGAGCGTGTCGTCGGCATCGAATCCGATGGTGGTCAGCATCCCGTTCCTCCTGCCGGGCCAAGGGTGCCGCGCGGCGCGCCGACAGGCAATCCCGTGCGATCTGGCGACCGCCCTCTTTTCGCGGGGGGAAAAAGCGTTATATTTCCGCCCGTGGATCTTCCCCTTTCGACTCTGTCCCCGGACATGGAGCTTTCCTTGGCCCTTACGCCCCTTCTCATGGCCGACAAGAAGGACGGATCGGGCAACGATTCGCAGGTCCTGACCAAGACGCGCACCCGGACGCAGCGCCCGCCGATGTACAAGGTGCTGCTGCTGAACGACGATTACACCCCGATGGAATTCGTCGTCCACATACTGGAGCGGTTCTTTGGCCTGTCCCATGCCCAGGCGTTCGAGATCATGCTGACCGTCCACAAGAAGGGGCTGGCGGTCGTGGGCGTCTTTTCGTTCGAGGTGGCGGAAACCAAGGTCGCGCAGGTGATGGATTTCGCCCGCCGCCACCAGCATCCGCTGCAATGCACCATGGAAAAAGAATAGGGCGCAGGCCCTGACTGGTCGCCCGCCGATGCGTTCCGCCCGACTTGACCTTGCGCTGGAAAGCGGCGTCTTCGTGCCCCCGTCATCGGGGGTGATTGCGGTATTCCGGCCGCGGGCGGGCGACGATCTGTCCGCGCTTCCGACCGACCGGGTCGAGGTGATCACCGGGTTCCGGCCCGACCATGACCATTTCCTCGCCCGCGGCTATCGCGTCCAGGCGGCGGCCGAGGGGCCCTATGTCGCGGCGCTGGTCTGCCTGCCGCGCGCGCGCGCCGGTGCAAGGGCGCTGATCGCCGATGCGGCCCGGCGGGTGGCACCCGGCGGCCCGGTGGCGGTCGATGGGCAGAAGCATGACGGGATAGATGCCGCGCTGAAGGATCTTCGCGGCCGGGTCGAGGTGTCGGACCCGCTGTCCAAGGCGCATGGCAAGCTGTTCGTCTTTGCCGGCGGTGCCGATCTGTGGGACTGGCAGGCTCAGCCCATCGACCTGCCCGGCGGGTTCCGCACCCTGCCGGGGGTGTTTTCAGCCGACGGGCCGGATCGCGGCTCAGAACTGCTGGCCGCGGCCCTGCCGGACGATCTGGGCGGGCATATCGCCGATCTGGGCGCGGGATGGGGGTTCCTGTCGCGTGCGATCCTGGCGCATCCCAGGGTCAAGCGTCTGGACCTGGTCGAGGCCGAGGCCGATGCGCTGGAATGCGCGCGGGCGAATGTGACCGACGAAAGGGCGCGGTTTCACTGGGCCGACGCCACCGGCTTTCGCCCCGACCGTCTGCTGGACCATGTGGTGATGAACCCGCCCTTTCATACCGGGCGCGAGGCCGATCCGAACCTTGGCCTTGCCTTCATCAGGGCCGCCGCGCAGATGCTGGCGCCGTCGGGGCATCTGTGGATGGTCGCCAACCGCCATCTGCCCTATGACCGCGCCCTGCCCGGTCTGTTCCGCGAGGTGCAGGAGATCGGCGGGGATGCCGCCTTTCGCCTGACCCGCGCCAGCTTTCCGATCCGCAGCCGCTAACGGAGCCTGCCCATGTCCTTTGCCCTGTCCGGCAAGACCGCCATCGTCACCGGCGCCGCCAACGGCCTTGGGCTGGCCATCGCCCGGCACTTCATCGACAAGGGCGCGAATGTGATGTTCGCCGACATCGACGAGGATCGCCTGACCGACGAGGTGGGGCAGGAGGCCCGCGCCGATGGCCCCGTTCGCATGTTCGCGGGCGATCTGTGCCAGAAGCTGACCATCGCCAACCTGCTGTCGGCGACGATGGATGCCTTTGACCGGATCGACATCCTGGTGAACGGCAGCCGGGTGATCCAGCCGTCCGATCCCCTGAATCCCGACGAGGATGCCGTCGAGGCGATGTTGAAGCAGAACCTGATGACCGCTCTGCGGCTGTCGCAGATGACGGCGCGGCGGATGATCCAGCAGGCCGCGCGGGCCGAGACGGCCGAGGCTTCGACGGGGTCGATTATCAACCTGTCGTCGCTGTCGGCGCAAAGGGTGCAGCGCGGGTTGCTGGGTTATGCCATCTCGGCGGCGGCGGTGGAACAGATGACCCGCGCCATGGCGGTGGAACTGGCCCCCAGACACATCCGGGTGAATGCGGTGGCCTTCGGCTCGGTGCTGAGCGGCAGCCTGCAAGGCGCGCTGAAAGAGATGCCCGATGCGCGCGACGCCATCGTGGCGGGCACGCCGCTTGGCCGCATCGCCCCTGCGACCGAGATTGCGGAGACGGTGCAGTTCCTGGCCTCGGACGCCTCTGCCTTCATGACCGGGCAGGTTCTGGTGCTGGACGGCGGGCGCAGCCTGCTGGATTGCGTGGCGCCGCCCATGCACTAATGCGCGGCGGCCCAGTTCGGCCCCGATCCGGCGTCGACGATCAGCGGCACGTCCAGCGTCACCGCCGGATGCGCCGACCCCTCCATCACCTCGCGCGCGATGGCGGTCAGGGGGGCCACGGCCTCGTCCGCGACCTCGAACAGCAGCTCGTCATGGACTTGCAGCAGCATCTTGGCATCAAGGCCCGCGATGGCCTTGGGCATACGGATCATCGCGCGGCGGATCACGTCGGCCGCCGTGCCCTGAATGGGGGCGTTGATCGCCGCGCGGCGGGCGAAACCGGCGGTCGGGCCCTTGGAGTTGATTTCCGGCGTGTGGATCTTGCGCCCGAACAGGGTCTGCACGAATCCGTTCGCCTTGGCGAAGGCGATGGTCTGGTCCATGTATTCGCGGATGCCGGGGAACCGTTCAAAGTAACGGTCGATGAACCCCTGCGCCTCGGCCCGCGGAATGCGCAGGTTGCGGGCCAGGCCGAAACCGGAAATGCCGTAGATGACGCCAAAGTTGATCGCCTTGGCCCGGCGGCGGATTTCCGGGGTCATCTGGTCCAGCGGCACGTTGAACATCTCGGATGCCGTCATGGCGTGAATGTCGATCCCGTCGAGGAACGCCTGTTTCAGCGCCGGAATGTCGGCGATATGGGCCAGGATACGCAGCTCGATCTGGCTGTAGTCGAGGCTGACGAGGGTGCGGCCACGCGGCGCGACGAAGGCCTCGCGGATGCGGCGGCCTTCCTCGGTGCGGACGGGGATGTTTTGCAGGTTGGGGTCGGTCGAGGCCAGACGCCCGGTGTTCGCCCCGGCGATGCTGTATGACGTATGGACCCGCCCCGTATCCGGGTTGATCGCGGTTTGCAGCGCGTCGGTATAGGTGGATTTCAGCTTTGACACCTGCCGCCAGTCAAGCACCCGCGCGGCCAGCAGCGCCCCTTTGGGGTTGGTATCTTCCATCGTGGTGATGTCTTCCAGCACATCGGCCCCGGTGGCATAGGCGCCGGTCTTGCCCTTTTCGCCGCCGGGCACCCCCATCTGGTCGAACAGGATCTCGCCCAGCTGCTTGGGGGAGCCGACGTTGAACTTCGCCCCGGCGATGGACTGGATCTCATCCTCCAGCCCAGCCATCTTTTGCGCGAAGGCGTTCGACATGCGCGACAGGTGATCGCGGTCGACCTGCACCCCAGCCATCTCCATCGCCGCCAGAACCGGGATCAGCGGGCGTTCCAGCGTCTCATACACGGTGGTCACGCGGGCGCGGTGAAGCTGCGGCTTGAACGCCTGCCACAGGCGCAGGGTCACGTCGGCATCCTCGGCCGCGTATTTCACCGCCTCATCCACCGCCACCTTGTCGAAGGTGATCTGGCTCTTGCCCGAGCCGATAAGGGATTTGATCGGGATGCACGTATGGCCCAGATAGCGGTCGGACAGTTCGTCCATGCCGTGATTGTGCAGGCCGGCGTGCATCGCATAGGACATCAGCATCGTGTCGTCGATCGGCGCGACCTGAATGCCGTAACGCGCCAGGATCTTGGCGTCGTATTTCAGGTTCTGCCCGATCTTCAGCGTGGCCGGGTCTTGCAGAACCGGCTTCAGCGCGGCCAGAACCTCGTCCAGCGGCAGTTGATCCGCCACCCGTTCCGCCGCCCCGAACAGATCGCCCCCGCCCGATTTGTGGCCGACGGGGATATAGGCCGCCTTGCCCGGCGCCAGCGCCAGCGAGATGCCGACCAGTTCCGCCTGCATCTCGTCCAGACTGGTCGTTTCGGTATCAATCGCGACAAAGCCCTGATCCTGGATCGCGGCGATCCAGGCGTTCAGCGTCTCCATGTCGCGGATGCCGACATAGGCGGCATGATCGAAGGGCAGCGCCTCTGGCTGCGGGGCGGGGTCGTCGGCTGCAACCGGCGCGGCGGCGGGGGCAGGGGCCTCGACCTTCAGCTTGTCGGCCACGCGCTTGGTCAGCGTGCGGAACTCCATCGCATTCAG
>JASGFG010000046.1:0-29575 GCA_047605605.1 Paracoccaceae bacterium | reverse complement strand
TGCAGAAATCATTCCGTCAGGAAACGAAAATGGATTTGAATGCCCTGTCGCTGAAAGAACTTCGCGACCTGCAATCGCAGGTTGCCAAGGCAATTGCGACTTATGAAGACCGCAAGAGAAAGGACGCCTTGGCCGAATTGGAAGACAAGGCCCGCTCCATGGGCTTTTCGCTGGCCGAACTGACCGGGATGCAGGTTGCGCGCAAGCGTGCGGCCTCGACCGCGAAATATGCCAATCCGGTAAATCCGGCCGATACCTGGTCGGGCCGCGGCCGCAAGCCGCGCTGGTTCAGCGAGGCGATCGAGGCCGGGAAATCCGCTGCCGATCTGGCGATCTAGGCCACCTTTGCCAGCCAGGCCAGAAAGGCGCGCGCGCCGCGCCTTTGCGGCCCCGGCGGGGTGACGATGAAATACCCCGGCAACGGATCGCGGCTGTCGAAGACCACGCGCAGACGGCCGCGCTTCAGATCCTCTTCCAGCAGCGCATGGCTTTCCACGATCAGGCCCAGCCCCTGCCGCGCGGCGGCCAGGGTCAGCTCCTCATCCGGAAAATAGGCGGCATCCTCGGGGTTCGGGTCCAGCCCGTGCTTTTCCATCCAGCGGGTTTCCTCGGGCGTGTTGTCGGTCATCACCCAGGGCAGGCCGCGCATCGCCTCGGGCGTCAGGCTGTCCTGCCCGCCCAGCAGTTCCGGCGCCCCCGCCACCACCAGCCGGGCCGAGGTCAGATAGCGCGCCTCGACCCCCGGCCAGTCGCCGTTGCCATAGCGGATGCCCAGGTCCATCCCCTCGCGCCGCAGGTCGACCAGACGATGCTCGGGATGCAGCGACAGCGCCACCTCGGAATGCAGCGCCCAGAAGTTCTTCAGCCGCGGCATCAGCCATTGGGTCGCGAACCCCGGCGACAGGGTGATGCGCACCGGCCGGTCGTCGCCGCCCCGCGCCACGGCCACCGCCGCCTGGATCGCCCCGAACCCTTCGGTCAGCGCAGCGGACAGCTGCGCCCCCTCGGCGGTCAGCGCCATGCCCCGGCCCGACCGCACCACCAGAGCGACCTGTAGGTTTTCCTCCAGGCTGCGCACCTGCTGGGCCACGGCGGCATGGGTGACGTTCAACGCCCTTGCCGCCACGGAATACCCGCCCAGACGGGCCACAGCCTCGAATGCACGCAGGGATGACAGCGGCGGCATGGCGTGCCAGTCAGGTTCCATCTGATAGTCCTTCTAACATATTGTCAGAATAACTGACTCGCGCGGCGTTTACAAAGCGCCTATATCACAGGCATTCCCGAACCGGGGAGAAGGAGACTTGCCATGATGAAACTGCTTGCCGACGCGCTGGTCATCGCGATCCGCCACGAGCCGTTCCGCGCGGGCGACAAACGTCGCGCCCGCTGAACAACTCAGCCCGTGCAGAGCGCCAACAGCGCCGCATGACGCGAAACAAAGCCCGCCCGCACCTCTGCCGGCGGGCGTAGTTTTATCTGAAGACCGCGGATCACCGCCGCCTCGGGCCTGCCAAAGAAGCGATCCGCCTCGGGTTCTGAAAACCCGGCGATCTGCACCGCCTCCAGCCAGGCGGAAATCCTGTCGGCGGCCTTGATCGCGCGCTTGATCTGCACCGGCAGTACGGCGGGCAGACCGAACCGCAGATGCACCGCCGCCGCCAGCCGCGCATCCAGTTCCCCATACCCCGGACCGACCGCGGCCTTCACCGGGCTGATCATGTCGCCGATGACATATTCGGGCGCATCGTGCAGCAGCGCCGCCAGCCGCCATTTCGCATCGCGCCCGCCCTGGCGGGCAAAGATTTCCTCGACCAGCAGCGAATGTTCGGCCACCGAATAGGCGAAATCGCCCCGCGTCTGGCCGTTCCAGCGCGCGACGAAGGCCAGGCCATGGGCAATATCCTCGATCTCGATATCGACGGGCGTGGGGTCCAGCAGGTCCAGCCTGCGCCCCGACAGCATCCGTTGCCAGGCCCGCGCCTGTTTCGCCATCCCGCGCTCTCCGCCATGTCCCGTTCACTGGAATAACGCCGCGTCACGGCGCGCGCAATCACGCGGAGCCGCGGGGGCGCCGGGAACCGTGGCGACTCGGGCGCGTTGATTCCGCAAGAAACCCGGACAGGAGGGCAGGATGAAACGAACCAACACCACCCGCACCGCCATCGCCATGGGGGCGACCGTCTTTCTGGCAATCGCCGTTCCTGCAGGCGCCGCGCTCTGGCCCGCCGCGCCGCAAAAGACCGTCGATCTGGCGCGGTTCGACGCCATCACCCGCATCGGGGCCGAGGCGCTGCCGACCGATCCCTATTGCGACACGGTGGACATGATCGACGTGTCCCTGTCCGAGGATTTTGCCGAACGCATCACCCTTTCGGCGCTGAATCCCGATTCGACGCGGCTGGATTTCTGGTCGTCGGACCTGATGGGCACCTGGACGGTCACCTATACCCGCGCCGACGGGGTGATGTGCGTCGTAGGGTCGGGCACCGGCTGGCGCGCGGGCGATGCCCCGGCGCGGTTCATGGAACAGGCCGGCGTGGCGCTGTGACCGCCCGCGATTGAAGGCCGCGCCCCCCGATGCTATGCCCGTCCCCGATCAATGCGGGGAAACGGACATGGCCGACCATATCGTCAAGGACATCGCGCTTGCGGAATTCGGCCGCAAGGAACTGACCATCGCGGAAACGGAAATGCCGGGGCTGATGGCCTGCCGCGAGGAATTCGGCGCCACCAAGCCGCTGAAAGGCGCCCGCATCGCGGGCAGCCTGCACATGACGATCCAGACCGGGGTGCTGATCGAAACGCTGCGCGCCCTGGGGGCGGATGTCCGCTGGGCCTCGTGCAACATTTTCTCCACGCAGGACCATGCGGCGGCGGCCATCGCGGCGGCGGGGGTGCCGGTCTTTGCCGTCAAGGGTGAAACGCTGGAAGAATACTGGGCCTATACCGACCGGATCTTCCAGTTCGCCGAAGGCACCTGCAACATGATCCTGGACGACGGCGGGGATGCAACGCTGTATATCCTGCTGGGCGCGCGGGTCGAGGCCGGCGAGACCGACCTGATCGCCGTGCCGACCAGCGACGAAGAGGTCTGCCTGTTCAACCAGATCCGCAAGCGCCTTGCCGCCAGCCCCGGCTGGTTCACCGCGCAGCGCGACGCGATCAAGGGCGTCAGCGAGGAAACCACCACCGGCGTCCACCGCCTGTATGAGCTGCACAAGAAGGGCCTGCTGCCCTTCCCCGCGATCAACGTCAACGACAGCGTGACGAAATCGAAGTTCGACAACAAATACGGCTGCAAGGAATCGCTGGTCGACGGCATCCGCCGCGCCACAGACACCATGATGGCGGGCAAGGTCGCCGTGGTCTGCGGCTATGGCGACGTGGGCAAGGGGTCGGCCGCCAGCTTGCGCGGTGCGGGCGCGCGGGTGAAGGTCACCGAAGTGGACCCGATCTGTGCCCTGCAGGCCGCGATGGACGGCTACGAGGTGACGCTGCTGGAGGATGAGGTGGCCACAGCCGACATCTTCATCACCACCACCGGCAACAAGGACGTGATCCGCATCGAGCATCTGCGCGCGATGAAGGACATGGCCATCGTCGGCAACATCGGCCATTTCGACAACGAGATCCAGGTGGCGTCCCTGCGCAACCACAAATGGACCAACATCAAGGACCAGGTGGACATGATCGAGATGCCTTCGGGCGCGCGGATCATCCTGTTGTCCGAAGGGCGGCTGCTGAACCTCGGCAACGCGACCGGCCACCCCAGTTTCGTGATGTCGGCCAGCTTTACCAACCAGGTGCTGGCCCAGATCGAGCTGTGGACCAAGGGCGCCGACTATGCCCCCGGCGTCTATATCCTGCCCAAGGCGCTGGACGAAAAGGTCGCACGCCTGCATCTGAAGAAGATCGGGGTCAAGCTGACGACGCTGGCACCCGAACAGGCCGCCTATATCGGCGTGAAGCCCGAAGGCCCGTTCAAGCCTGAACATTACCGCTATTGACCTAGCGTCAGCCCGCCGAAGGGGGAAAGCTGCGGCATTTTCCCCTTTGAGCGGGCGATGCCCTTCCCCTACAGTCCTGCCACGCGTGCCGGACCAACCGGCCGGAGTGGTGTGACCCAAGGGGAGAAACAGATGAGCAAGCGGGACGAACTGATCGCCAAATATGCCGACGATCTGAAGAACAAGTGCAAGATCACGCCCGACATGGACCTGCTGACCAAGGTGACCATCGGCTGCGGCCCGGCGATCTATGACGCCGATTCCGAAACCGTCGCCGCCAGCGACAAGACCGAGCTGGAGCGGGTGAAGAACAACTTCCTCGTCAAGAAGCTGGGTCTGGCCGACGGCCCCGCCCTGATGGAGGCGATCCATGCCGTGGTGGAAACCTATGGCAAGTCCGAGCGCAACAAGTATCGCGCGGTGATCTATTACATGCTGACCAAGCATTTCGGCAAGGAAGCGGTCTACAAGTAACCGCCCGCCAGCAACAGCAAAGGTCGCGCCCCGACCGGACGCGGCCTTTTGCATCGTGGCCCTTGCAGAATGGCGCGGGCAAGGGTCCGCAAGGCTTTCCTCTCGCCTGTGCGCGCGAGACACGCGCTTCGGCTCGGAGAGGCGCGTCCGCAGGATGCGGCCGCACCTCGGCCTCCGGCGGGGATATTTTTCGCCAAGAGGAAGGGCAGGTCGCTTTCATTCCCGGCCGAAACATCCCGGCGCGCGGCCATCTGCATACAGGCGAAGGAAGGCTCCTACCTGCCCGCAAAGGGGTCGTGCCCCAGGTCGTGACAGGCCGCCGCATATTCCGCCGCCAGCCGGTCGCACAGCACTGCGGCGGGCAGGATGTCGTGGATCGCCGCCACGCCCTGCCCCGCCGACCAGACGTTCTTCCACGCCTTGGCCTCGGCCCCCATGTCCATCTGCCCATGTTTCACCAGATTGGCCGGGTCCAGCCCGGCGGCGCGGATGGACGGGATCAGGAAGTTGGCGTTCACCCCGGAAATCGCATCGGTGTAAAGCACGTCGCCCGCCCCGGCATCGAGGATCATCTGCTTTTGCGCCGGGGGCACCATCGCCTCGTCCGTGGCGATGAAGCGGGTGCCCAGATAGGCCATGTCGGCCCCCATCGCCCGCGCCGCCGCGATCTGCGCGCCGGTGGAGATGGCGCCCGACAGCACGATCGTGCCGCCAAAGAACGACCGGATTTCCGGGATCAGCGCAAAGGGCGACAGCGTGCCCGCATGGCCGCCCGCGCCCGCGCAGACGGCGATGATGCCGTCCACCCCGGCCTCGGCCGCCTTTTCGGCATGGCGGCGGTTGATCACGTCATGGAACACCAGCCCGCCATAGGAATGCACCGCATCGACCACGTCCCGCACCGCCCCCAGCGAGGTGATGACCAGCGGCACCCGATGCCGCACCACCGCCTCTATATCCGGCATCAGCCGCGGGTTGGTCTTGTGGACGATCAGGTTCACCCCCCAGACCGCACCCGGCGCGGTCGCCAGACGCTCGGCGATCTCGTCCATCCAGGCCACGAAGCCGTCGGTCGTGCGCTGGTTCAGCGCGGGAAAGGTGCCGACCAGGCCCGAGCGCGCCACCTCGACCACCAGATCGGGGCCAGAGGTCAGGAACATCGGCGCGGCAATGGCGGGCAGGCGCAGGGATTGAAAGGGTTTCGGCAGGGTCATCGGCGCACCCCCTCCCCCGGGGCGTGGAGCTTCGGCTTGCCGCCCAAGGGACCGGAACACCGCGGGCGCGTCAACCGGCACCGCACCATGACGATGCGTCACCAAAGGCTGCGCCCCCCTTCATCCTGGCCCAAATACTCTGCGTGGGGCGTCCATCGGTTGCGCCATCGATCCGAGCGACCGATGGACGCGGGAGGGGTGCAAAACCCCTCCGGGGCCGGGCATGATCGGCCCGGCGCCAAGCACAAGGCCTCAGCCCAGCCGTTCGGCCAGAAACTCCCCCGCCAGCACCGCCCCCTCCTGCGAGATCGTGTGCCCAAGTCCCGCGATCACCCGTGCCTCGGCCTGAACGCCCGCGCGGGTGAACAAAGCCTCGGCCCGCACCGCCTCGGTCGCGGGCAGAACGCGGTCGGCCGCGCCATGGATCAGCAGCACATTGGTATCCGCCGCGGGATGGTCCGATACGCCCGCCGGCAACCGCCCGGAAAAGGCCGCCACCGCCGCCACGTTCCACCGCCCCGAGGCGACGGCATCCAGCGCCATGATCGAGCCTTGGGAAAAGCCGACAAAGGCCACCCGGTCGGGCCGCCCGGCCAGCCCGTGCCTGTCCATCAGGGCGGCGACAACGGCGTCGAAACCGGGGCGTGCGGCCTCGACGCGCGCGGGGCGGTTCGCCTCGGTCACGCCAGCCACGCTGAACCACTGGCACCCGTTTCCGCCACCGTCGAAGGGATGCGGGGCATCCGGCGCCTCGAAGGCGGCATGGGGCAGGGTCCCGGCCCAAAGCTGCGCCAGGGGCGCAAGGTCTGCGCCACGGCTGCCGACCCCATGCAGAAAGATGACCAGCGAATCCTTCATCATGCCCAGTCCAGCGCCGGACCAACGGGCACGATGCCCGTGGGGTTCAGCGCCTTGATCGAGTAATAGCCGGCCTTGATATGCGCGATCGACACCGTGTCGCGCACGCCCGGCACCGCCAGCATCGCCTTCAGATGCCGGGTCAGGGCGGGGTAATCGGCGATCCGGCGCAGGTTGGTCTTGAACAGCCCGTGATAGGCCGCATCGAACCGCACGGTCGTCACGAACAGGCGGATGTCGCTTTCGGTCATGCGGTCGCCGAACAGGAACGGCCCGCCCGCCGCCAGCCGCGCCTCCAGCCCGTCCAGCGCGCGAAACACGTCGGCAAAGGCTTCCTCATAGGCCAGCTGGGTCGTCGCGAACCCGGCGCGATAGACGCCGTTGTTCAGCACCGGATAGAAGGACTCGCTCAACGCGTCGACCTCGGCCCGCAGATCTGCGGGATAAAGGTCGGGGCCGCAGGCGAGCGGCCCGAAGCCTGTGGAAAACATCCGCAGGATTTCGGACGATTCGTTGTTCACGATGGTGCGGGTCCGCTTGTCCCACAGGACCGGCACGGTGGCGCGCCCGCTGTAATGCGGATCGGCGGCGGTATAGATCTGGTGCATCCAGGTCGCACCGTTCAGCGGATCGGCCTCGGCCCCCGGAAAGTCGCCGCCAAAGGCCCAACCCTGGTCGGTCATCACCGGCGAAACCACCGTGACGCCGATCGCCTCTGACAGGCCCTTGATCTTGCGCCCGATCAGGGTGCGGCTGGCCCAGGGGCAGATCAGCGCGACATACAGGTGATAGCGCCCCGCCTCGGCCTTGAAACCGCCGCTGCCGGTCGGCCCCGGCGCGCCATCCGCCGTCACCCAGTTGCGAAAGCCCGAGATCTGGCGGACGAAACCGCCCTTTTCATCCTTGGCCTGCACGGGCTGCCAGTTTTCGACCCATTTGCCATCGACCAGCATCTTACGCCTCCATCAGCACGACTTCGGTGCCCCAGGGATCGGTCAGCACCAGCCCACGGTCGTTGTGCGCGACGGGTTTGTCCAGCCGCTCCTCCGCCGCGGCGACGAAAGCCTTGGGCGCGCGCACCTCCAGCTCGGCCAGGCCGGTGGACGGAAACTCGCGCGGGCCGGCGCCGCGGCTATTCCAGATGTTGGTCGCGATATGGTGGTGATAGCCTTCCGCCGAATAGAAGGTCGCGCCGGGATAATGCGTGGTGATGTCCATGCCCAACAGGCGGTGATAGAACCCCTCGGCCGCGGGCAGGGCCCCCGCTTGCAGGTGGACGTGGCCGACGACGGACCCTTGCGGGAACCCCGTCCACGGCAGGCCGGCGGCCGATTTCAGGATCGGCTCCACATCCAGCTGATAGGTCGCCATTTCCACCTGGCCGTCCTTCCACTTCCACTGGTCGCGGGGACGGTCGGCATAGATCTCGATGCCGTTGCCCTCGGGGTCGGTCAGATAGACGGCCTCGCTGACCAGATGGTCCGAGGCGCCGGTCACGGCGATGCGGTCTTTGATCGCATGGTCGATCCAGCGGCCAAGCGCCGCCCGGTCGGGCAGAAGGAAGGCGGTGTGGAACAGCCCCGCCTCGCGCGGGCTGGCCCGGCGCGCGGCCTTGTCGGCCCGCAGTTGCAGCAGCGTGTCGCCCTGCACCCCAAGGTCGTGGCTTTCGCCGTCCGACCGCAGCAGATGCAGGCCGATGGCCTTTTGGTAATAATCGCTGACGGCGTTCAGGTCGTTCACGGTCAGGGCGACCCGGCCCATGCGCAGCGGTCTGGCTTGCTCGGTCATGGCCGGGCCTCCTTTCCTGATGGTTATGCCTTGGCGGGCGTCGGTTTCAAGGCCGCGGCCCCGTCGCCGATCAACGCCAGCACCAGCTGCGCCACGGCCCAGAAGCCGACGAATTCCCAGCCGCCCGCATCGGCCCAGAAGCCTTTGGCGCCGTGGACGGTGGCAATGGCGCCCAGCAGCACCGGGATCATCGCCAGCGCGACGACACGGGTATAGACGCCAAGGATCAGCGCAAGCCCGCCCGCCACTTCCCACAGGATCACCACATAGGCGAACCAGCCCGGCAGCCCCAGCGAGCCGAAGAACCCGGCGGTTCCGGCGGGGGTGAACACAAAGATCTTCAGCCCGGCATGGGCCAGGAACAGCAGGCCAAGCGCCACGCGCAGGATCAGCGCGGCATAGGGCGCGGTCTTGGTATCGGTCATCGGGGAAACCTTCCGTTTGGTTGACGGACCCAAGATGGACCAATTCCACTGCGGTGATTAGCGGGGCATTCCGGCAAACATTACTTCCGATATGGAAGAAATCACCAGCCCTTGTCCCAATCCGGCAGGCCGCGGAAACACATGGCCAGAAAATCGACCAGCACCCGCACCTTGCCCGCCAGATGCCGCCCCGGCGGATAGATCACGAACAGGCCGCGCGGGTCGGGCTCCACCTCCGGCAGGACGATGCGCAGCCGGCCCGCGCGCAGGCCGTCACCGGCGACGAAACTGGGCACCTGTGTGATGCCAAGGCCCGCCTCGGCGGCGATCACACAGGCTTCGGCATTGGAAAAGCGCATCCTTTCACGGATCGGCGCGACCTGCCCGCGAAAGCGCCAGTTGGCCGGATCGGCGGTGTTGCTGTCGGCGATGCAGTCATGGGCCAAAAGGTCGGCCGGACTGTCCGGCGTACCCCGCGCCGCCATATAGGCGGGGGCTGCGACCGTGACCACCCGCACCTCGCACAGCCGCCGGGCGATCAGGGCCGAATCCCCCGGCGCGCCGATGCGCACCGCCGCGTCAAAGCCTTCGTCCACCAGCCGCACCATCCGGTCGGCGAAATCCACATCCACCACGATCCCCGGAAAGGCCCGCGCGAAATCGGCCAGCACCGGCACCAGCTGCACAGTGCCAAAGGACACCGGCGCCGAAATCCGCAGCCGCCCCGACGGTGCCCCCGCCGCATTGCGGACCGATGCGTCCAGCGCATCCAGTTCCTCCAGCAGCGGTTTGACCCTTTCGTGATAGGCCCGCCCCACCTCGGTCGGGGACAGCGCCCGCGTGGTGCGGGTCAGCAGCTGCACCCCCAGCTCCGCCTCCAGCCGCGAGACCAGCTTTGACGCCTGCCCGGACGAGGTGCCCAGCCTCTCTGCCGCGCGCGAAAAGCTGCCGGTGTCGATCACCGCCACGAACATCCGGTCACACTCCAGCCGATCCATGAAATGCCTCGAATCTGGCGCGAAATCGGCACAAATTGCCGACATTCGGGATTTGCCGTGCCACAGCGGCCATCGTATCGTGACAGGTATCAGGGCAGGACGCCCGGGACCTATTCATATCACGTGCGGTGGCTCAGGGGAGCACGTGGGGTGGTGGAGGGTCCCGCTGTGGTGGTCGGGACCCTCCATTCTTTTCACAGCCCGCCCGTCACAACCCGCCCATCTTGCAGATCGTCGCAAACTCGGCCTCCGTGACCGGCTGCACCGACAGACGAGAGTTGTTGACCAGGACCATCTGCGCCAGTTCCGGCGCGGCCTTGCAATCGTCCAGCGTCACCGGGCGCAGCAGGGGTTTGACCGCCTTGATCCACACGCAGTCCCAGCGGGGGTCGTCGGTCGTGCTGTCGGGGGCGGATTCGCGGCGGACCTCGACGATGCCGACCACCGCCTTGCCGATGTTGGAATGGTAAAAGAACCCCCGGTCGCCCACCTTCATCGCGCGCATGTTGTTGCGCGCCTGATAGTTGCGCACGCCGTGCCATTCCTCGCCCGCGTCGCCCTTGGCGACCTGCTGGTCCCAGCTCCAGGTATCCGGCTCGGATTTGAACAGCCAAAAGGGCATCAAATCACCTTTTTCCATTCGCTGATGAACACATCCGCGAACAGCCCCGCCCTGGCATAGGGATCGTTCGCCGCCCATTCCCGCGCCGCAGCCAGGTTTTCCACATCCAGCACCAGAAGCGAGCCGCACATCTCGCCCGCCTCGTTCAGGAACGGCCCGGCGGTCTCTACCACGCCGGTTTCCTTCAGATACCGCAGATGCGCGTCGCGGTTTTCGGCGCGGATGACCAGGGCGCCGGGTTTGTCCTTGCAGATCAGCGCGATGCGCATGGGATCACTCCTGTTTCAAAGGGCGGGAAAGAAGGGCGGTCACGGCGTCGGACAGGGCGATCCGCCCCTCGATCAGCGCGGCGACCATGGCGGCGATCGGCATGTCGATGCCGCGTTCGGCGGCAAGCCGGGTGACGGCGCGGGCGGTGGCGGCGCCTTCCACCGTCACGGCGGGGTCGAACCCCTGCCCGGCCCCCAGCGACTGGCCGTAACGAAAGTTCCGCGACTGCGCCGAGGTGCAGGTCAGCACCAGATCGCCAAAGCCCGACAGGCCCGCCAGCGTTTCGCCCTGCGCCCCCAGATGCACGGCCAGACGCAGCATCTCGGCATAGCCGCGCGTCATCAGCGCGGCGCGGGCGCTGTCGCCAAGGCCCGCGCCGATGGCGACCCCGGCGGCGATGGCGACGACATTCTTCAGCGCCCCGCCCAGTTCGGCGCCAAGGGTATCTGGGGTGCGGTAAAGCCGCAGCGTGGCGGTGGAAAGCTGATGCTGCATCGCCCGCCCCACCGCATCGTCGGCACAGGCCAGCGTCAGCGCCGTGGGCAGCCCCCGCGCGATGTCGGCGGCGAAACTGGGGCCGGTCAGCACCGCCGGCACCGCCACCGGGCAGGCGCGGGCGATCATCGCGACCGGCCCGTCCAGCGTGGCCAGATCCACGCCCTTGCAGCAGGCGACCAGCCGCCGGCCGTCCAGCCGCACGGCCTGTCCGGCCAGAAAGGCCCCCAGCTTTTGCGTCGGAACCGTCAGCAGCAGCGTCTCTGCCGCATCCAGCGCCACCAGATCGTCGGTCACGGCCAGCCCCGGCGGCAGGTCCACACCGGCCAGCCGGCTGTCGTTGCGCCGCGTCGCCCGCATCGCCGCCACCTGCGCGCCGTCGCGGGCATAAAGCGCGACCGCGCGACCCTCGCGGGCCAGAACCACGGCCAGCGCGGTGCCAAAGGCCCCCGCGCCGATGACGCCGATCAGCCCCCCGCTCATGCCTTGGCCCCTTTCTTGCCCGATCCGATCATCGGCGCGGCGGTCTGGTCCAGCGGCCAGCGGGGGCGGGCCTGCAACGCCATCCCGTCGCGGCCGCCCTGGCGGAACCGCTCCATCCCCGCCCAGGCGATCATCGCGGCATTGTCGGTGCAAAGCCGCAGGGGCGGGGCCACGAAGGGCAGGCCCGCCTCGGCCGCCACCCCTTCCAGCGCGGCGCGCAGGCTGCGGTTGGCGGCCACGCCCCCGGCCACGGCCAGCGCCGTGACTGCGGATGTTTCGCGCGCGAAACATATGGCGCGGCGGGTCTTTTCGGCCAGAACGTCGCGCACGGCGGCCTGAAATCCCGCGCACAGGTCGCGCCGGTCCTGCACGGTGATCCCGCCCTTTTCGGCCACCAGCGCATCCCGCGCCCGCAGCAGCGCCGTCTTCAGCCCGGAAAAGGACAGGTCGCACCCCGGCCGGTCCAGCAGCGGGCGGGGAAACCGGAACCGTTTCGCATCGCCCAGGGCCGCCTCGCCCTCCACCGCCGGGCCGCCGGGCTGCGGCAAGGCCAGAAGTTTCGCCGTCTTGTCGAATGCCTCGCCCGGCGCATCGTCGATGGTGCCGCCAAGGCGACGGAAGGCCTCCGGTCCCTCGGCGACAAGGAACTGGCAATGCCCGCCCGACACCAGCAGCATCAGGTAGGGATAATCCAGCCCCTCGGTCAGCCGGGGCGTCAGCGCATGGCCCGCAAGGTGGTTCACACCGACCAGCGGCAGGCCAGTCGCCGCGGCCAGCCCCTTGGCCAGCATCACCCCCGACAGCACGCCGCCGATCAGCCCCGGCCCCGCCGTCACCGCGATTCCATCCAGATCGGCCAGCGAGACGCCCGCCTGTTCCAGCGCCGCTTCCACCGCATGATCCAGACGCTCGGCATGGGCGCGGGCGGCGATTTCGGGCACCACGCCGCCGAAATCGGCGTGCAGCGCCACCTGCCCCTCGACCACAGACGACAGGATCTGCGGCCCCGGCCCCCCGTCACGCACCACGGCGGCGGCGGTATCGTCGCAGCTGCTTTCGATGCCAAGGAAGGTCAGCCTGTCCATCGCCCGCCCGGTTGCCAGAGATCCCTGAACGCAGGTAACACCGCAACCATGGCCATACAATCCCGTGCCCTGCCCCGCGCCCTTCCCGTGCTGCTGACCCGGCCGCAGCCGCAGGCGGACCGCTTTGCCGCGCAGATGGCGGCGCGCTTCGGCGAAAGCGTCGCGCCGGTGATCAGCCCGCTGCTGGCGCCGCGGTTCCTGACGCCGCAGATCCCGGCCGGGGCTGCGGCGCTGATCCTGACCTCGGAAACCGGGGTGCAGGCGGCAGCGCGGCTGCGGCAAGACGGCGCGGCGCTGCCCGCACGGGCCTTTTGCGTGGGCGACCGCACGGCGCAGGCAGCGGCGCAGGCGGGTTTTGCCGCCACCAGTGCCGAAGGGGATGCCGGGGCGCTGGTCGCGCTGATCCTGCGGCTGCGGCCAGAGGGTCCGCTGCTGCACCTGCATGGCGAGGAGACGCGGGGCGATGTGGCCGCCCGGCTGTCGGCGGCGGGGATCGAAACCCTGTCCCTCTGCGTCTATGGTCAGCAGGCGCAGGCGCTGTCCCCTGCCGCCACGACCCTTCTGGCCGGGCGGGCCGCCGTGGCCGTGCCGCTGTTTTCCCCCCGCAGCGCGCGCCTTTTCGTAGCAGTGGCGGCGGGGGCCGCAGCGCCCCTGCACCTTGCCGCGATCAGCCCCGCCGCGGCGGCAGAAGCCGCGCCGCTTGCCCGCGCAAGCCTTGTCATCGCCGCCCGCCCGGGTGCCGCCGCGATGCTGGATGCCTTGGCTGCGATCCTTGCCGCGCTACCTGCGGCTTGAACCGCGAGGGCGCGGGGGGCTAGGGTGGGGGCAATCCGGCCCCCCGGTTTGCCACCGCCCCCAAAAGGAACGACATGGCACAGGACGACAAGACCACCGACAAGACCACCGACCCCGAGGATGCGGCGCTGCTGAAAGCCGTCGAGGACAGCGACCCCATGGCAGAGCCAGGCCCAAGGGCCGAGCCGCAGATCGAGCCCCGCGTCGATCCGCAACCTGCGGCGCCGCAGGCCTCTGGCCCGGCACAGGCCCGGCGCGGCGCGGCCGCGGGCTTTGTCGCGATGATCCTTGGCGGCGCGCTTTGCGCGGCGGGGGGCTATGCGGCGGCGCGGCTGAACCTTCTGCCCGGCGCAGATACGGCAGATCCGGCGGTGAAGGCGCAGCTGGCCGCGCAGTCGCAGGAACTCGCCGCGCTGAAGGCCGCCCTTGCCGAACGCCCCGCCCCCGCCGCCGACCCTGCGCTGGTGTCGCGCGTGGCGGCGCTGGAAAAGGCGCCTGCCCCGGATACCGCCCTGACCGACCGCCTTGCCGCGCTGGAGGGCGAGGTGGCCGCCCTGAAATCCGCCCCGCCTGCCGGTGGCGCGGGCATAGGCGCGGCCGATCTGGCGGCGCTGAGCGCGCAGGTCCAGGCCTTGCAGCAGGGCGGCGGGGCGCAGGTCGATGCGGCCCTTGCCGGCGTGCAGGAAAAGATCGACGCCGCGGGGAAAGCCGCCGATGCGGTCGTGGCGCGGGCCGAGGCGGCGGCGCGGAAATCCGTGGCGCTTGCCGCCGTCGGCCGGTTGCAGGCGGCGGTTGACACCGGCCTGCCCTATGGATCGGCGCTGGCCGATCTGGGAACCGAGGTGCCGCCCGCGCTGGCCGATGCCGCCCGGACCGGCCTTCCCACCCTTGCCGCCCTGCGCGATGCCTTTCCCGCCGCCGCCCGCGCCGGGCTGGAGGCGGCGCTGGCCGCGAACATGGGCGACAGCTGGTCCGAGCGGGTGACGAATTTCCTGCGCGGCCAGACCGGCGCGCGGTCGCTGACCCCGCGCGAGGGGAACGACCCCGACGCCATCCTGTCGCGCGCCGAGGCGGCCTTGACCGCGGGCGACCTTGCCGCCGCGCTGGCCGAGGTCAAGGCGCTGCCCGAACCCGCGCAGGCGGCGATGGCCGACTGGACCGCGCTGGCCGACCGGCGGCTGGCGGCACAGGCGGCGGTTGCGGACCTTGCCACAAAGATCGGGGCCGAATGATGCTGTGGTCGCTGCTTCGCATCCTGCTGTTCGTCCTCGTCGTCGTCGCGCTGGCCTTTGGCGCGGGGGTGCTGATGGAAACCGGCGGCGGCGTCCGCATCGCGCTGGCCGGGTGGGAATTCACCCTTGGCCCGATTCAGGCGGTGATCGCGGCGCTGGTGATGCTGGCCGCGCTGTGGCTGGTGCTGAAGCTGGTCGGCCTGCTGGTCGCGACGATCCGGTTCCTGAACGGCGATGAAACCGCGATCAGCCGCTATTTCAGCCGCGACCGCCAGCAGCGCGGCTATCAGGCGCTGTCGGATGCGATGGTGGCGCTGGCGGGGGGCGAGGCGCGTCTGGCCATCGTCAAGGCCGAACGCGCGCAACGCTATCTGGACAAGCCCGAACTGACCAACCTGCTGATCGCCCAAGCGGCCGAGGCGGCGGGCGATACCCGCCGCGCCAGCGACGCCTATCGCAAGCTTCTGGGCGACGAAAAGACCCGTTTCGTCGCGATCCGCGGCCTGATGATGCAGCAACTGGCCGAAGGGGACACCGACACCGCGCTGAAGCTGGCCGAAAAGGCCTTTGCCCTGCGCCCGCGCCATGCCGAAACGCAGGACATCCTGCTGAAGTTGCAGGCCGGGCGGTCCGACTGGGCCGGCGCGCGCGCGACCCTGGGGGCCAAGCTGAAATCCGGCGCGCTGCCCCGCGACGTGTTCCGGCGCCGCGATGCCGTCCTGGCCTTGCAGGAGGCCCGCGGCGTGATGGATGAAAACGCCAGCATCGAGGCGCGCGAAGCCGCGATCGAGGCGAACCGCCAGTCGCCCGACCTGATCCCCGCCGCGGTGATGGCCGCCCGCGCCTATATCGCCAAGGGCGACGCGCGCCACGCGACCCGCGTGCTGAAAAAGGCGTGGGAGGCACAGCCGCACCCCGACCTTGCGGCCGCCTTTGCCGAGATCGCGCCCGACGAATCGCCCGCCGAGCGGGTGCGGCGGTTCCGCACCCTGACCGACATCGCGCCGGATCACCCCGAAACCCGGATGCTGCTGGCCGAGCTTCTGATCGCGGCCGAGGATTTTCCGGGCGCCCGCCGGGCGCTTGGCGATCTGGTCACACGCGAGCCGACGCAGCGCGCCCTGGCGATCATGGCCGCCATCGAGCGGGGAGAGGGCGCCGACGACACCGCGGTGCGCGGCTGGCTGGCCAAGGCGCTGACCGCCTCGCGCGGGCCGCAATGGTGCTGCGACAAATGCCATGCGATCCATTCGCAATGGCAGCCGGTCTGCGACAATTGCGGCGGCTTCGACACGCTGTCTTGGCGTGTGCCGGTCGAAGGCACCGGCCCCAGCCCCACGGGCGCCGAACTGCTGCCGCTGCTGGTCAATCCGCCCGCCCCGCCGCCGCCCGAGCCCGCGCCGGAACCGGAGAAGGAGGACGATCCCATCGACCTGGTTGCCGTGGTCCGCAACGCGGTCTGAGCCTTGCACCCCCCGGCCCGCGCTGCTAATGCACCGCGCAGGGCCGCGGATGCGGCTTGCGCGGGCGGCGCAGCTCTGATAGCCCCCGCGGCAGGGAAGTGCCGGTGTAGCTCAGCTGGTAGAGCACGTCATTCGTAATGATGGGGTCGGGGGTTCGAGTCCCTTCACCGGCACCACTTCTCCCCCCCCCGCTCGCAATGCAGATCGAACGCCGGGCTGGCGCGGCTCGCACATTCGCTTGATAGCACGGCGCGGCGGGGGCATCGCGCCGCCCTTTCCATTGCGGAAGGGCCGCCGGGCGGATAGCCTTGCTCGATGCCGGTCAGAAAGTCGCGTTTGCCCATGCCCATTGCCTCGCTTCGCCCGCTTGCCGTTCTTTTGCTGGGGGGCAGCCTCACCTTGCCCGCCCTTGCCGAAACGCCCGTGGCGCCGCCGCCCAAGCCGGAACCCGCGGCTGCGGCCGAAGTCGACGGCGACCCCGGCGCCTATCTGGCGGCGCGGACGGCCGCGCGCGACAATGACTATTCCGCCGGGGCGGCCTGGTTCGCGCGGGCGCTGATGGCCGACCCGGACAATCTCGATCTGGTTCAGGGCGCGGTGGTCTCGAACATCGGCACCGGGAACTTCGTCGCCGCCGCCGCCGCCGCGGACCGCCTTGTGCAGATGGGCGAAAAGGACCAGATCGCCTATATCGCCCTGATCGCCGACAGGGCGCACAAGGGCGATTTCCCTGCGGTCCTGGGCCTGTTGAAAGGCGGGCAGAAGGTCGGCGCCCTTCTGGACGGTCTGGTCAACGCCTGGTCGGAGCTGGGCGCCGGCCGCATGTCCGAGGCGTTGGCGGGCTTTGACACGCTGACCAGCACGCCGGCGATCAAGGCCTTTGGCCTCTATCACAAGGCGCTGGCGCTGGCCTCGGCCGGGGATTTCGAGGGGGCGGAGAATATCTTTTCCGGCAAGGCCGCCGGTCCCATCGCAGTCACGCGTCGTGGCATCATCGCCCATGCCCAGGTGCTCAGCCAGCTGGAGCGCGACCCCGAAGCGCTGGAGATTCTGGACAAGGCGTTCGGCGACGACCCCGAGCCCGCGCTGGATGCACTGCGCGCCCGGCTGAAGGCGGGCGAGACCGTGCCCTTCGACATCGTGCGCACCCCGGCCGACGGCATCGCCGAAGTGTTCTATACGCTGGCCACCGCCCTGAACGGCGAGGCGGACGACGGCTATACCGTCCTCTACGCCCGTGCCGCGACCTTCCTGCGCCCGGATCATACCGAGGCGGTCCTGCTGGCGGCCGGGCTGCTGGATGCGCAAAAGCAATACGATCTGGCGACCGCGCTTTACGCGAGCGTGCCCGCGGACGACCCGGCGTTCTACATCGCCGAAATCGGCCGCGCGCAGGGCGCCTATGCGATGGATCGCAAGGAAGCCGCGCTGGAAATCCTGGATGCGCTGGCCCGCAAGCAGCCGCAGAATGTGACGGTGCAGGTCGCACTTGGCGACGCGCTGCGCCGCGAGGAAAAGTGGGAGCGCGCGCTGAAGGCCTATGACGCGGCCCTTGCCCTGCCTGTCGCCAACGAGGAGCGGTTCTGGAGCGTCTGGTACAGTCGCGGCATCGCCGAGGAACGGCTGGGCAATTTCCCCAAGGCCGTCAGCGACATGCGCAAGGCGCTGGAGCTTTCCCCCGACGAGCCGCAGGTGCTGAACTATCTGGGCTACAGCTATGTCGACCGGGGCGAGAATCTGGACGAGGCGCTGGCCATGATCCAGCGCGCCGTATCCAGGAAACCCGATTCCGGCTATATCATCGACAGTCTGGCATGGGCGCTCTATCGCCTTGGCCGCTATGACGAGGCGCTGCCGCATATGGAGCAGGCCTCGCTGCTGGAGCCGGTGGACCCGGTGGTGACGGACCATCTGGGCGATGTCTACTGGGCCGTCGGCCGCCAGATGGAGGCGCGGTTCCAATGGCGCCGCGCCCTGTCCTTCGCCCCCGAGGAAAAGGACGCCGCCCGCATCCGCCGCAAGCTGGAGGTGGGTCTGGACGCGGTTCTGGCCGAAGAGGGCGCAAAACCGCTGGTTCCGGTGAAATCGGTCGAGGCCAAACCCGCCGATGCCGATTGAGGAACTGGCGCGCGCCAAGGTCAACCTTGCGCTGCATGTGACCGGCAGACGGGCGGATGGCTATCATGCGCTCGATTCGCTGGTGGTCTTTGCCGGGATCGGCGACCGGCTGACCGCCGCGCCCGCCCGCGACCTGACGCTGCGGATCGACGGGCCGCAGGCGGCGGGGCTTTCGGCCGCGGACAATCTGGTGATGCGGGCGGCGCTGCTTCTGTCGGCGGGGCGCGGCGCGGATCTGCATCTGGAAAAGGTGCTGCCCGTCGCCTCGGGCATCGGCGGGGGATCGGCCGATGCGGCGGCGGCGCTGCGGCTGCTGTCGCGGCTGTGGGGCGTGCCGCTGCCGCCCGCGCAAAAGGTGCTGGCGCTTGGCGCGGATGTGCCGGTCTGTCTTCAGGGCCGGGCAGTTCGGATGCAGGGGGTGGGCGAGGTGCTGACGCCGCTGCCGCCCCTGCCCGCCGCCTGGCTGGTGCTGGTCAATCCGGGCAAGGCCCTGCCGACCCCCGCCGTCTTTGCCGCGCTGGACCGGCGCGAGAACCCTGCCCTGCCGCCGATCCCGCCCCTGCCCGATGCGCGGGCGCTCGCCACTTGGCTTGCCACCTGCCGCAACGATCTGGAAGCCCCGGCCGAGTCGCTCTGTCCGGACATCGGCCGGGTGCGTGCGGCACTGGCCGATCAGCCGGGCTGCCTGATCGCCCGCATGTCCGGCTCGGGCGCGACCTGTTTCGGCCTGTTCGCCGATTACGACGCGGCGGCGAATGCCGTGGCCGCCCTCGGGCGCGACCACCCCGGCTGGTGGACGGCCGAGGCGCCGCTGCAAGGCTGAGCCAGACGGCAGCCCGGACCCAGACCGCCGCTGCCCCTTCATCTTGGCGAAAATACCCTGCGGGGTGGTCCGGAGGGGTGCAAAACCCCTCCGGGGCCGGCCGGTGGCGCTCCCCTGTGCCGCGTCAGCCTTCGCCGTCCTTGAAATCCAGCCCCATTTCCGAATAGCGCTCGGCCTCGTCCTGCCAGTTGGGGCGGACCTTGACCGTCAGGAACAGATGCACCGGATGGTCCAGAAAGGCCGCAATCTCGGCCCGGGCCTGCTGGCCGATGGCCTTGATCGTCTCGCCCCGGTTGCCAAGGACGATGCCCTTGTGTCCATCGCGCGAGACATAGACGATCTGGTCGATCCGGGTGGACCCATCAGGCCGGTCCTCCCACTTTTCCGTCTCGACCGTCAGCTGATAGGGCAGTTCCTCATGCAGGCGCAGGGTCAGCTTTTCGCGCGTCATTTCCGCCGCGATCATCCGCATCGGCAGGTCGGCGATCTGGTCCTCGGGGTAGAACCACGGGCCTTCCGGCACCTCGCCCGCCAGCCATTCGCGCAGATCCTGCACGCCATGCCCGCGCTCGGCGCTGATCATGAAGGTTTTCGCGAACGGAAAGGTCTCGTTCATCTTTTGCGCCAGGGCCAGCAGATGCTCGGCCTTGACCCGGTCGATCTTGTTGATGGCCAGCGCCACCTTGCGGCCCTGCGGGATCTGGTCGGCCAGCCGGTCGATGATCGCCTGCGCGCCCTCGGTCAGCCCGCGATGCGCCTCGATCAGCAGGACGATCACATCGGCATCCGCGGCGCCGCCCCAGGCGGCCTTGACCATCGCGCGGTCCAGTCGGCGGCGCGGGCGGAACAGGCCCGGCGTGTCGACAAAGACCAGCTGGCTGTTGCCCTCCATCGCCACGCCGCGGATGCGGGCGCGGGTGGTCTGCACCTTGTGCGTCACGATCGACACCTTCGCCCCGACCATCCGGTTCAAGAGCGTCGATTTGCCCGCATTCGGTTCGCCGATCAGGGCCACGAACCCGGCACGGGTCGGGGTATCCTCAGTCGCCATCCTTGACCTCCACCCGGTCCAGAAGTTTCTGCGCAGCCATCTGTTCGGCCTGCCGCTTGCCCGCGGCGCGGCCCAGGGCCATCTCGCCCGAGGAAAGCCGCGCCTCGATGGTGAAGACCGGCGCATGGTCCGGCCCCTCGCGCGCCATCTCGACATAGACCGGCGGAGGCAGGCCGCGGCCCTGCGCCCATTCCTGCAACACCGATTTCGCGTCGCGCCTGTGCGTATGGGCCGCGGCGATCCGCCCGGCCCACAGGCGATGGACCAGCGCCCGCGCCGCCTCGAACCCGGCGTCCAGATAGACGGCGGCGATCACCGCCTCCATCGCGTCGCCTAGCAGAGCTTCTTTCCGCCGCCCGCCGGTCATCATTTCTGACCGGCCCAGCTTCAGCACCTCGCCCAGGCCCAGCTCGCGCGCAACCTCGGCACAGGTTTCCTGCCGGACCAGCGCGTTCAGGCGCGGCGCCAGCTGCCCCTCGGCCGCCTGACGGTCGCCCGCGAACAGCGCCTCGGCGATGGACAGGCCCAGAACCCGGTCGCCCAGAAACTCCAGCCGTTCGTTCGACGGCCGGGTGGGCGAGGAAATCGAGGAATGCGTGACGGCGCGCACCAGCAGCTCGGGCCGCTGGAACTGATGCCCCAGACGGTCCTGAAAGGCCACGAGGTCGGCCGCCAGCCTCACTCGATCGCCTTGAAGAAGCGGTCCATCCGCCAGGTCCAGAAATACAGCATCGACCGCCCGGCCGAGGAAAAGATGATCCGGTCCGCCCGGCCGATCAGATATTCCACCGGCACAAAGCCGACGCCGCCCGCGGCCTGCGCGAACCGGCTGTCCATGCTGTTGTCGCGGTTGTCGCCCATGAAGAAATACTGCCCCGGCGGCACGGTGAACACATCGGTGTCGTCACCGAAACCGTTGGTGTCGATGTTCAGCACATCATGCGTGACGCCCGGCCCGGTGTCATCGTCGTTCGGCAGCGTTTCGCGTGCCCGCGACGAGGTGCAGTCGCCGCCCTCGCCCACCGGCCCGTTCTCGCAGCGCGGGTAATAGCCCATCGGGCCCTGTTTCTCATAGACCTCGTGGAAGGTGCCGTCGGACTGCTGGGGCACTTCCTTGCCGTTGATGTAGAGGATGCCCTTTTTCACCTGCACGGTATCGCCCGGCAGGCCGATCAGCCGCTTGATGAAATCTTCGCCGTTGACGGGATGGCGGAACACCACCACGTCGCCCCGGTGCGGGTCCGAGGCCAGGATACGCCCCGAGAAGGGGCAAAGGCCAAAGGGGCAGGAATATTGCGAATAGCCATAGGCCATCTTGTTGACGAACAGGAAATCCCCGATCAGCAGCGTGTCCTTCATCGACCCCGAGGGGATCCAGAACGGCTGAAAGAACAGGGTGCGGAAGACGCCCGCGATCAACAGGGCATAGACGATGGTTTTCACCGTCTCGAAGATGCCGCCTTCTTTCGTCTTCTTCGCCATGAGCATTCCCGCCTTGCCTTCACCGCCCGCGCGGGGCCTGTCAGGCGCCGCTTCTTGCGCGCCCGTCCCCCCGAGTCAAGTTGGGTCGGCGGATGGCCGCGCCTCGATCACCACGAAGGCCTGCGCCCAGGGGTGGTCGTCGGTCAGGCTGACATGGATCGTCGCCGCGTAACCTGCGGGAGTCATTGATTTCAGCCGTTCCGCCGCCCAGCCCGTCACCTCCATCACCGGCTGGCCGGATCGCAGGTTCGTGACCGCCATGTCGCGCCAGGCGATGCCCATGCGCAGCCCGGTGCCAAGCGCCTTGGAACAGGCCTCTTTCGCAGCCCAGCGTTTCGCATAGGTGGCGGCGGCATGGGCGCGCGCCTCCGCCCGCGTCTGTTCGCGTTCGGTAAAGACGCGGTTGCGGAACCTGTCGCCAAAGCGGGCAAGGGTCTGCTCGACCCTCTCGATGTTGCAAAGATCGGTGCCGATGCCAAGGATCACCCCGCCGGGCGCAGGGATCACAGGTTCGCCCCGCGTTTCCACGCGATCCCAAGGAACACCAGCCCCCAGCCATAGGACAGCAGCTCCACTGCCAGAAGCAGCCCCGGCACCACCATGGCGGATGCGGGCAGATGCGTCAGCATCATCACCCCCAGCACGACCGACAGCAGCCCCGACAGGACCACCGCCCATTTCCACGACGGGATCGCCAGGTTCCAGCCCAGCACCAGCTTGAACACCCCCGAGGCCAGGAAGATCACCCCCGCCACGATGGTCAGCGTCGTCAGCCCCTGCAACGGCCAGGCCAGCAGCACCACGCCAAGCGCCAGCGTCGCCAGCCCCAGCAGGATGCCCCAGCCGCGGTCGCGCCCCGCCGCCTCGCGCGCGGCGCCGATCGTGCCCAGCACCCCGGCCACCGCCAGACTGGCGCCCACAAAGGCATTCACCGTCAGCGAGGCGGGCAGCGGAAAGGCCAGCGCCACGATTCCCGCCAGAATCGACAGCACCCCCACGATCACCAGTATTCCCCAGTTCGGCATGACGTTTCCCCTTTGTTACGGCCGTGCGGCATCCATCCGGCGGCGCATTTCCTCGATGGCGGGGCCAAGCCCGCGAAAGATCGCCTCGCCGATCAGGAAATGGCCGATGTTCAGCTCCATCACCTGCGCAAAGGCGGCGACGGGGGCAACATTGTCATAGGTCAGGCCGTGGCCCGCATGAACCTCCAGCCCCGCCGCATGGGCCAGCCGCGCCCCTTCGGCCAACGCGGCCAGTTCGGCAGAGGCACCCTGCATGTCGCCTTCGGCATGAAGGTCGGAATAATGCCCGGTGTGCAGTTCCACCACAGCCGCGCCGATCCGGGCCGAAGCCTCGATCTGGCGGGGGTCGTGGCCGATGAACATCGACACGCGGATGCCCGCATCGCGCAAGGGCGCGATGAAGTCGCGCAGCCGCGCCTCGTCGCCGGCCACGTCAAGGCCGCCTTCGGTCGTGCGTTCCTCGCGCTTTTCGGGAACAAGGCAGATGGCATGGGGCTGATGCTTCAGCGCGATGGCCTGCATTTCCTCGGTCGCCGCGCATTCAAAGTTCAACGGGATGCCGATGCCGGCCATCAGCGCCTCGATATCCTCGTCGCGGATGTGGCGGCGGTCCTCGCGCAGATGGGCGGTGATGCCGTCGGCCCCCGCCGCCTCGGCCACAAGGGCGGCGCGCAGCGGGTCCGGCCATTGCGATCCACGGGCGTTCCTGACCGTCGCCACATGGTCGATGTTGACCCCAAGCCGAAGTTTGCCAAGCGGTTTCATCGCAGCCCCCCGATTTTTGCGGCGATCCTAGCCCGGAGTGCGAGCGTCGTCATCCCCTGCTTCGCGCCCCGGCCCTGTCGTCGCCTGTCTCGCCGCCTCGCGCGCTGCTTCCTCTCTGGCGGCCTCGCGCGCCCGTGTCTCGGCCAGCGCGGCCTTCAGGCGGCGGCGCTTTTCGATCCGGTCCTTGGCCTTGCGGGCCTGCAGCTTCTGATAGGCGCCGACCAGCGGGATCGTGACCCAGTAGGCGGCGACGGAGAAGATCAGGCCGGGGATCAGCGAGCCGACGAAATAGGGCCAGTAGATCTGCCAGAAGAAGTCGCGCAGATGCCCCCAACGGGCCACGTCATGGGTGAAGATCGCCCGGATGTTGTGCCAGATCTCGCCGCCCGCTTCGGAAAACTGGCGCACGATTTCCAGAAACTCCAGATGACCCGGCATCCCCAGGATCCAGTGCCCCAGTTCCAGCGAGCCGACCGCAATCAACGGCGTTGTGATCGGGTTCGACAGGAATGTGCACAGCAGCGCCGCCAGGATATTGCCGCGCAAGACCCAGGCGATGCCGGCCGCGGTCAGGAACTGGAACCCGAAAACCGGGGGAAAGTTCACGAAGGTTCCGGCGAATACCCCGCGGGCGATGCGGTGCGGGCGGTCCGGCAGGCGGCGCATCCGGTGCAGCATGTATTGCGTGGCACGCCGGAACCCGCCGGTCGGATAGACCATCTCGCGCGCTTGCCTCATCAGCGAAAGGGGCTGGCGCCGCTTGAACACGCTGGCAACTCCGGTTTACGGGCAGGCCCGGTTCAGGGCTTGCGGGACAGGTCGCGATGGCGGGAAATCTGCGCCACGTCGGTCTCGGCCTCCAGCGCCGTCATGACCATGTGCAGATGTTCCACATCGCGAAGGTCCACATCCACGATCAGCCGGTAGAAATCCGGCTTGCGGTCGGTGAACCTCAGGTCCGAGATATTGGCCTTCTGTTCGCCGATCAAGGTGCAGATCCGGCCCAATACGCCCGCATCGTTGGCGATGGTCAGCTCCAGGCTGACGGTGTGGATGGCCGCATGGCGACCGGGCTGCCAGCGCAGGTCGACCCAGCGGTTCGGCTGATCCTCGAATTCCTCCAGCGCGGGACAGTCGATGGCATGGCAGACCACGCCGCGGCCGCGATAGGTGATGCCGACGATCCGTTCGCCCGGCAGCGGCTGGCAGCAGGGGGCGCGGCGCAGCGTCTCGTCCTCGGGCAGGCCCAGGACCGGGCGGCGGCGATCGACCTCGGGCGCCGCGACCTGCGCAAGCTCGGGGTAAAGCGTCTCGACCACCCGGCGCGCGGTCAGTTCGGCCGACCCCAGGCGGGCCAGCAGGTCCATCTCGTCCGCCAGGCCCAGCCGTTGGGCGGCGGTGCGCAGGGCCTTGTCGGTCGCCTTCTTGCCCACATGGTCAAAGGCCGCGCGCGCCAGTTCCTGCCCCAGCTTGACGAAACGGCCCCGATCTTCCTCGCGCAAGCTCCGCCGGATGGCGGCCTTGGCGCGCCCCGTCGTCACGATGTCGATCCAGCTGGCCTGCGGGCGCTGGCCCTCGGCGGTGATGATCTCGACCGACTGGCCGTTCTTCAGCCGCGTCCACAGCGGCACACGGATGCCGTCGACCTTGACCGAGACGGTGGAATTGCCGATCCGCGTGTGGATCGCATAGGCGAAATCCAGCGGCGTCGCGCCCCGCGGCAACTGGATCACATCCCCCTTGGGCGTGAAGCAGAACACCTGGTCGGAATACATCTCCAGCTTGACGTTTTCCAGGAACTCGTCGTGATCGCCTTCGTCCAGACGCTCGGTCAGGGCGGCGATCCATTTCGCCGGATCGACGGCAAAGGGGTTCTGGGCCCGCACCCCCTCGCGATAGGACCAATGCGCCGCCACGCCGGATTCGTTGACCTCGTGCATCTCGCGGGTGCGGATCTGCACCTCGACCCGCTTGGCGTCGCGCCCCGAAACGCTGGTGTGGATCGAGCGGTATCCGTTCGATTTCGGCTGGCTGATATAATCCTTGAACCGGCCCGGCACCGAATGCCAGCGGGTGTGGATCACCCCCAGGATGCGATAGCAGTCACCGACCGACCCGCAGATGACGCGAAAGCCATAGATGTCGGACAGGCGGCTGAAGGCCAGGTCCTTTTCCTGCATCTTGCGCCAGATCGAATAGGGCTTTTTCGCGCGGCCATAGACGGCGGCGTCGATCCCCGCCTTTTCCAGTTCGTTCCTGATGTCGCCGGTGATCTTGTGGACCACATCCCCCGCCTCGCGTTGCAGGGTGATGAAGCGGCGGATGATGGAATTGCGCGCCTCGGGGTTCAGGACGCGAAAGGCGAGGTCTTCCAGTTCCTCGCGCATCCATTGCATCCCCATGCGGCCGGCCAGGGGGGCAAAGATTTCCATCGTCTCGCGGGCCTTCTGGGCCTGCTTTTCCGGCTTCATGCTCTTGATCGTCCGCATGTTGTGCAGACGGTCGGCCAGTTTCACCAGGATGACCCGCAGGTCCTTGGACATGGCCATGAACAGCTTGCGGAAGTTTTCCGCCTGCTGGCTGTGGGTCGAGGACAGCTGAAGGTTGGTCAGCTTGGTCACGCCGTCAACCAGTTCCGCCACTTCGCCGCCGAACATCTGCGCCACCTCGGTATAGGTGGATCGCGTGTCCTCGATCGTGTCGTGCAGAAGGGCGGTGACGATGGTCGCATCGTCCAGCCGCATCTCGGTCAGGATGGCGGCGACGGCGACGGGATGGGTGAAATAGGGCTCGCCCGACTTGCGGGTCTGCCCTTCGTGCATCTGCCCGCCATAGTCATAGGCCCGGCGGATCAGATCGGCATTGGTGCGCGGGTTGTAATTGCGGACGAGGGCGATCAGGTCTTCTACGTCGATCATTCCTCGCCCGTCCCGCCGGGAAGACCCGGATCAGTTGTCCCCTTGCGCTTCCATGAGGGCGCGGAGCAGTTTCTCTTCGGACATGTCGTCCTGCATCGGGCGGTCGATCTCGCCCGACATCAGCAGCGCCATCTGGTCCTCTTCGGGCTCGTCGACCTCGATCTGGGTCTGATAGCTTTCGATCATCCGTTCGCGCAGCACTTCGGCCGACTGGGTTTCCTCGGCGATCTCGCGCAGCGAGACGACAGGGTTCTTGTCGTTGTCGCGGTCGATCGTGAGGGGCGAGCCGGACTGGATCTCGCGCGCACGATGTGCGGCCAGCATCACCAGTTCGAACCGGTTGGGAACCTTGTCAACGCAATCTTCGACCGTCACGCGGGCCATGAGGGCGACTCCATTTCGGGATCAGGGGCATGGAACGGTCTATCTATGCGTCTATCGGGTGCTTGACAAGCGCCGAATCCGGCCAATCCGCCGCAGCCGATCAAGCCTTCGTTGGTTGCACCCCGCGGCAGGGTCGTGCAGATTCCGCCGCATGAGGCAGCGTTTCCTTCCCTTGCCCCGCCCCGCAGCCGCGCGGGCGCTTCTTTCGGCTCTGGCGGCGGTGCTGGCGCTGAGCGGTCCCGCACGCGCGGACGATCCCGCCGCATTGAAGCTGGCGCTGGACCGGGCCTCGGTGCGCGACTGGCCCGCGGCGCAATCGGCCGCCGCCGCCTCGGGGCCGCTGGCCGCCGACATCATCGAATGGCAGCGCCTGCGCGCGGGCGGGCAGGGCTATCTGGGCGATTATGAAACTTTTCTGGACCGCCATCCCGACTGGCCCGGCCTGCCGCTTCTGGTCGAGAAGGGAGAGGAGGCGGTGGCCCGGTCTTCCACCCCCGCCCGTATCATCGGCTATTTCGCCCGGCAAAAACCCGCGACGGTCGAAGGGTCGCTGGCGCTGATCCGCGCCTGCATCGCCGCCGACCGCCCGGCGGATGCCGAGGCCGAGGCGTTCCGCGCCTGGACGACGCTGCGCTTTGACGCCGATCAGGAACAGGCGCTGATGGCGCTGGAAGGCCCGGCGCTGGTCGTCGCGCATGAGGTGCGGCTGGACAATCTGCTGTGGTCCGGCCGCCTGGCCGAGGCGCGGCGGATGCTGCCGCGTGTCAGCCCCGACTGGCGCGCCCTGGCCGAGGCGCGAATCGCGCTGATGTCCGACGACGACGGGGTGAACGCCAAGATCGCGGCGGTCCCCGCGAGCCTGGCCCATGACCCCGGCCTTGCCTATGACCGCTTCGTCTGGCGGATGAAGCGCGACCGCTATGACGATGCGGCATCGCTCATCCTGCAATACAGCGACAGCCGCCAGCACCTTGGCCGCCCCGAGGCCTGGGCCGACCGGCGGCTGCTGCTGGCCCGCTGGCTGATGCGCAACGGCAAGGAGCGCGATGCCTATCGCGTGGCGGCGCGTCACAACCTTTCGGGCGGTGCGGATTATGCCGATCTGGAGTTTCTGGCGGGCTTCATCGCGCTGCGCAAGCTGGGCGACCCGGAAACGGCGGCCCGGCATTTCGGCCATCTGCAAGGCGCCGTCTCGACCGGAATCAGCCTGTCGCGGGCGCATTACTGGCTGGGCCGCGCCGACGAGGCAAAGGGCGATGCCGCGGCGGCGCGCGCGGAATACCGCACGGCCGCGAAATACCAGACGGCCTTTTACGGCCTGCTTGCGGCGGAAAAGCTGGATCTGACCCTGGACCCGGCCCTGCTGTCGCCGCCCCGCCCGACCGACTGGAAGGCCGCGCCCTTTACCCGGTCATCGGTGTTCCAGGCGGCGCGGCTTTTGTTGCAGGCCGGCGACCGGCAGACGGGCAAGCGGTTCCTGCTGCATCTGGCCCAAGGTCTGGATGCCCGTGGTCTGGAGCAGTTGTCCGCCATGGCCACCGACATGGGAGAGCCGCATGTCGCCCTGCTGATCGCCAAGGCCGCGGCGGAACGCGGGCAGATCCTGCCCGGCGCCTATTATCCGGTGCCCGACATGGTGCCGGACGGCGGGCCGGTCAGCCGGGCGCTGGCCCTTGCCATCTCGCGCCGGGAAAGCGAGTTCGATCCGGCGGTGATCAGCCATGCGGGCGCGCGCGGGCTGATGCAGGTGATGCCCGGCACCGCCCAGATGCTGGCCGGCCGGATCGGCCTGCCCTTCGATGCCGGCCGGCTGACCAGCGACCCGGCCTATAACGTGTCGATGGGCACCGCCTATCTGCGGCAGCTGGTGGACGAGTTCGGCCCCTCGATCGCGCTGGTCGCGGCGGGCTACAACGCCGGGCACAACCGGCCCGAGCAATGGATGGCCCAGTTCGGCGACCCCCGCCGCCCGGATGTCGACGTGATCGACTGGATCGAGACGATCCCCTTTGCCGAAACGCGGACCTATGTGATGCGCGTGGCGGAATCCGTGGTGATCTACCGCGCCCGGCTGAAGGGCGTCGCCGGGCCGGTGCGGATCACCCCGGAACTGAAGGGCTGACCGGGAACAGCCGCCCGGCCTCTGGCATTGCCCGGCCGTCTGGGGCAAGCATCCCGGCATGATGCCCGATCCGCAAACCCTTGCCCTCTGGGCGCTGGCCTTCGCCGCCGCCTGGACACAGACCCTGACCGGGTTCGCCCTGGGGCTGATCCTGATGGGGGGCTGCGGTCTTTTCGGGCTGCTGCCGCTGCCCGAGGCGGCCTTGGTCACTTCGGTTCTGGTGCTGGTGAACGGCAGCATCGTGCTGCGGCAGGGCTGGCGGCAGGTGGACCGGCAGGTGCTGGCGCTGACACTGGCGGGGACCGCGCCGATGCTGGCGATCGGCTTCGCCCTGCTGGGCTGGCTGGCGGGGCAGGCGCTGTGGCTGCTGCAACTGCTGCTGGGGCTGCTGATCGCGGGATCGGCGCTGCAACTGGCCGCCCGGCCGCAGGTGAGGGCGCAGCGGTCCCCGGCCGCCTCCTTCGTGGCGGCGGGGGCGGCGGGCGGCCTTCTGGGCGGGCTTTTCGCCACCGCCGGGCCGCCGATCATCTGGCACCTTTACCGCCAGCCGATGACTCTGGGCACCCTCAGGGTCACGCTGGTCGCCGTCTTTGCCATCAACCAGGCGCTGCGGCTGGCCATCGCCGCGGCGGCCACGGGCATCGGCGGGCAGGTGGCGCTGGTGGCGGCAGGCGC
>JASGFG010000045.1:0-30260 GCA_047605605.1 Paracoccaceae bacterium | reverse complement strand
CCTGCACGCATTTCAGCCCGGCCTCGATCACCTCCCATTTGGAACTGTCGATCATCACCGGCACCCGGGCGATGTCGGGTTCCGACGCGATCAGGTTCAGGAACTCCACCATCGCGGCCCTGGAGTCGATCAGCCCCTCGTCCATGTTGATGTCGATGATCTGCGCGCCGTTCTCCACCTGATCGCGCGCCACCTCCAGCGCGGCGGCATAGTCGCGGTTGGTGATCAGCTTGCGGAACCGGGCGCTGCCGGTGACGTTGGTGCGCTCGCCCACGTTGACGAAGGGGATGTCGGGGGTCAGGACGAAGGGCTCCAGCCCCGAAAGACGCAAGAAACGGCTCATTTCACCGCCCTCGGGGCAAAGCCCGCTACCGCCGCGGCCATGGCGCGGATGTGGTCGGGCGTGGTGCCGCAGCAGCCGCCGACCACATTCACCAGCCCCTCGCGCGCGAAATCGGCGATCTGGGCGGCGGTTTCGTCCGGCCCCTCGTCATACTGGCCAAAGGCATTGGGCAGGCCCGCGTTCGGATAGGCGCAGGTGAAGGTGTCCGCCACCCCCGCCAGTTCGGCCAGATGCGGCCGCATCGCCGCCGCCCCAAGCGCGCAGTTCAGCCCTACGGTAAAGGGTCGGGCATGTTTCACCGAATGCCAGAAGGCGGTCGGCGTCTGCCCGGTCAGCGTCCGGCCCGAGGCATCGGTGATCGTGCCGGAAATCATGATCGGCAGGCGCACGCCATGTTCGGCAAAGGCCTCGAAACAGGCAAAGATCGCGGCCTTGGCGTTCAGCGTGTCAAAGATCGTCTCGATCAGGATGAGATCCGCCCCCCCCGCGATCAGCCCGCGCACCTGCTGGCCATAGGCCACGCGCAACTCGTCAAAGCTCACGGCGCGATAGCCGGGGTTGTTCACATCGGGGCTGATGCTGGCCGTCCGGTTGGTCGGCCCCACGGCGCCCGCCACGAACCGCGCCCGCCCGTCGAGTGCCGTCGCCCGGTCCAGCGCGCGCCGCACAATCCGCGCGCCCTGGACGTTCAGGTCATGCACCGCGCTTTCCATCCCGTAATCCGCCTGCGCGATGGTCGTGGCGGAAAAGGTATTGGTCTCGACGATATCCGCCCCGGCCATGGCGTAGCGGAAATGGATCTCCTCAATGGCCTCGGGCTGGGTCAGGATCAGCAGGTCGTTGTTGCCCTTTTGCGGATGGTCGGAATGATGCGCACAGGCGCATCCCCCCCGCCCGGCATAATCCTCTTCCGCCAGACCCAGTCCCTGGATCTGCGTCCCCATCGCCCCGTCCAGGATCAGGACACGCTCGCGCGCCATCCGTTCGACTGCCGCAAGCACAGGCGACGGGGGAAGCTGGACTATCTGCATGGGCGCACCCTCATTCACCGAAGGCCCGTCAGATAATCCCCTCCTGTCCTACGGACAAATTCATATTTCCCATGAAGATGATGAAATCTGTTCATCCTCTTTGCATAAATATCCCGGGGGGTGAATTGGCCGCAGGCCAAAAGGGGGGCAGCGCCCCCCTTCCCTTTACGCGAAATCCAGCACGATCCGCCCGTCGATCTTGCCCTGCTCCATCTTGTGGAACACATCGTTGATCTCTTCCAGCTTTGCCGTCGCCGTATGCGCCTTGACCAGCCCGCGCCCCGCGAAGTCCAGCGATTCCGCCAGATCCAGCCGCGTGCCGACGATCGAGCCGCGCACCGTGATCCCCTCCAGCACCATGTCAAAGATCGGCAGCGGGAAATCCCCCGGCGGCAGACCGTTCAACGCGATGGTCCCGCCGCGCCGGGCGAATTTTAGCGATTGCTCGAAGGCTTTCGGCGAAACGGCGGTCACTAGCACCCCATGCGCGCCGCCGATCTCCTTCCTGATCGCGGCCACCGGGTCGGTGGTGCGAGCGTTCACCGTCACCTCGGCCCCCAATTCCTTCGCCAGCTTCAGCTTGCTGTCGTCGATGTCCACCGCCGCCACATGCAGACCCATGGCCTTGGCATATTGCACCGCCATGTGCCCCAACCCGCCGATGCCAGAAATCACCACCCATTCGCCGGGCCGCGTATCCGTCATCTTCAGCCCCTTGTAGACCGTCACCCCGGCGCACAGCACCGGCGCGATTTCCACAAAGCCCACGTTCTTCGGCAGATGGCCCACATAATTCGGGTCGGCCAGCACATATTCCGCGAACCCGCCATTCACCGAATAGCCCGAGTTCTGCTGCTGCTCGCACAGGGTTTCCCACCCGCCCAGACAATGCTCGCAATGCCCGCAGGCGGAATAGAGCCAGGGCACCCCCACCCGGTCGCCCTCGCGCACATTGGTGACACCCGTCCCAACGGCGACGACATGGCCCACGCCCTCATGCCCCGGAATGAAGGGCGGCTTGGGCTTGACCGGCCAGTCGCCATGGGCGGCGTGCAGATCGGTATGGCAGACGCCGCAGGCCTCGATCTTGACAAGAATGGTGCCGGGCAGAACCTCGGGCACCTTCGCCTCCTCGATGACGAGGGGCTTGCCAAATTCCCGCACGACGGCGGCTTTCATCGTCTTTTGCATCGCGATCTGCCTTTCTTGACCGGGCCATGAAAATCGCCCGCCCCGGGGGAGGATCGGGGCGGGCGCGCGGGGCGGGCATGGGCCGACGGGCGGCACAGACCCGCCCTTAAGGTCAGAAGAACCCGAGCTTGTTGGGGTTATAGCTGACCAGCAGGTTCTTGGTCTCCTGATAGTGGTCCAGCATCATCTTGTGGGTTTCACGCCCGATACCGGATTGCTTGTAGCCGCCGAACGCCGCCCCCGCCGGATAGGCGTGATAGCAGTTGGTCCAGACGCGCCCCGCCTGAATGGCGCGGCCCGCGCGATAGGCGGTGTTCATGTCGCGGCTCCACACGCCCGCGCCCAAGCCATAGACGGTATCGTTGGCGATCTCGATGGCCTCGTCGATGGTCTTGAAGGTGGTCACCGACACGACCGGGCCAAAGATTTCCTCCTGGAACACCCGCATCTTGTTGTTGCCCTCGAACACGGTCGGCTTGATGTAATAGCCGCCCGCCAGATCGCCCGACTGATGGCTGACATCGCCGCCGATCAGGACCTTGGCGCCTTCCTTCTTGCCGATGTCCAGATAGCGCTGGATGCGGTCGAACTGCTCCTGGCTGGCCTGCGCGCCGATCATCGTGGTGATCGACAGCGGATCGCCCTGCTGGATCGCCGCCACCCGTTTCAGGGCACGCTCCATGAACCGGTCATAGATCGATTCCTGCACCAAGGCCCGGCTCGGGCAGGTGCAGACTTCGCCCTGGTTCAGCGCGAACAGGGCGAACCCTTCCAGCGCCTTGTCAAAGAAGGCGTCGTCCTCGTCCATCACATCGGCAAAGAACAGGTTCGGCGACTTGCCGCCCAGTTCCAGCGTGATGTTGGTCAGGTTGTCGGCGGCCGATTTCATGATCAGCTTGCCCACCTCGGTCGACCCGGTAAAGGCGATCTTGGCGATGCGCGGGTTCGACGCCAGCGGCGCGCCCGCATTCGGCCCGTCGCCCGAGACGATGTTCAGAACGCCCGGCGGAAGCAGATCGCCGATCAGTTCCATCAGCACCATGATCGACGCCGGGGTCTGCTCGGCCGGCTTCAGCACGACGGCGTTCCCGGCGGCCAGTGCGGGCGCCAGCTTCCACGCCGCCATCAGGATCGGGAAGTTCCACGGTATGATCTGGCCGACGACGCCCAGAGGTTCATGGAAGTGATAGGCGACGGTATCGTTGTCGATCTGCCCGATGGACCCTTCCTGCGCGCGGATCGCCCCGGCGAAATAGCGGAAATGGTCGATGGTCAGCGGGATGTCCGCCGCCATCGTCTCGCGCAGCGGCTTGCCGTTGTCCCAGGTTTCGGCGGTGGCGATGGCCTCCAGGTTGTCCTCGATGCGTTGCGCGATCTTCAGCAGGATGTTCGACCGTTCCGTGGTCGAGGTGCGCCCCCAGGCGGGGGCGGCCTTGTGCGCGGCATCCAGCGCGCGCTCGATGTCCTCGGCGGTCGAGGCGGGCACCTCGCACACGACCTTGCCGGTCATGGGCGAGACGTTCTCCATATACTTGCCCTTCTTGGGCGCGACCCATTCGCCGCCGATGAAGTTCTCATAGCGCGGCTTGAACGGCGATTTCGAATGCGTGAAGGTTTCGGCTTTGGTCATCGGCTGGTTCCTCCCAATCTGACCACATGCACCGCCTCTCCCGTGGCGGCATGGGGTCAGATTGCGCAAGGATCGGAGTCGAGTCACGCCGCGATGCAGCCCGCACACGCGGATGTGTCGCAACCCTGCGACAGATTCGGATCAGGAATGACGCCGCGGCGCAGCAATCTTGCGGTGGAACGTCGCGCGCGAGATGCCAAGCCCCCGCGCCGCGGCCGAGACATTGCCCCCCGCCCGCGCCAGCGCCCGCATCAGAACGGCGCGTTCGGCATCCTCCAGCGTTTCGGGCGCGTCGGCGCCCAGCAGATCGGCCGCCGGACGCGGGCTTTTCATCAGGTCGCCCGACAGGCCCAACATGGCGCGTGCGCCGCGGGTGGCGCCGATCACCAGATCGTCGCCATCGACCGCCAGCGCCGCCCCCGGATGCCGCTCGGCATTCGGCAGCAGCACGATCCGCGCGCGGGGAAAGGCCAGGCGGAACACATCCGCCTCGATCCGCCGGGCGGCCTCGGTCACGGCATGGCTGATCAGGCCCGCGAACCCCTCGGTCAGGTCGGCCCGGCACGAGGACACGTCCACCACCCCCGCCAGCTGCCCCTCGGCATCGTAAAGCGGCGCGCTCATGCAGGACAAAAGCGTATTGCGGGCCAGGAAATGGTCGGTGCCATGGATGGTGACGGCGCGGCCTTCGGCCAGCGCGGTGCCGATGCCGTTGGTGCCCTCATGCGCCTCGTCCCACAGGGCGCCGGTCCACAACCCCCAGTCCTGAAACGTCCGGTCATCGACGGATGCGCCGCGCCGGTCCACCGGCACGCCGTCGCGGTCGGCCAGCAGGACGCAGCAGCCTACGCCCCCCACCGCCTGGAACAGCCGGTCGAGGCTGGGCCCCGCCGCACGCACCACCGGCTCCATCCGCTGCACGGCCAGTGCCAGTTCCTGCGCCGTCATCCGCTCGGGCTTGCGCCCCCGATCCGGGGCCAGACCATGCAGGCGGGCCGACCGGCTCCACGAGGCGGCAACGGGCGACCGGGCGGCCGCGCCCGAGGACAGCGCCGCCTCGACGGCGCGGGAATGTGCTGCGGGATCGGTCCTTGACATGGCGTCCCCCCTGGCCGTGCGCAACCCTCCCCGGCGGCACCTCCGACCCCGCTGACGATAGGTGTCCCCGCGCGATCCGGCAACCCCCGCTTGCACCCGACGGCAACGCCTCGCCACCCGCCCCCTCCCCCCTCTTTCTGGACCCAAATATCCTGCGGGGTGGTCCGGAGGGGTGCAAAACCCCTCCGGGGGCCGGCCCCATGGCACCACGCCGCCCATCAACCCCGTTTACAGCCCCCCGCCTTTCCGCTATCCCCGCGGCATGATCGCACAAGGCACCCTGTTCCAGTTGCCCCGACGCCGACGCTGACAGCGTTCCGGCGCGATCCGCCTTTGGCCCGGTTGTTACAGGGCCGCGTCATCCTTCGTCTCATCCGTTGACTCGCCCCGCCGCCTTTGGCACGGCTAGGCTTTCTGCAAAGGACCACCCAATGATCCCGCATGTCCTGCCCACCTACAACCGCGCCCCCCTTGCCTTCACCAGGGGCGAAGGCAGCTGGCTCTGGTCCGAGGACGGCAGCCGATACCTCGACCTCGGGTCGGGCATCGCGGTGAACGCGCTTGGTCATGCGCATCCGGCGCTGGTCGCGGCGGTGACGGAACAGGCGGGCAAGCTCTGGCACGTCTCCAACGTCTACCGCATCCCGGAACAGGAGGCGCTGGCCGACATCCTGGTGGACCACACCTTTGCCGATACCGCCTTCTTCACCAACTCGGGAACCGAGGCGGCGGAACTGGCGATCAAGATGGCCCGCAAATACTGGTATGAAAAGGGCCAGCCCGACCGGGTGCAGATCATCACCTTCGACGGCGCGTTCCACGGCCGCTCCTCTGCCGCCATCGCGGCGGCGGGGTCGGAAAAGATGGTCAAGGGCTTCGGCCCGCTGCTGCCCGGCTTCGTCCAGGTGCCCTTCGGCGATGCGGCGGCGGTGCGCGCGGCCCTCACCCCCGACACGGCCGCGATCATGATCGAGCCGATCCAGGGCGAGGGCGGCATCCGCACCGCGCCCGACAGCTTCTTCCGCGAGCTTGACGCGATCCGGGCCGAAACCGGCGTCCTGCTGATCTTCGACGAGGTGCAATGCGGCATGGGCCGCACGGGGCGGCTGTTCGCGCATGAATGGACGGGCGTGACCCCCGACATCATGATGGTGGCCAAGGGCATCGGCGGCGGCTTCCCGCTCGGCGCGGTGCTGGCGACCGAAGAGGCCGCCTCGGGCATGACGGCGGGCACCCATGGCTCGACCTATGGCGGCAACCCGCTGGCCTGCGCGGTCGGCGGCACGGTGGCGCGCATCGTCACCGACCCGGCCTTTCTGGCCGAGGTCAGCCGCAAGGCCGCCCTGTTCCGCCAGGGCCTCGAAGGGCTGGTCGCCGCCCATCCGCAGGTGTTCGACTCCGTCCGCGGCCAGGGCCTGATCCTTGGACTGAAATGCCGCGCGCCGAATGCCGATCTGGTCAAGGCAGGCTATGCGCAACACCTGCTGACCGTCGCCGCCTCGGACAACGTGCTGCGCCTGCTGCCCGCGTTGAACATCCCCGACGCCGACATTGCCGAGGCGCTCAAACGCCTCGACGCCGCGGCGACTGATGTGGAGAAGACCCTGGATGCAGCCTGATCCCCTGCCGCACCCGCACACCCGGCGACGAGGCATCGAACAGGCGCTGTTCATCCTCTTTGCATAAATATCCCACGGGGGTCCGGGGGCGTGAAGCCCCCGGGGCCTGCCACAAGGTCCGACATGAAACATTTCCTCGACATCCACACCACCCCCGCCGCCGACCTGCGGCACATGATCGACACTGCCCGCGCGATGAAGACCGCCCGCGCCGGCCTGCCGAAAGGCACGCCCGACGACGACCAGCCGCTGAAGGGCCACATGGTCGCGCTGATCTTTGAAAAGCCCTCGACCCGCACCCGCGTTTCCTTCGACGTGGGCGTGCGCCAGATGGGGGGCGAGACGATGGTCCTGTCCGGCAAGGAAATGCAGCTGGGTCATGGCGAGACCATCGCCGACACCGCCCGCGTGCTGTCGCGCTATGTCGACCTGATCATGATCCGCACCTTTGAAGAGCAAACCCTGCAAGAGATGGCCGAATACGCCACCGTGCCGGTGATCAACGGCCTGACCAACCGCACCCATCCCTGCCAGATCATGGCCGACGTGATGACCTATGAGGAACATCGCGGCCCGATCGCGGGCAAGAAGGTGGTCTGGTGCGGCGACGGCAACAACGTCGCGGCCAGTTTCATTCAGGCCGCCGGACAGTTCGGCTTCGACTTCACCTTCACCGGCCCGCCGACGCTGGACCCCGAGGCGGAATGGATCGGCTTTGCCCGCGAAAAGGGCGTCCGCGTCACCATCGAGCGCGACCCGATGAAGGCGGTGGACGGCGCCGATCTGGTGGTGACCGACACCTGGGTGTCGATGCACGATCCCGAAAGCGCCAAGGAACGCCGCCACAACCAGCTGCGCCCCTATCAGGTGAATGAACATCTGATGGCGCAGGCCCGGCCCGAGGCGCTGTTCATGCACTGCCTGCCCGCGCATCGCAACGACGAGGCGACCAGCGCGGTGATGGACGGCCCGCATTCGGTGATCTTCGACGAGGCCGAAAACCGCCTTCACGCGCAAAAGGCGGTGATGCGCTGGTGCCTGGGGCGCTGATCGCGCGGTTTCAGCGGGAAACCCACACCTCCATCTGGCCGGCCGGCACCCGGCTGGCCAGGGCGGTTCCCGACAGGTCGCGGACATTCAGCGGGCCGGCACCTGCAAGGCCCGCAGCAACCTCGGCCGCCAGCAGGGCACCAGCCTGCTTGTCCTCGGGGTGAAAGATGCGGATCTCGTTCACGCCGGCCGCCGCGGCCAGCCGTTCGCCGCCGCGATCCGCCCCCTGCACGTCCCAGCCCCCGGACGCCAGCTTTTCGGCCATGGCCACGATCCCGGCCCGGTCGAACCCGGCAAACTGCACGAAAACCCGATGCGCGCCGCGCTGGACCGAAGGGTCAGGCCCGGTCTCGGGTCCGGTGTCGGCTGTCACATCCGTGGCGATGACCCTGCCTTCGGAGGCAGGCACGGGCGCCAGCGCCGAAACCGGGCGGCAGTCGGATGAAAACACCAGGCACTGATAGGTGACGACCGGCGGCGTCAGCGGATTGTTGAACACCGTCTGGATGAACAACAGCACGATCCACAGCGAAAACAGCAGCACCAGAACATAGCCCAGTATCCCCCGCAGCACGGCGGAAAGCTGGGAAAGCGCCAGAACCACCAGACCGAAGGCCAGGATGATGGCGGCAAGCACCGCAAGGCTGATCGGATCGCCGTCATAGGCGCTGATCAGCCAGGCCGCCGCCGCAAGGACCAGATAGCCGGCGCCGACAAGCCGCGCGGCACCCGGCGGGATCTTCAGAACCTTCTGAAGGGGGGCGAAAATATCCATGTCATTTTCCTTGAATATCATGTCTTGAAACAGGGAAATCTTCGCAAGAACCGCCGATTCCTTCCAGTTGGAATTGGGCGCGCCCTTCCCGGCCTGCCACCGCGATCCGCCGCGGCAACGGCCTTGCGCTCTGCCGCGTTTCCATGCCTCCTGCGGCCACCCCAGCAGGAGACCGCCATGCAATCCCCCGTCCCCTATTTCGCCCATTCCCTGACCGCGCTGTCCGCGATCCTCGACAAGGCCATCGCCTTCGAGCAGGCAAAGCGGTTGAAGCCCGATGTGATCCCCAACCTGCGGCTGATCGCCGACATGTTCCCGTTTTCGCGCCAGGTGCAGACCGCCTGCGATCATGCCAAGGGCGCGGTCGCCCGCCTGACCGGGGCCGGGGTGCCGTCCTTCGCCGATACCGAAACCACCCTGCCCGAGCTGAAGGACCGCATCGCCCGCACGCTGGCCTTCATCGGCACGGTTCCCGAAAGCGCCTTTGACGGGGCGTCGGCCCGGACCATCCATGTCAAGGCCGGCCCGCGCGAGCTGAGCTTTCCGGCACCGCAATATCTTTACGGCTATGCCATTCCGAATTTCTATTTCCACATGACCACCGCCTATAACCTGCTTCGCGCCAACGGGGTCGAGGTCGGCAAGGTGGATTTCCTGGGCGGTTGAGATGGCAGAGGCGCTTCTGGTCATCGACGTCCAGCGCGGCGTGATCGAGGGGCGGCGCCCGGTCGATGCGGCGGCGGGCAAAGGGATCGCGGCCCTGCTGGCCCTGTTTCGCGGGCGCGGCCTGCCGGTCGTGCATGTCCACCACGACGCCCCCGATCCGGCCGAGACTGTCCGACGCGGCCAGCCGGGGGCCGAGCCTCTGGCTTTGGCCCGGCCCGCGGCGGGCGAACAGGTCTTCTGGAAACGCGGCTCGTCTGGGTTTTCGGGCACGGATCTCGACACGCATTTGCGCGGGGCGGGAATCGACAGGCTGGTCGTCTGCGGGGCGGTGGCGGCCTTTTGCGTGGCCTCGACCGTGCGCGCGGCCTCGGATCTGGGTTATGGTGTGCTGCTGCCCACCGATGCGCTTTACGGGTTCGATCTGTGGAACCCGCAGGACGGCGGCATGATCGACGGGGCGGTCGCGATGCAGGTCACGCTGGCGATTCTGGGGTCGGACTTTGCCCGACTGACCACGGTGGCCGAACTGGCCGCCCTGCCGGGCGCGGGCTGACGGGCACAGGCCTCAGGCCGGGCAGGCCGCCCGCGCGCCATCCGCCGCCGCGACCCTGCCGGCCAGCGCCGCGACCAGCACCAGCAGCCCGGCAAGAACGGCATAGGTGATGCGGAACCCGATATGTTCGGCGACAAAGCCGATGGTCGAGGGCGCGACCAGAATGCCGCAATAGCCCAACATCGTCACGGTCGAGATGCCCACCCCCGCCGGCAGGCCCGGATGGTTTCCGGCCGCGGAAAACATGATCGGCACCATGTTGGCGATCCCCAGCCCCGCCAGCGCGAAGCCCGCGATGGCCAGCCCGTCGACCGGCGCCGCCGCCGCGATCAGCAGCCCCGCGGCGCCGATCAGCCCCGAGATGCGCGCCACGGCAACCGCGCCAAAGCGGTTGCGGATGCCATCGCCCGCGAACCGCATCGCCGCCATCGCCCCGGAAAACAGCGCGAAGGCCAGACCCGACCGCGCGACATCCGTGCCCAGTTCCTGCCGCAGGTAAAGCGCCGCCCAATCCAGGATCGCACCCTCGGGCACCATCGCCGCCAGCGCCAGCCCGCCGATCAGCCACAGGCCCGGATCGCGCGGCAAAAGCCGCCGCCGCCCCCCGTTGTGTCCGGTGGCAACCGGGGCGGCAGGCGGATCGGGCGCCAGAAACGGGATTGCCGTCAGGGCCATGGCCAGCACCGCCGCCGCCACGGCCAGCGCCTGCGCCCCCGCGCCGAAACGGTCCAGGAACAACCCGCCCAATGCGCCGCCGGCAAAGCCCCCCAGGCTCCAGAACCCATGAGAGGACGACATGATCGCCCGGCCCAGACGGCGTTCGACCAGCACGGCATTGGCGTTCATCGCCACATCCATCATCCCCACCAGCGCGCCAAAGACCACCATCGCCGGGGCCAGCAGCCACAGATCGGGCGCAAAGACCACCAGCGGCAGCGCCACCATCACCGCGACCGACAGCACCGCCAGAACCAGGCGCGACCCGTGCCGCGCGATCAGCTGCCCCGACAGCAGCATCGCCCCCACCGCACCCAGACCCAGCAGCAGGATCAGCAGGCCCAGTTGCGCCTTGTCGATGCCGTGGCGTGGCAGCAGCAGCGGGATCTGCGGCGCCCATGCCCCGATGATCAGGCCGTTCGCCATGAACATGGCCGCCACCGCCCAGCGTTCCCTTTGCATCGTCCTGTCCCCTTTGCCTGCCCGGCAGGCTTATCCAGACCGCCCCGCAAGGGAAAGCCGCCGCCTGCGCAAATCACGTTTCAGCGTATTTCAGGTGCCGCGCGGCTTGGCGCGCAGCGTCGGCTCGGCCTGGGTCGGATCTTCGGGCCAGGGGTGGCGGGGGTATTGGCCGCGCATGTCCTTGCGCACATCGGCATAGGAATTGGCCCAGAACCCCGGCAGGTCCATCGTCACCTGCACCGGACGCTGCCCCGGCGACAGCAGCGTTACGCGCAGCGGGCGTCGGTCATGCCCAACGACCGGATGCCGCGTGACGCCGAACATCTCCTGCAAGCGCAATTCGATCCCCGGCACCTCGCCGTCATAGTCGATGGCGACGGCCCGCCCCAGCGGCGTGGTGAAATGCGCCGGCACCAGCCGGTCAACCTCGGCCATCCGGTCCCAGCCGATCCGCGCCTTCAACGGCTCGGTCAGGTCCAGCGCCCGCAGGTCGGCCTCGGTCCGGGCGCGGGCCAGCCAGGCAAGCAGCCAGCCGTCCTCGGCCAGAAGCGCCTCGTCCGTCACCTCGGGCCAGCCTTCATCGCGGGCCAGCGCGATCCGCGCCCGCAGCCGGCGCGACGCCGGGGTCCAGGGCAGGCCGGTCTGGCGCAGCCCGTCCCATGCGGCGCGTGCCATCGCCTCGGCCGGGGCATCGGGCCAGATGCGGTCGTCCAGCACCAGCGCCCCGAACATTTCCTGCCGCCGGGCGATGACCCGCCCCTCGCGCCGCGACCATTCGACGATCTCGCGCCAGCGGATGTCGGCGCCATGCACCTCGCGCAGTTCGGACTCGGACATCGCCACGGCCTGCCGCACCTGCGCCTCGCGCCCGCCGTCAAGGTCGGTCGCCACGATCAGCCGGGCGTTCGACAGCGGGCTGCCCGGTTCCATCACCGCGCCCCGCCCGCCCGACAGCAGCCATCGCGGGGCATCCCCCTTGCGCCGCAGCCCGATGCGGTCGGGATAGGCCAGCGCCGCCATCTGCGCGGGCGACAGCCCGGGCAGAACGCCCGCAGGCGCGGATTTCGCCAGCCGCCGCGCCTCGTCCCGGATGCGATCCAGCGCGGGGCGGTTTGCCTGGGCCGCGAACCGGCCGGGATCGCGCATGGCGGCCAGGCGCAGCGTCAGGTCCGGCCCGGCGCCGCGCAGCGGATCGCGCTCGGCGATCAGGGCGGCCAGTTCCGCCGCGCCGCGTCCCGCCACGGCCAGCATATGCGCCAGCCGGGGATGCAGCGGCAGGCCGGCCAGCACCCGCCCATGCGCGGTGATCCGCCCCTTATCGTCCAGCGCGTCCAGCGCGGACAAAAGCGCGCGCGCCTCGGCCATCGCGCCGGGCGGGGGCGGCGTCAGGAACGGCAGGTCCGCGCCCCCCCACAGCGCCAGTTCCAGCGCAAGGCCGGTCAGGTCCGCCGCCTCGATCTCGGCCGGGGGAAAGGGCGCAAGTCCGCCCTCCTCTCCCCTTGTCCAGTATCGCCAGCACAGGCCCGCCGCCACCCGGCCCGCCCGGCCGCGGCGCTGTTCGGCTTCGGCCCGCGTCACCCGTTCCGTCACCAGCCGCGACATGCCGGAATTCGGGTCGAACCGGGCGCGGCGGGCGCGGCCGCCATCCACCACGACGCGGATGTCCGGTATCGTCAGCGAGGTTTCCGCGATCGAGGTCGCCAGCACCACCTTGCGCCCCGCCACCGGGGCCAGGGCCGCGCGCTGCGCCGCGAAATCCATGGCGCCAAACAGCGGGCGAAGGACGAAGCCGTCCGGCAGTTGCCCCGCCAGCGCCGCCTCGACCCGCCGGATCTCGCCCTCGCCCGGCAGGAAGACAAGGATGCCACCCTCCTCCGTCTCCTCCGCCGCCTGCCGGACCAGCGCGGCGATCCCTGCCTCATACCGCAGGGTCGCATCGGGCGGGCGCGGCAGCCAGCGGGTTTCGACCGGAAAAGCCCGCCCGGCCGAGGTGACGACCGGCGCATCCCCCATCAGCGCGGCCACCGGCGCCGCATCCAGCGTGGCCGACATCACGACCAGCGCCAGATCCTCGCGCAGCGCCCCGCGGATCTCCAGGCACAGCGCCAGCCCCAGATCGGCATTCAGGCTGCGTTCGTGAAATTCGTCGAAGATCACCGCCCCGACCCCCTCCAGACCGGGATCGGACTGGATCATCCGGGTCAGGATGCCTTCGGTCACGACCTCGATCCGGGTATCGCGCGACACCTTCGCCTCGCCCCGGATGCGATAGCCGACCGTCTGGCCGACCGGCTGGCCCAGCGTTTCCGCCATCCGCTCGGCCGCCGCCCGCGCCGCCAGGCGCCGCGGCTCCAGCATGACGATCCGGCCGCCGATCAGGCCCGAGGCCAGCAGATCCAGCGGCACGCGGGTGGTCTTGCCCGCCCCCGGCGGGGCCTGAAGCACCGCCATGCCGCGCGCCGCAACCGCCGCCCGCAGCGCCGGCAGGGCCTCATCGACGGGAAGGGGGACGGGATCGGTCAAGGGCGCCTCGCGGGGCTACAGGGCATGACGCGCCAACCGCGTCGAAAGATGCCGGCGGGCTGGCGCCGGATGCGTCCTTGCCGCGGGGGTGACCGGCCCGGACGATCCCGCCGCAGGCCGGTCAAAGGCCCAGCACATCCATCATGTCGTATTCGCCGGGCTTTTGCCCCTGCCCCCACAGCGCCGCCCGCAGCGCGCCACGCGCAAAGATTGCGCGGTCGGTGGCGATGTGGCGCAGCACCACCCGCTCGCCATCGGCGGCAAAGATCACGTCATGTTCGCCCACGACATCGCCGCCGCGAATGGCGGAAAATCCGATGGACCCGCGGTCCCGCGCGCCGGTGATCCCTTCGCGCGCCGGGGTGCGCAGGTCCTCCAGCGCCGCGCCGCGCCCCTCGGCCGCCGCGGCCCCCAGCATCAGCGCCGTGCCGGACGGCGCATCGACCTTCATGCGGTGATGCGCCTCGACCACCTCGATATCCCAGTCGGCATCCAGCGCCGCCGCCACCTTTTGCGTCATCCGCACCAGCAGGTTGACCCCAAGGCTCATGTTTCCGGCCCGCACGATCACCGCGTGGTGCGAGGCAAGCTGGATGCGGCGCAGATGTTCGGCCTCCAGCCCGGTGGTGCCGATCACATGCACCGCGCGGGCCTGCGCGGCCAGCCCCGCGAATTCCACCGTCGCGGCCGGGGCGGTGAAGTCGATCACCGCCTGCGCCCGGACAAAAGCCTCCAGCGGGTCGTCGGTCACGGTCACGCCCAGCGCCGCGCCGCCCATGGCCTGCCCCACATCCTGCCCGACCCAGGGATTGCCGCTCCGCTCCACACAGCCGACGAGCCGCGCCTTGCCCGAGGCCAGGACCGTGCGGATCAGCATCTGCCCCATCCGCCCCGAGGCGCCGGTGATCACGATACCCGGAAGGTCGGCCATGGTTTCCCCCTGTCGATGTTTCCGCCCGTTTAGCGGCTTTGCGCGCGCGCCGGAACCCTGCCCGTTGCGGGGCGCGCGAAAAGCCCCTAGATGCGGGGTATGTCGAACAAGCGCATCCACACCGGCCAGGGCCCCTCGCAACGCCAGCTTCGCGTGGGCGAGTTGATCCGCCGCACCCTTTCGGACCTGCTGCACCGGGCGGACATCCACGACCCCGAACTGAACCGCATGTCGATCACCGTGGGCGAGGTTTCGTGCTCGCCCGACCTGAAGATCGCGACGGTCTATGTCATGCCGCTTGGCGGGCAGGGGGTGGAAGAGGCCATTGCCGCGCTGGCCCGCAACAAGGGCGAGATCCGCCACCGCGTGGCCGAGGCGATGACGCTGAAATACGCGCCCGACCTGCGGTTCCGCCCGGACGAGACATTTGACCGGCTGGACGAAACGCGGCGCCTGTTCGCCGACGAAAAGGTGCGGCGCGACCTTGCCGCGCCCGACGACAACGCGGACGGGGAATGATCCCCCGTCTGGCCGCCGTTCTGGCCGCGACCCTGGCCCTGATGCTGGCCGCGGGCATCGCATCGGGGGCATCCGCCGCCGCGTGCCGCGATGTCAGTTTCGAGGGGCTGCCCTATACCGTCTGCGAGGCGAAACCGGGCGCCGACCTGCGGCTGTTCCTGAACGGGCCTGACGGCAATCTGGGATCGTTCGAGGCGGTGAACCGCCTGCTGGCGGCGCAGGGCAAGGCGCTGGTCTTTGCGATGAACGCGGGGATGTATCACCCCGACCGCCGCCCCGTCGGACTTTATACCGAGGAAGGGCATACAATGTCCTCGCTGGTGACGACATCGGGCGGGGGCAACTTCGGTCTGGTGCCGAACGGGGTGTTCTGCATCGGCACGCGCTTTGCGGTGATCGAGACGCGGGCCTATGCCCGGGCGCGGATGCAATGCCGGTTCGCCACGCAATCGGGGCCGCTTCTGGTGATTTCGGGCAAGCTGCATCCGCGGTTTCTGGCGGATTCGCCCTCGACCTATATCCGCAACGGGGTGGGTGTCACGCCGGACGGACGGGCGGTTTTCGCGATTTCCGGGCGGGCGGTGAATTTCCACACCTTCGCCCGGTTCTTCCGCGATGTGATCGGCGCGCCGGATGCGCTGTATCTGGATGGCTCGATCTCGCGGCTATATGCGCCGGACCTGGGGCGGAACGATTTCGGCTTTGCCATGGGGCCGATCGTGGGGCTGGTCGCGCCCAAGGGGTAAGTTCCGGCGGGCGTTTCGCCCTTTGCCCGGCCCCGGAGGGGTTTTGCACCCCTCCGGACCACCCCGCAGGATATTTGGGTCCAGAAAGAGGGGGGGAAGGGAAGTCCCGGCGCCTTGCGCGGTTGACGCGGCACGCGGTCGGGGCTAGCAGGCGGGGCTTCTGCAAGGGGGCATCCATGGCACGCATACGCAAGGGCCGCGCGGTTTCCGGCTGGCTGATCGTCGACAAGCCGGCGGGCGTCACCTCGACCGCCGTGGTGAACAAGGTGAAATGGGCCTTTGGCGCGCAGAAGGCCGGCCATGCGGGCACGCTGGACCCGGCGGCCACCGGCGTTCTGGCCGTGGCCCTGGGCGAGGCGACGAAGACCGTGCCGCTGATCACCGATGCGCTGAAATGCTATCGCTTCACTGTCACCTTCGGCGCGGCCACCACCACCGACGATGCCGAGGGCGAGGTGATCGGGACCTCTGCCCTGCGGCCCACGGATGCCCGGATCGCCGCCGCCCTGCCCGCGTTTCGCGGCCAGATCATGCAGGTGCCGCCGCAGTTTTCCGCCGTGAAGGTGGAGGGCGAGCGCGCCTATGACCTGGCGCGCGAGGGCGAGGTGATGGAGCTGGCCGCCCGCCCGCTGTGGGTGGATGCGCTGGACGTAGTCGCCCGCCCCGACCCCGATCATGTCGAGTTGGAGATGGTCTGCGGCAAGGGCGGCTATGTGCGGTCGATCGCGCGCGATCTGGGCCGGGCGCTCGGCTGTCTGGGCCATGTGCAACAGTTGCGGCGCATGTGGTCCGGCCCCTTCGACCTGGCCGATGCGGTGACGCCGGACCAGGTCGAGGCGCTGGCCCGGACCGAGGCGCTGGACGATCTGCTGCGACCGCTGGAACTGGCCCTGGCCGATCTGCCGGAACTGCCCGCCACGCCCGAAGGCGCCGCGCGGCTGCGCAACGGCAATCCGGGCATGGTCATCGCATCCGGCGTGGAATGGGGCACGCAGGCCTGGGCCAGCCATCAGGGGCGGGCCGTGGCCGTGGGGCATTACCGGGGCGGCGAACTGCACCCCAGCCGGGTGTTCAATCTGTAATCCGTAATCCAGCCGCGGCACGACGCCCCCCGCGCCTTGGGCGTGACGATCCCGGTCGGTGAAGCAGCTTGCCCGCAAGCCTGGTTCCGGCCCGGCACAAGGTCCGTTCACGCCACCATCAGCAGGACCGACGACAGGTCCATCCCGGCCCCTCCCTGAACCATGGCCACGGGAACGCCATCCAGCATCACCGTGCCGTTGCCCTGACCATCCGCATCCAGCGACAGTTCCGGGTCGGGATGCTGGCCGGGGTCATAAAGCACGACCAGCGTATCGCGGTCATGGTCGAAATCCACGATGGTCGCGGGGCTGTCGCCCGGCTCGATCTCGTGGAGGGTAAAGGTGTCATCGCCCTCGCCGCCGTTGCCCCAGTCGCCGGGACCAAGGAACAGGTGATCGTCCCCCGCCCCCCCGTTCAGGAAATCCGCCTCATCCTCTCCGGTCTCGGGCATCTGGCCCCAGAGCGTGTCGTCGCCTGCGCCGCCATCCACCTCGTCCGCGCCAGTTCCGCCCAGGACCAGATCGTCGCCATCGCCCCCCTGCAAGCGGTCATCGCCCGCCTCTCCCGCCAGGGTATCGTCGCCGGCCCCGCCAACCAGCGTGTCGTCGCCCGTGCCGCCGGTCAGGCTGTCGTCGCCTTCGTGGCCTGCCGCCAGATCGTCCCCCGCCCCGCCGTGCAGCGTATCGTCGCCCTCCTCGCCCTGCAGGGTGTCGGCGCCCTCGCCGCCCAGAACGGTATCGGCGCCCGCCCCGCCGTGAACCTCGTCCCGGCCCGCATCGCCGGACAACAGGTCGCCGCCGCCCTGACCGGCGATCAGGTCATCGCCCGCACCCCCCGACACCAGATCACTGCCGCCCCCTGCGGTCAGGATGTCGACTCCATCGGCCCCCGCCAGCGTCATATCCCCGTCCACCGGATCGGGCAGGTCGTCGGAAACAGGTTGCCCTTCCTCTGCCGGATCGGGCGCCTCAGTGCCTGCCGAGGCCGAAGCCGCTCCGCCCGCAACCTCACCCGCGTCAACGGCGCCGCCATCGGTCCAGTCGAGGATCGAGCCACCCTCATCCGCATCCTCGGGCGGGTCGTCCTGCCCTTCCTCTTCGTCGTCCCCCGCTTTCAGGGCCGAGGACAGCAGGGCATCCGCCGCAACCCCCGCCGCCAAAGCCCCGAGAATGCCCAGAAGCCCCAACATCGCCACACCCCCAACGTCAACACCCCGTTAACCCTGACGCCCTGCAACCCTTTGCAGAAAAAGGGGAAACGCCGGTTTCAACACTGCCAGAGAATCGCCCCCTTGGCCCCCGGTTTCTGCCGCGTTGGTTAATGCTGCGGGAATCGGCTTTCCTTTCGCCGGGATTTCCCCTATAGGCGCGCATCCGCCAGCGATGGCGGCCGCCACGGCCTTGCTGGACGACATCCCGGCTTGCGCCACAACCCTTCTGAAACAAGGAGATGCCGATGTCGATCACTGTCGAGGAAAAGGCCCGCCTCATCAAGGACTACGCGACGAAACAAGGCGACACCGGTTCGCCCGAAGTTCAGGTCGCCATCCTGTCGTCGCGGATCGCCACCCTGACCGAACACTTCAAGGGCCACAAGAATGACAACCATTCGCGTCGTGGCCTGCTGATGCTGGTGGCGCAACGCCGCAAGCTGCTGGACTATCTGAAGAAAAAGGACGAGGCGCGCTATACCGCGCTGATCGGCCGTCTGGGCCTGCGCCGCTAAGGCCGCGCCTGCCAGATCACGGAAACGCCCGCGCCGCCCCGGTTGCGGGCGTTTTCATTTCCGCGCATTCCCCGAAACCGGGGCTTCACTCTGTCGCGCTTGAGGGCGGGACAAGCGCGGGTTAGAGAAGGCGGCATGACCCGGCTGCGCCCGATCCTTGCCCTGTTCCTTGCGCTGACGCTGATGCTGACCAACAGCGTCGCGGCAGCCGCGCGGGTTCAGCGTGTGGGCGCGATGGAGGTGGTGCTCTGTTCGGGCCATGGCGGGATGCAGACCCTCTGGCTCGATGGCCGGGGCGAGCCGATGGCGCCGCCGCACGACTGCCCCGACTGCCTGCCGGCCATTCTGGCCACCCTGCCCGGATCGGCGCATATCCCGCCCCGTCCGGTCGGGATCGGTCGCCCGCTGCTCCTGCCGGCGGCGGTTCCCGCCGCGCCCGCACATCCCCCGACCCCTGCCGCGAGGGCGCCCCCGGTCCTGTCCTGACCAGACCCTTCAACATCTTTCAAGGACAGGACGAATGACCCTTTTCCAGACCCTTCGTGCCGCCTGCGTCGCGGCGATCGCTCTTGCGCTGCCCGCAGCCGCCCATACCACCGGCGGAATGCAGATCAAGGACGCCTATGCCACCGTCACCCCGCAATCGGGCGCGATCTTCCTGCGGATCGAGAACCATTCACCGGGGGACGACCGGCTGGTCTCGGTTTCCACCGATGCGGCCGAAATGGCCGAACTGCACACCAACGAGGCCGATGCCAATGGCGTCATGCAGATGACGCCGATCGAAGGTGGCATACTGGTGCCCAAGGGCGAAAAGCACGAACTGGCCCGCGGCGGCGATCATGTCATGCTGATGGGGTTGAAGCAGAAGCTGCGCCCCGGCGACCGCTTTACCGTGACCTTCACCTTTGAAACCTTCGGTCCGGTCACGGTCGAGGTGCCGGTGGTCAAGCCAGGCGAAGGCGCCCCGCCCGAGGATCATTCCGCACACGGCACCCACGGCGCCACCAACTGACCGCGGTGGGGGGCATTCCCCCCGAGCCGCTCCTCAGATCAATCTTCCCGCCCGGCAGGGCGGGAATCACCGCGTCACCCGCGGCCTGCCAGAAGCTGGTCCACCCAGTCGGGCACCGCGCGGGTTGCCGGGCCGATCCGCACCTCGTCGAAATCCGACGCGACGGCCGAGGCTTCGGCATTGATCTCGATGCAATGTGCGCCCGCGCGGCCCGCATCCTGCGCAAAGGCCGCCGCCGGATAGACGGTTCCCGAGGTGCCGATGGAAACGAAAAGGTCGCACTGACGCAGGGCGAACCAGATTTCATCCATGTGATAGGGGATTTCCCCGAACCATACGATGTCCGGCCGGGTCGCAGGCTGGCCGCAGGCCGGACACGGATCGGACGGGTCCATCACCGCCGGCGCCACCCAGCGGTGGCCGCAACCGGCGCAAAGCGCCCCCTCCAGCGCGCCATGCATGTGCAGGACCGCGCCCGCGCCCGCGCGTTCGTGCAGATCGTCGACATTCTGCGTGACGATCAGCACATCGCCCTTCCATGCCCGTTGCAAACGCACCAGCGCCTCGTGCGCGGCATTCGGCCGGGCCTCGCGGCTGTTCCGGCGGCGGGCGTTGTAAAAGTCATGAACCAGACGGGGGTTGCGGGCAAAGCCCTCGGGCGTCGCGACATCGTTCAGGTCATGGCGCGTCCACAACCCGTCCCTGTCGCGGAATGTGCCAAGCCCGCTTTCCGCGGAAATGCCCGCGCCGGTCAGGATCACGATGAACTCGCTTCCCGTCAGCGGTCCGGGGGTCGAACCCTGCATGTCGCACCCTCTCAGTCACCGTGGCGGGTTGCACGGCATCCTGACCGCCCGGCCAGCCGGGATGACGCGCCGCCTGCACCCCGAAGCCCGCGCCTCAATTCGCGCAATAGGCTTCCGCGGCGTCTCCAAAGGCCTTGTAGCGCGCCCAGAATTCGTTGTCCGAGTCGCGCTTGGACATGCGGACCTCTTGCGCCTGATCGGGATCGCGGAAGAATTTCGCCGCCCGCCGCTGATCGGCCCCGCGCAGGGTCATGTTGGCAACCTGCTGGATGCAGCCGCACAGCGCCGGACTGGCACCGCGGTCCGACCGCATACAGGCGCTTTGAATCGCGCCGCCCGCGGATGCCGCGCCGGAAAACATCGGGAAACACAGGGCGGCCGTCGCCGCCAGCACGAGGGATTTCTTCATGTCCTGCCTCTCGCCATTCGGCAGGGTGCCCCTCTGCCGTGGTCATTGTTATGCGAAGCATTATCCCGAATCGAAGCGGATTTTTCAATGCCGCAAGGTGTTTGCGCGCTTTTGCGCCGATGTTCGCAACCCCTGCGGCATGGGCGGGGCGCCACCACAAGATCGGGTGGCCGCGGCGCGCGCATCACATCTGTGCGCCGCGCGACTCGGCCCGCACCTTGCCCCGCTTGACCGGCCAGTGATTCCTGCTCATATGCCGCCCCATGACCCAGCTTTCCCTCATCCGCAATTTCTCCATCGTGGCGCATATCGACCACGGCAAATCCACCCTTGCCGACCGTCTGATCCAGATGACGGGAACGGTGGCCGAACGCGACATGAAGGCCCAGTTGCTGGACTCGATGGACATCGAACGCGAACGCGGCATCACCATCAAGGCGAACACCGTCCGCATCGAATATCCCGCGAAAGACGGGCACACCTATATCCTGAACCTGATCGACACCCCCGGCCACGTCGACTTTGCCTATGAGGTCAGCCGGTCGATGCGCGCGGTCGAAGGCTCGCTGCTGGTGGTCGATGCGTCCCAGGGGGTCGAGGCGCAGACGCTGGCCAACGTCTATCAGGCGCTGGATGCGGGGCACGAGATCGTGCCGGTCCTGAACAAGATCGACCTGCCCGCCGCAGACCCCGACCGGGTGAAGGAGAATATCGAGGATGTGATCGGCCTCGACGCCTCGGACGCCATCGAGATTTCGGCGAAAACCGGCCTCGGCATCCCCGATGTGCTGGAGGCGATCGTGACCCGCCTGCCCGCGCCCTCGGGCGACCGCGACGCGCCCTTGAAGGCGATGCTGGTCGACAGCTGGTATGACGCCTATCTGGGCGTGGTCGTGATGATCCGCGTCATGGACGGCGTGATCAAAAAGGGCGACCGCGTTCGGATGATGCAGACGAATGCCGTCTATGGCATCGACAAGCTGGCCGTCCTGAAACCGCAGATGGTGGATATTGCCGAACTCGGGCCGGGCGAGATCGGGATTTTCACCGCCTCGATCAAACAGGTGCGCGACACCCGCGTGGGCGACACGATCACCCATGAACGCAAGGGGACCGACACCCCCCTGCCCGGCTTCAAACCCGCGCAGCCGGTGGTGTTCTGCGGCCTCTTCCCGGTCGATGCGGCCCAGTTCGAGGATCTGCGCGACGCCATCGAAAAGCTGTCGCTGAACGATGCGTCCTTCAGCTCGGAAATGGAAACCTCGGCCGCGCTCGGCTTTGGCTTCCGCTGCGGCTTCCTGGGGCTTTTGCACCTCGAGGTGATCCGCGACCGGCTGGAACGGGAGTATGATCTCGACCTGATCACCACCGCGCCGTCGGTCGTGTTCAAGCTGCATATGAAGGATGGCGAGGTGCGCGACCTGCACAACCCCGCCGACATGCCCGATCTGACCTACGTCGACCATATCGAGGAACCGCGGATCAAGGCCACGATCATGGTGCCCGACACCTATCTGGGCGACATCCTGAAGCTGTGTCAGGACCGCCGCGGCATCCAGCTGAACCTGACCTATGCTGGTCCGCGCGCCATGGTGGAATACGACCTGCCGCTGGCCGAGGTGGTGTTCGACTTCTACGATCGGCTGAAATCGGTGACGCAAGGGTATGCGTCCTTCGATTACCAGATCAGCGAATATCGCGAAGACCACATGGTGAAAATGTCGATTCTTGTGAACGACGAACCCGTCGATGCGCTCTCGATCATGGTCCACCGCGACCGGGCCGAGGCGCGCGGCCGCGCCATGGTGGAAAAGCTGAAAGAGCTGATCCCGCGCCACATGTTCAAGATCCCGATTCAGGCGGCTATCGGCAGCCGCGTCATCGCGCGCGAAACCCTGTCGGCAATGCGCAAGGACGTGACGGCGAAATGCTATGGCGGCGACGCCACGCGCAAACGCAAGCTCCTCGACAAGCAGAAAGAGGGGAAAAAGAAGATGCGCCAGTTCGGCAAGGTCGAAATCCCGCAGACGGCGTTCATCTCCGCGTTGAAGATGGACAACTGATCCGCACGAACACCATTGCGAAAGGCCGGGCGCGAACCGCCCGGCCTTCTTCTTTCCTTACACCGGGTTGTCGACCCGCAGCGTCACCTGCATCTTGCCCTTCACCGCGCTGGGCCAGCGCAGGGCGGCCTGGGTTCCGCCCGTCCCCTGTTCCACCTGAACATAGGGCATCACATATTGCCCCGTTCCCGAGGCATTGGTGATCATCCCCTCGGCCAGGACCGAGGTGACGTTCCGCGCCCGCCCCCCGAAGGGCAGATAGGCCGCGGCATCGACCGTCCATGTGGCGGCGGCGGTGTTCTGTGTATGCGCGACCGTTACCGGACTGACCGTCAGCTGCGATATGCCGTTGAAGGTGTTCGACTGGAACACCACGTTCCGGAACATCCCATAGTTCAGCGCAGCATTGGTCGTATCGACCATCTCCACCCGGTCGATCACGCCCCCGATGGTGCGGAAACTGTTGTCCGACACCATCAGCCCGTTGATGAAATGCCCCGCCCCCTTGGGCGCCACCACGATCCAGCGGAACCAGGCCCCCACGTCGATGGCGATGAAGATGTTCCCCGTCACCGACAGCCCGCCAAAGGAATAGCCGGTGGTGAAGGCGGGCGTGGCCGTATGCTCGTTCGACAGCTCGATGAAACAGTTGTCGACATAGTTCCCCGTCATCACCGAATTGAGGTTCGGCAGGGTAAAGACAATCCCCGCGCGGCGGGTGCCGGCCGTGTCGCCGTCGCCCTGAAAGAAATGGTTGCCGATGATCATGTTGCTGGTGCCGCACAGCACCGCGAAATGGGCGAACCGCACCACGCGGTTGTTGCGGATCTTGGCGTCGTTGGCATTGACGTTCAGCGCGATCGAGGTGCGGTCCGCCACCTTCAGCGCCTGTTCGTTGGACAGGAACTGGCACTGGTCGATCATGATTCCCTGACAGCCGCCCCCGGTCGAGGTGACACCGCGGTCGCGCGGCCGGTTGATGACGCAATCGGCCATGCGGAACGTGTCGCCGCTTTGCGCCAGCATGACAGCGCTGGCCAGACCGTTGGCCTGCAACTCCATCGCGGTGATCTCGAACTTCGACAGATTGGTAAAGCCCGAAAAATCCAGCATGTAGCGATAGCGGGAAAAGGTGAAGGTCCGCGTGCCCGCCGCCGCCCAAAGCGGCTGCGACAGCGTGACCGTCCCCGCGCCCGTATCCTTGGACACCACATAGACCTCGCGCCCGACGCCGGTGCCCGACACCCGCGCGCCCACTGGCACATTGGCCACATTCGCCACCCCGGTCAGGGTCAGCGGTTGCGCCACGGCATAAGTCGCGACCGAGGTTGCCGTCTGCGTGTCCCATGCGGTCGAGTCATTGGCGTTCAGCTGGCCGTTGGTGATCACGCGCCGCTGCGAGAAACTGGTCAGCCCGGCAATGGCGGCCACATCCAGCGGCGCGTCGATGTCCACCCGCTTGCCCGAGAGATCCAGCACCACATGGTCAGGGTTGTAGAACAGCGCCTGCAACGCCTTGCGGAACCCGGCCAGTTCGGTGCCGAAGGCCGCCGTATAGGTGTCCAGGTTGAAGTTGCGCTTGCACAGCAGCCTTGCGGTTTCGGGCATGGTGATCCCGCCCTCGAACCGCACCGGGCTTTCCAGCGTCAGATGCGACCCGATGTAAAAGCTGCCTTTCGACACCACCACGGTCCGCCCCCCCGCCGCCGTATCCGCCGCCTCGAACGCCGCGCGGTCGTCGGTCACGCCATTGCCGATCGCGCCATAGTCGCGCACATCGACCCAGTCCATCATCTGCGTGTGAAAGACCGCCGTGACATCCTCGACCGTGATGTCGTCGATCCTGACCACGCCGCCATTCGCGCCGGTCAGGTCCAGCCCCAGATGCGCGACGACCGGCGCCGTGCCCCAGACCATATCGACGCCCGACCTGTTCCCCGACCCGATGATCGCGCGCAGCGTCACCACCTGCCCATAGCTGGTCAGCGCGACCGAAGGGCCCGTCTGCTGGGCCGAAGCCACGTTGGTGCCCGCGGAATTACCCGCCCAGCCGGCGATCCTGACCGAAGGCAGCGCGCCCGAAATCGCCTTCACCCGCACCGTCACCTGCAAATAAAGGCCCGGCATGAAGGGAATGCTCTGGAAACACCGCAGCTTGGTCGTGCTGGCGGTCTTCTGGATTTCCAGACAGCCGGCAAAATCGGCATCGGCCGACACATAGGCCGCGTTGCCCTGCCCCAACCATGACCCCTGGCCGGTCAGCCCGTCCTCGCGGCTCCACAGCGCCAGCCCTTCGGAAAAGGCGGGCGGCATCAGCACCAGCCCGTCGGTAATCGCCTTGTTCATCGCAAACCCTCGCCTCGGCTCCGGCACGGCCCAGGGCCTGCCCTTGTCGGCAAAGGTTTACGTCCAATATGTTAAGCGCGGCTCAGTCCGGCGCACGGTGCTTGCCCGCCCGCCGGAACACCGTTTTTATCTAGCAATTTCAGGCCAATAGTGAATGAACTTCATCCGACTGCCGGTCAAGGCTGCGCCGCATCTTCGCGAAAGCCGCCGCTTCCAGCTGCCGGACCCGTTCTTTCGACAGGCCCATTTCCTGCCCCAGGGAATCCAGCGTCCGCGGCTCTTCGCGCAACTTGCGTTCGGCCACGATGAACCGCTCGCGTTCGTTCAACTCGCTGAAGGCGGCCGCCAGCCAACCGCGCAAGCGCCGGGAATCGTGACGCAATTCCGCCTGATCGGCACCCTGCGGGGCATCATCCTCGATCAGGTCGATCCATTCGCGCCCATCCTCGTCCGCGCCCTGCTGCGCGTTCAGCGACAGGTCCAGACCGGACAGCCGCCCCTCCATCATCTCGACATCGGACAGCGGCACGCCCAGATCCTCGGCCACACGCTGGCGCAGGATCAGGCCTTCCAGCATCTCGCCCCGCTCTTCCGCTTCGCGCACCAGACGGGCTTGAACCCGGCGCAGGTTGAAGAACAGCGCCTTCTGCGACGAGGTTGATCCCGTCCGCACCAGCGACCAGTTGCGCATCACATAATCCTGCACCGATGCCTTGATCCACCAGACGGCATAGGTCGAAAACCGCACGCCCCGCTCGGGGTCGAACTTTTCGGCGGCTTTCATCAGGCCCAGATTGGCCTCCTGGATCAGGTCGTTCATCGGCGCGCCATAGCGGCGGAACTTGGCCGCCATCGCGATCGCCAGCCGCAGATAGGCCGTGACCAGCCGGTGCAGCGCCGCTTCGTCGCGGTTGTCGCGCCAGCGGCGGGCCAGGCCCGCCTCGGTCTCGGCATCCAGAAACTCTGCCCGCGCGGCTTGGCGGGACATGATCGGGTCGGTATATCCGTCGAACGCCATGGAACCCCCTGTTTGCGGGTTCAACGCTTCATTCGCCAAACCGTTCCCGCAGGGTGCGAAATTTTCATGAGGTTTCGATGACAGAGCTTCCCGCCCTGACGCTGGTGATCGGCGGTGCGCGGTCGGGAAAGTCGCGTCTGGCCGAAGGTCTCGTCGTCACCACCGGCCGCCCCCGCCGCTATATCGCCACGGCCGAGGCCTGGGATGACGAGATGCGCGCCCGCATCGACCGGCACCGCGCCGACCGCGGCGCCGGCTGGATCACTGTCGAGGCGCCGCACGACCTGCCCGCCGCCCTGGCCAGTGCGCAGCCGGGCGAAGCTATTCTGCTCGATTGCGCAACGCTCTGGCTGACGAACCTCATGTTGGCGGACCGCGATATGTCGAAGGAAACACATCGCCTTCTGGCCGCCCTGTCCGCCTGCCCTGCGCCGGTCGTCGTCGTCTCGAACGAGGTGGGCTGGGGCATCGTGCCGGAAAATGCGCTGGCCCGCACCTTTCGCGACGAACAGGGGTGGTTGAACCAGCGGCTAGCGGCCGAGGCGGGGCTGGTGGTCACGGTCATGGCCGGGCTGCCGATGGTGTTGAAGGGGGTGCTGCCATGACCCGGCTCTGGTGGGTGCGGCATGGCCCGACGCATCAGCGCGCTTTTTGCGGCTGGCGCGACGTTCCCGCCGACCTCTCCGATCACACGGCGCTGGACCGGCTGTCATCCTTTCTTCCGGGGGATGCGCTGGTCACTTCGTCGGACCTGATCCGCGCGACGGCCACCGCCGATGCCATCGCCGGATCACGCGCCCGCCTAGCGCCCGATCCCGCCCTGCGAGAGTTCCATTTCGGCGATTGGGACGGCCTGACCTTCGATCAGATCTCTGCCCGCGACCCCGACCTGTCGCGCGCCTATTGGGAAACCCCCGGCGACATCGCACCGCCAAATGGCGAAAGCTGGAATGTCGCCGCCGCCCGCGTGAACCGGGCGGTCGCGGCGCTGGTGGCGGCGCATCCGGGCCGCGATCTGGTGATCGTCGCGCATCTGGCGGTGATCCTGACGCAATACGCCCGCGCCCGCGATCTGACCCCGGTGCAGGCCATCGGCCAGCAAATCGACAATCTGTCGCTGACCCGCATCGACCTTGCCCCCACCGGCTGTCAGGTCCAGTGCGTCAATTACATTCCGTGATGGCCCCCCGCACAAATCATCGTTTCCCCTGATGTCGCCGCGCCCCTAACCTTGGCGCCGACCAAAGGGGATGCGACATGACCTATGACCTTGTGATCGGCGACCGCGCCTATTCCAGCTGGAGCTTGCGGGGCTGGCTGCTGTTCGATGCCTTCGGCATTCCGGTGAAAACCCGCTCTGCCCGGCTTTATACCGATGAACTGACCCGGATGCTGGCCGACGGCTTCTTTCCCGGCCGCACCGCGCCCACCATGCGCACGCCCGACGGCACGGTCGTGCCCGAAACCATCGCCATCGCCGAGGAACTGGCGACCCGCCACCCCGACGCCGGCCTCTGGCCCGCCGATCCCCGCGCCCGCGCCACCGCCCGGGTTCTGGCGGCCGAGATGCACGCGGGCTTTGCCGCGCTGCGCACCCATTGCCCGATGAACCTGCGCGTCAGCTATACCGACTGCGCCCCGCCGCAGGGCGTACTGGACGATCTGGCACGGCTGGAGGTGCTGTGGGCCTGGGCGCGCGACACCACGGGCAGCGCAACCCCTTGGCTTTGCGGCGAATATTCCGTCGCCGATGCCTTCTTTGCCCCGATTGCCACCCGCATCGCCACCTACAACCTGCCCGTCGGGGCGCAGGCGATGGCCTATGTGCAGGCGCATCTGGCGCATCCCTCGTTCCGCCGCTGGCGGGCGATGGGGCTGGTCGACGGCGCCGATCAGGCGTTCTATCGCCGCGACTATCCCCGTCGCGACTGGCCGGGCCCCCGGCCCCTGCCCGCCCGCGCGGTTCCGGGGGTGCAGGCCGAAAACGCCGTCTGTCCCTATTCGGGCAAGCCCGTCACCCATGTGCTGGAGTTGGACGGCCGGCGCTTTGGCTTTTGCAACGCCTTTTGCCGGGACAAGACCGTGGCCGACCCCGAGGCCTGGCCAAAGTTCATGGCGCTGCTGTAACCTTTGCCCGCAGGATATTTGCGCCCTCATCTTTACCCTTCGCTAACCATTCCCCCTTACCCCGTTAACAAAGGTGAACGGGGATGGGCATGGTCGCGCGGGCCTTTACGGTGGCGTTTGAAGGGGTCGAGGCCCGGCTGGTCGAGGTGCAATGCGCCCTGTCGAACGGCCTGCCCGGCTTTTCCGTGGTGGGCCTGCCCGACAAATCTGTCAGCGAGGCCAGGGAACGGGTCCGCGCCGCCATGGCTTCGCTGTCGATCGCCCTGCCGTCCAAGCGGATCACCATCAACCTGTCACCCGCCGACCTTCCCAAGGAGGGGTCGCATTTCGACCTGGCCATCGCGCTGTCGCTGCTGGCGGCGCTGGATGTCGTGCCACGCGACGGGGTGGAACGGGCCGTCGCCCTGGGCGAGCTTTCGCTGGACGGCCGGCTGATGCCGGTGACGGGCGCGCTTCCTGCTGCCATGGCCGCGGCCGAGGAGGACCGCGCCCTCATCTGCCCGCGGGCCTGCGGGGCCGAGGCCGCCTGGGTCGGCGCGACGCAGGTTCTGGCGGCGGAATCGCTCGACCAGATCGTGCGCCACTACACCGGCCAGTCGCCGCTGGCGCCGGCCGAGGCGGGCGAGGTCACGCGCCCCGCCGGCCAGCGCGACCTGGCCGAGGTCAAGGGCCAGGAACGGGCGCGTCGCGCGCTGGAAATCGCCGCCGCCGGACGGCACCACATGCTGATGACGGGGCCGCCCGGCTCGGGCAAGTCGATGCTGGCGGCCCGCCTGCCCGGCATCCTGCCGCCGCTTTCCGCGGTCGAGGCGCTGGAAACCTCCATGATCCATTCGCTGGCCGGGTTGTTGACCGAGGGCGGGATCAGCCGCGCCCGCCCGTTTCGCGAACCGCATCATACCGCCTCGATGGCGGCGATCATCGGCGGCGGCAAGGGCGCGAAACCGGGCGAGGTCAGCCTGGCGCACAATGGCGTGCTGTTTCTGGACGAATTGCCGGAATTTCCCCGTGCCGTGCTGGAAACCCTGCGCCAGCCGCTGGAAACGGGCGAGGTGATGGTGGCGCGCGCCAATGCGCATGTGCGCTATCCCTGCCGGTTCCTGCTGGTGGCGGCGGCCAATCCCTGCCGCTGCGGCCATCTGGGCGAGGCGGATCGCGCCTGCGGGCGCGCGCCCGCCTGCGGCGAGGATTACCTTGGCCGCATTTCCGGCCCGCTGATGGACCGATTCGACCTGCGGGTCGAGGTGCCGCCCGTGCCATGGTCCGACCTGGACCTGCCCGCGACCGGCGAAAGTTCGGCCACCGTGGCCGACCGCGTGGGCAGGGCGCGCGCGACCCAGGACCGCCGGTTCGCCGGCCACGAGCGCGCCCGCGTCAATGCCGATGCCGAGGGGCGGCTGCTGGAGGAAGTGGCGACCCCCGATGCCGAGGGGCGGGCGCTCCTGTCCCGCGCGGCCGACCGTTTCGGCCTTTCGGCGCGCGGCTATCACCGCATCCTGCGCGTGGCCCGCACCATCGCGGATCTGGACGCCTCGGACGGGGTGCGCCAGCCGCATGTGGCCGAGGCGCTGAGTTACCGCCTCGCCCTGCGGGGGCGGGGGTAGGAAGGAAGAGGGCCACCGACCGGGATCGCGCGCAGGGAACTGGCAGGCCACCGGGTTTCCCAATGACCCCAGGCCAGCCCTGCGCGCGCGGAGGAACGGCGCCCATTCAGGATGAAGCCGCCGGGCGCATACTGCTGGCCTCGCGCAGATCGATGGACGGGCCGCCACTTCGACGGCGGCGACCCGATCAGGATTGTGCCCTGCGGGGGG
>JASGFG010000044.1:0-30499 GCA_047605605.1 Paracoccaceae bacterium | reverse complement strand
GCGACGGTAAAGCCCGACATCTTGATCTTCAGCACCGAAGTCAGGAAGGCATTGGCCAGCACCAGCTGGATCAGCAGCGGGATAGACCGGAACACATCCAGCACGAATGTCACGGGCGCCGCCCACCATGGCCCCACCTGATAGCGGAACACGCCGAAGGCGACGCCCAGGATCGTGCCGAAGAACACCGAGATTGCGGTGACGACCAGCGTCATCCCCGCGCCCTTGGCGAGGAAGATCAGGTCATTGGCGGTCAGTGCGGTATCGAACATCGCGCGCCCCCGTCAGTATTTGAACAGGCGCGCGGCGATCAGCCGGGCCGAAAGGGTGATCGCCTTGGTGATCAGGTAAAAGATCACTGCGGCGATGGCGAAAAGCTCGAACGTGCGGAAGGTGCGGGCGTTCAGCTCGCTCGTCACGCCGTAAAGGTCGGTGTTCATCGCCACGACCGCGCCGAGCGAGGTCATCAGGATCGCCCAGACCATCTGGTTCGTCATCGGCAGGAAGGCGATGCGCAGCATCTGCGGCATGACCACATTCTTGAACGCCTGTCCCGACGACATGCCCAAGCTGCGGGCCGCGCGGGTCTGGGTTTCGGGAATGGCCTTCAACGCGCCGCGGAAGTTTTCGGCCAGATAGCCTGCGTTGTTGAACGCGATCCCGATCAGCAGCGACAGATAGGGCGACAGGTGGATGCCGAACCCGCCAAGCCCAAAGTGGACCATGTAGATCTGGAACAGCGCGGGCGTGTTGCGGGCGATTTCCACCCAGGTCGTCGCGATGGCCGACAGCGGCCTGCTGCCCGAGCGGCGGAACACGGTCAGGATGATTGCGACCACGATGCCGATGGCCATCGACAGCAGCGCGATCTCGATGGTGACGAGCGCCCCTTCCAGCATCTGCGGAAGCGAGTTCAGCGCCTGACCCCAGCGGAAATTGTATTTGAACATTGGCGCCTCGCCTTTTGGGAAAAAGGAAGCGGCGCGGAAAACCCGCGCCGCCAGAGGATTGCCTTAGCGATAGACGCCTTCGATGGTCAGGTTGGCAGGGGTGCCTTCGCCGACCCATTTCTTGTAAAGTTCGGCATAGCGGCCGGTGCGGACCTGCTGATTGATGAACAGGTTCATGAAGTTGATCAGGCCATATTCCTCGCGCAGGGTGATCAGCGCGACGTAATCCGGCACCATCGGGGCCTTATCGACGATCTTGATACCGGGGAAGTTGCCCGATTTCACGTTGGCCTGCGCCACTTCCATGGTGGAAACGGTGGCGTCGAGCTGCCCTTGGCTCAGCGCCAGGAACACGTCGGCCTGGTTCTGATAGGGACGGAATTCGCCCGTGCCCCATTCCTTGACCTTGCCCTCCAGCCAGATCGCCTCATAGGTGCCGGCGGTGGCACCCACGACCTTGCCCTTCATGCCTTCGGTATTGGTGATACCGGCCTTGTCGTTGGTCACGACGGCGTTTTCAAAGGCATAGTAGGGGATCGAGAAGCCGACCGTCTTGGCCCGTTCCAGCGTGTCCGAGGTCGAGGCGACGGCCACGTCGACATTGCCCGACATCAGCGCGGGAATGCGTTCCGGGAAGGTGGTTTCCACCACCTCGGCCGTCACGCCAAGCGCCTTGGCCAGATCGTTGCAGTAATCCACGTCGAAGCCGACCGGGGTGTTTGACGCATCGCGCGAACCCATCGGCGGAAAGTCCAGCACCACCGCGCAACGCAGCGTGCCGGACGAGATGATGTCGTCCAGCTTGTCGGCCTGCGCCGCGCCGCCAAGGCACAGCGTGGCGGCAATAACACCCGTCAGGGAAAGCAGCTTCATGAGGGTCTCCTGTTGCAGTTTGTTATTTCGTATACGATATTCTTGCTGCGGCTTTTCAGGAAATCACGCGAAGTTGTCAAGACGATTCCCATGATGCAAAAGGCGACGAAAAACCGGGCAGACTGGCCTCCGCAGCCGCGGCGGACGGCATGTTTTGCAGGAACAATCGGTTACGCGACAAAGCTCATGGATGCTGCATTGCAGCATCATATCGTCTACCATATGCTTTATCCGCCATCCGCAGCCAATCCCGCCCGTGCCGAGGACCGCCATGCCGCTGAATGACCTTCAGGTTCCCGACCTTGGCAATGCGCCGACCACCTCGGACATCATCCAGCGGTTCATCCGTGATTCCATCGCCGACGGGTCGCTGGACGCGGGCGAACCGATCCGGCAGGACGACATGGCCCGCCTGTTCAACGTCAGCAAGATCCCCGTGCGCGAGGCGCTGAAGCGGCTGGAGGCCGAAGGCCTGGTGGAGTTCCATCGCAACAAGGGCGCCATCGTCACCAAGCTGAGCGAGCCGCAGGTGGCCCAGATCTTCGAGACGCGCGCCATTCTGGAATCGAATGCGCTGCGGATTTCGGTGCCGCTGCTGACGGCCGAGACGCTGGCGCGGGCGGAAACCTATTGCGAGGCTTTTGCCCAAGAAACCGATGTCGCCCGCTGGTCGCAGCTGAACTGGCAGTTCCACAGCTGTCTTTACGACGATGCGAAACGGCCCTTCATGGTCGGGCTGATCCGGTCGGTGAACGACCGGCTGGAACGGCATATCCGCGCCCAGCTCGCCCTCTCGCAAAGCAAGGATGTGGCCAACAGCGAACACCGCGCCATCCTTCAGGCCGCGCGCGACGGCGATGCGGACCGGGCGGCGACGCTGCTTTACGACCACATCATGAAGGCCTGCCAGTCGCTGCTGCACCATCTGCCGAACAGCAAGGGTTAGCCCCGCAGCCAGTCGGGCAGCGCGCCCGGCACCCGCCCGTCCAGCGCGGCGCGGATACAATCGGCCAGCGACCCGAAACGCACCGGCCGGCCCGACAGCCCCGGCCCGTAATGCGCGTATTTCCCCGAATTAGTCATCAAGGCCCCGGTGGCGGGGGGAAAGACCGGCTCGGAGATCGAGCACCAGCACAGGTCGGGGATCACCTGCACCCCGGCGCCTTCCAGCACGGCCAGCGTCCCGTCGGCGCGCGCGGCGGCGATGACGGTGCGCCCGGCAGTGATGATGGTGGGGATCGCGACCCGCGACCCGCCCAGCCCGCGCGCCACCGCCCGGCATTCCGCCAGCGAGGCATGGGGGCTGCCAAGCGCCACCAGATCCACCCGGTCCGGCCCCGCGTTCAGCAGCTGCCAGCCGGCGCGCAGGTCCTGAATGCCGATGGCGCGGGCATCGGCATCGGGCGCGATCAGGTCTGCCTCGGGCGTGACCCCCTCGACATGCAGCATCGGCGCGGCCGAGGTGGTGCCAAAGGCCGCGCACAGCGCCTTCATCTCCTCCTGGCCCGGTTGCGCCGCGGCGACGCCGCGGATCAGCGGGATGCGGTCGGGCGACAGCTGCCCCGCGACATAGCCCAGAAGCGGCCAGAACGCATCGTCCACCCCGGCGGGCAGGGCGACATCCAGCACCCGCCGCGCGCGGCGGGGCGCGTCCAGATACACCCCGCTCAGCGGCGCGCGGCCGGTCAGCGCGATGCACAGGTCCAGAAAGTCCGGGTGCTTGGCCGTCCGCGCGCCCAATACCGTATTGGCATAGATGACCGCATTCGATTCCGCCCAGGCGATCATCTCGCCCTGGTCCGGCACCTCGTCCAGCAGATAGGGCGAACAGGTGAAGGTGGGCTGGCACCCCATCCGCACATAGGCATCGGCCAGCCGCTGTGCCGGGCCCCCGAAGGTCGGCGGCACGCCCTGCTGGCGCCAGCCGGAATGGTCGACCGAAATGGCGTTCATGGTCGCGGGGATGCGCACCCGGGCGCCCATATCGGCAAAGCGTTCGGCAAAGGTCAGGTTGGCCGGGCTGGCATAGATGCAGCCGTCGATATGCCCACGCGACACGTCGATCAGCCGGCTGGCCCCCTGCTGCGCGGCCATGGCGCAGATGATCCGCATGGCCAGTTGCACCGCCTGTCCCTGCCCGCCGTCCAGCATGTCGCGGTCGGCCTCGGTCAGCGTCAGCGCCCCCGCCGGTGCGGCGGCGACGGAAATCTCCAGCCCCGGTGCGGTGATGCCGGTGGCGGTGATCGTCGCCTGCGGCCGTTGCGCCAGATCGTCGAACTGCGCCCGCGACAGACGCAGGATCGGGATGGACTGGCCGAACAGCTCGCCCGCCACCAGCGCGCCAAGGGTCGCGACCTCTTCCGGTTCGGCAAAGATCAGGGCGGCGGGGCCGCGCCCCGACAGGATCATGTCCAGCAGCACGCCCGACCCGGTGCAGGACCCGCGGGTGCCCGGCATCATCACCACCTTGCCGGTCAGGCATTGCCCGTGCAACGGGTGGTGCGTGTCGATGACCGTTCCCCGCGCCGGGTCCACCCCGCCCCACAGGCTGAGCGGCTCGGCCGTCGCAAGGATGGCGCCGGCGGCGGCGCCGGGAAGGATGCTGGTCGCTGGCACGTTCAGGGCTCGCAAGGCTGGGGCCGGGGTGCCGGTCGCGGCCCCTTTGGCACTGTGGATCGGAATTTTAGTATACGATATACACCAGCATCGACAAGCGACTTCCCCCGCCCCTCACCACGCGGTCATCCCGCCATCCACCGTCAGGATCGACCCGGTGGCGAAAGAGGAATCGTCCGAGGCCAGCCACAGCATCGCCTGCGCGATCTCGCGCGGGTGGGCGGTGCGGTTCATCGGCGCGCGGGCGTTCAGCGCGGCAACGAAAGCCTGCGGATCGGGATGGGTCGCGACCATCTTGTCGAAATAGCTGGACCATGTGACGCCCGGCGCCACGGCATTCACCCGGATGTTCGCCGCCGCATGATCCAGCGCCATCGCTCGGGTCAGGGCGGCCACCCCGCCTTTTGACGCGACATAGGCCGCCCGGTCGGCCAGCCCGACATTCGCCACGTTCGAGGCGGTGTTGACGATCACGCCCCCGCCCTGCGCCGCCATCTGCGGAATGACCGCGCGCGAACAGAGGTAAACCCCCTTGAGGTTCACCGACATCAGCCGGTCCCAGTCGTCTTCCACGGTCTCGACAACCGAACCGCGGATGCCATAGCCTGCGTTGTTCACCAGAATGTCGATGCGCCCGTGCCGGTCCATGGTGGCCGCGACCATCCGGGCGATGTCGGCGGCACTCGACACATCGGCCTGCACGGCCAGACCGCCCAGGGGCGCAGCCACGGCCTGCGCAAGATCGCCGTCGCGGTCGACGACAACGACTTTCGCGCCTTCCTCGGTGAAAAGACCGGCGGCGGCCGCGCCCATTCCAGCGCCCGCCCCGGTGATGACCGCAACCTTGTCCTTCAACCGCATTTCCGCCGCCCTTCCTGTTGTTCGCGCCGCCCTGGCGGAATCGCTTGCAAAGTGTCTACACTTTTGTATTTGATTCCTGCAACAACAGGAGTGGCCCGTGAAGAACGCACCTTCCCCCGAGGAACATCTGGAAATGTATCGCAAGATGCTTCTGGTCCGGCATCTGGAGGAGGGCCTGGGCGCCCTGCACAAGGAAGGCAAGACCCGCGGCCCCATCCACCGCTGCGACGGGCAAGAGGCGGTGGGGATCGGCGCGACCGCCGTGCTGGCGCGGACGGACAAGGTGGCGACCACCCATCGCGGCCATGCGGTCTATATCGGCAAGGGGATGCAGATGCGCCCGGTGATCGCCGAGATCTTCGGGCGCGCCACCGGGGCCTGCGGCGGCCGGGCCGGGCATATGCTGGTGGCCGAGGCGGATTTGGGCGTGATCGGCGGCAATGCCATCGTCGGCGCGGGGATTCCGGCGGCGGCAGGCATGGCACTGTCGATGCAGGTGCGGGGCGAGGCGGGCGTGGCGATGTGCGTCTTTGGCGACGGCGCCGCGCAGACCGGCATCTGCCACGAGGCGATGAACATGGCGGGCCTGTGGAAGCTGCCCGTGGTCTTTGTGCTGGAACACAACCAGTTCGGGCTGACCGTGCCCTCGGACGTGCAATCCCCGGTGGCGGATCTGTCGATCCGCGCTGCGGGCTATGGCATTCCGGCGGTGATCGTCGATGGCAACGATGCCGTCGCGGTCTATCGCGCCGTGGCCGAGGCCGCAGACCGCGCCCGCCGCGGCGATGGCCCGACCATGGTGGAATGCAAGACCTATCGGCTGGAAGGCTTTTCCACCTCGGACATGGGCGGCTATCAGCGGCCCGAGGATATTGCCGCGTGGAAGACGCGCGATCCCCTGACCATATCGCGCGCGGCTCTTCTGGCCGATTTCGGCGCGGCGAAGCTGGCCGAGGTCGAGGCTGCGGCCAAGGCCGAGGTCGATGCCGCCTTTGCCGCTGCGCTGTCCGATCCCTTCCCCGCCTTTGCCGTGGACGAAGCCTGCAACCCCTATTCGGAGGCTGTGTGATGGCCCTGATGCGCTATGCCGAAGCCCTGAATGCCGCCCTGCGCGAGGAAATGCAGGCCGACCCGACCGTGTTCCTGTTCGGCGAGGACATCGGCCGCTATGGCGGCGTATTCAAGGTGACAAAGGGCTTGATGGAGGAATTCGGCGAATCCCGCGTCCGCGACACGCCGATTTCCGAACAGGCGATGACCGCCATGGCGGTGACGGCGGCGATGACCGGCACGCGCCCGGTGCTGGAAATCATGTATGCCGATTTCATCCCGCTGTCGCTGGATGCACTGGTCAACCAGGCGTCGATCTACAACTATATCTGGAACGGGCAGGTGAAGATGCCTTTCGTCCTGCGCACCCAGGGCGGCGGCGGCGCGGGCGCGGGGGCGCAGCACTCCAAGGCGCTGGATTCCATGCTGGCCCATATTCCGGGCATCAAGGTCGTGGCCCCGTCTACCCCCGCCGATGCCAAGGGGATGCTCAAGGCCGCGATCCGCGACGATCAGCCGGTGGTGTTTCTGGAGCACAAGCTTCTCTACAATACCCGCGGCGAGGTGCCCGAAGGCGATGTGATCGTGCCCTTGGGACGCGCCGCGACGATGCGCGAGGGGGCGGATGTCTCGATCTTCGCCACCTCGAAGATGGTGGTCGAGGCGGTAAAGGCCGCCGATCTGCTGGCTGCCGACGGGATCGGCGCCGAGGTGATCGACCTGCGATCCCTGCGCCCGCTTGACCTGCCCGCGATCAAGGCCTCGGTGGCCAAGACCAATCACGCGGTCGTCGTGAACGAAGGCTGGTCCTTCTGCGGCTATGTCGCGGAATTGTCAGCCACGATCATGGATCATTGCTTTGACGATCTGGATGCGCCGGTTGCCCGCGTGGCGCTGCCCGACATGCCGATCCCCTATTCGGAACCGCTGGAAACAGCCATGCTGCCCAATGCCGAAAAGATCGCGGCCGCGGCGCGGAAAGTGCTGGGCTAGGCCATGCTGACCCCGATCAAGATCGACAGCGCGGGCGGCGAGTATATGGAATCCGTCCTGATCCTGAACTGGCACGCCGCCCCCGGCGATGCGGTGAAGGCGGGGCAGGTGATCGTCACCGTTGAAACCGCCAAGGCCGCGACGGATGTCGAGGCCGAGACGGATGGGTTTCTGGCCGAGGTCCGCTTTGCCAGCGGACAGGAGGCGCCGGTGGGCGTGGTGCTGGGCACGATCAGCGATGTGCCCTTTCCCGTCACGGAACAGCCTGCACCCGTGGCGCAGGCGGATGCGCCCGTGCCCGTCGTCGCCCCTTTGGCGGCAAGGGCGCGCGTGGTCGCCAGCCCGCTGGCCCGCCGCGTCGCGGCGGCCGCAGGGTTGGATCTGTCGGCGCTGAAAGGCAGCGGGCCGAACGGACGGATCAAACGGCGCGATGTGGATGCGGCTTTGGCGGCAAAGCCTGCGACGCCGGCACCCGCCCGTCCGTTTGCCGCGCCTGCGGTGCTGGCGGCATCCCCGCCGGTCGTGCTGCTGCATGGCTTTGGCGCCGACCGCAGCGCCTGGCGGCAGGTGTTGCCGCTGCTGCCCGCCGGCCTGACGACCATCACTCCCGACCTGCCCGGCCACGGCGCCCACGCCGCAGAACCGGCGATCAGCGTGCAGGATCTGGCGCTGACGATCGGCGACGAGCTGGAGACGGCGGGGATCGCCGACTGCCATCTGGTCGGTCATTCGCTGGGCGGGGCGACCGCGCTGGCCTTGACCGCACTCGGGCGCATCGCGGTCCGGTCGCTGACCCTGCTCGCGCCCGGCGGCCTTGGCCCCGAGGTCAATGGCGGCTTCATCGCCGGGCTGGCGCAGGCGACCACGGCCGAGGCGTTGACCCCCTGGCTGAACGTGATGGTCGGCGATCCCGCCGTTCTCCCGCAGGGCTATGCGCAAGCGGTGCTGCGGCAGATGGATCGCATCGGCAACCGCCCGGCGCTGCAATCCATGGCGGCGGCGCTGTTTCCGAACGGCACCCAGGCCTTTGACCTGACCCGCGCGCTGTCCGGGGTCGAGGTGCCGTGCCGTATCATCTGGGGCAAGGCCGATGCGGTGATCCCGCCCGCCCATGCCATCCGCGCACCCGCACAGGCCGCCGTTCACATGCTGCCGGGGATCGGACATGTGCCGCAGATCGAGGCCCCAGCCCTGACCGCGCGCCTGATCGCCCAGACCATTCGCAGCGCGGGGTGACAAGACAGGCCGCAGTGCCATGTTCGCGGCAAAAGTGTCGACAGATATAAATGCACTATGCAATGATGGTGCGACAGAGAGGGAACCGAAAAGATGATCTTCGACCACCGCACCTATACCGCAAAGCCGAACATGCTGCCGCATTTCCTGAAACTTTACGAGGACATCGGCCTGCCGATGCAGCGGCACTATCTGGGCGAACCCTTCGGCTTCTTCCAGACGCATATCGGCGATCTGTCGCGCACCGTCCACCTGTGGCAATATGAAAGTCTTGCCGACCGTGAGACCCGCCGCGACCGAATGGAGGCCGATCCCGAATGGCAGGCCTATCGCCGCAAGGTGATCGAGACCGACTATCTGGCCGACATGAGGAACCAGATCCTGAAACCCGTTTCCTTCTTCAACCCCGGCAAATGACATGCGTCTGATCTTCGAGGCCGAGGGGCAAAGCTGGCCGCTACGCCTGACCGGGGCCGCGCCGCAGACCACCGCGGCGCTGCTGGCCGCGCTGCCGATGCCGCTGCAACTGCACACGCCGAAAATCGCGGGCAGCCATATCTACTGGCACGCGCCTTTTGTCCGCGATGTCGAGGGGGCGACGCATGTGCTGGATGCCGCGCCGGGCGCCTTCATCTACTGGCCGGTGCGGCAGTTTCTGGAAATCACCTTTGCGCCGTTGCAGGCGGAAACCGCATCCGTGACGGTGCTGGGCCATCTGGATGCGTCGATCGAGGGGATCGCGGCACTTGCCGCTGTGCTGAAGGGCGATCAGGGCCGCCGGATGCTGACCGGCACCCTGCGGCGCGAAGATGGGGCGGTGGTCGCACCCGTGGCTTCGGCGGTTCCCGAGCCGCTGGTGGCCCTGCGCCGGGCGATGTGGGCGGGCTGTCCGGCGGATGTGGCGGCCCTGACCGGATCGCGCGCGATCATGCATCCGGCAGGGCCGGTGTTCATGGCGGAATCCGAGGCGCGGGTGCTGCATGAAGCCTTGTGGTGGGTGCGCGCCGAACTGGGCCGGGCGGCAGATGGTCAGCTGCGCGCCACAGCCGCGATGGCGCTGGACCATGCGGCGGTGCGCCTGCGCGACTTTTGCCACTTCACCACCTCAGCCGATGCCCTTTTTGCCTTTCGCGATGCGATGGCGGGGCCTGCGCCCCTGTCCGCGCTGATCGACGAGGCGATCATGACCGCCGGGCGGCTGGCGGCCTGGATCGACCTGCTGATCCCCTGGAACGATGTGAACGAGGCGTTCCGCACCGCGCTCGACACAGCGGAGAAGGCGGCATGATCGTCGGCATCGTGGGCCTTGGCACCATCGGACAACGCTGGGCGGCGGCCTTTGCCCATGCGGGCCATCAGGTCATCTGCCACGACCCCGACCCCGCGCAGGAGGCGGCGCTTTTCGCCGCGCTGCCGGTGCTGCTGGCCGATCTTGACGGGCTGAACGGCCCCGCGACGCCAGGACGCGTATCTTTCGCGGCCGATCCGGCGGGCCTTGCCCCGGTGGATTTCGTTCAGGAAAACGCGCCCGAACGGCTGGCGCTGAAGCAGGACCTGCTGCCCCGGATCGAGGCGGTCGTTCGGGACGAGGTGATCATCGCCTCCTCCTCCTCGGCGCTGCTGGTCAGCGAGATGCAGGCCAATTGCCGCATTCCGGGGCGGATCGTGCTGGGCCATCCGTTCAACCCCGCGCATCTGATGCCGCTGGTCGAGATCGTGGGCGGCAAGGATACGGCGCCCGAAACCCTGACACGCGCCCGTGCGATCTATGAAGGCATGGGGAAAAAGCCCGTCACCCTGAACCGCGAGGTCACGGGCCATCTGGCGCTGCGCCTGATGGCCGCGATGTGGCGCGAGGCGATTGCCATGGCGCGTGACGGCATCGCCTCGGTCGCCGACATCGACCGGGCCTTCATCTATGGACCGGGACCGAAATGGACGCTGCAAGGGGCCTTCATCTCGAACGCGCTGAACGCCGACGGGATGGAGCCGTTCCTGCGCAAATACGGTCCGACCTATCAGGCAATCTGGGATGACCTGCTGGAGGCGCGGCTGGACGAGGCGACCATCGCCACCGTTGCCGCCTCCACCGCCGGGGCCATCGGCACGCGCACGAACGACGACCTGCGCGCCGCGCGCGAGGCCGGGCTGGTCGAGATCCTGCGGGTCGTCGCGCGCAATGGCGCTCTGTAAGGGGGGCTGGGATGAATTACGCGACCGCGCTTGTTACCGGGGCGTCCAAGGGCATCGGCGCCGCCGTCGCCCGCGCGCTGGTGGCCGAGGGGATGACGGTCCACGCGCTTGCCCGCAGCGGGGAGGCGCTGTCGGCGCTGGCCGATGAACTGGGGCCGCGGCTGGTCCCGCTGGTGGCGGATGTACGCGACCATGCGGGGATTGCGGCGGCGCTCGGTCAGGCGGAAATTGACGTGCTGGTGAACAATGCGGGCGGGCTCAACTCGGTCCGCCCCCTGCACGAACAGACGGCCGAGGAAACGGCCGAGGTCGTGGCACTGAACCTGACCGCGCCCTTGCAGCTGATCCGCATGGTCCTGCCGGGGATGGTCGCCCGGCAAAGGGGCCATGTGTTCAACATCACCAGCACGGCGGCGGGGGCGGTCTTTCCCGGCACGGCGACCTATGGCGGCGCAAAGGCCGGGCTGTCGCAGGCCGGGCGCGTCCTGCGACACGACCTTGCCGGAACCGGCGTGCGTGTGACGGAAATCGCACCGGGCCGCGTGGAAACCGAGGTCTATCTGCGCGCCTTTGGCGGCGACCGGGAAAAGCTGGCCGAGCGCATGTATACCCGCCAGCGCCCGTTGCACCCCGAGGATGTGGCCGCCACGCTGATCGCGGCGCTGCGGCTGCCCGGTCACGTCGATCTGGCCGAAATCATCGTCAGCCCCACCGATCAGGCGGCGGGCGGCCATGTCTATGGCGACCCGCCGGGGCGCTGATCGCGCAGCTTGTCCAGCACGGCCTGACAGGCGGCGTCCCATGCCGCCGGAAGACCCGCGCCGCCCAGCACCTGAAGCCCCCGCTCGGTGATGCCGCCGGGGGTTACCAGTTCCTCCAGCAGTTGCGGCATCGGTTCCGGCTTTTCCGCGATCAGCGCGCCCGCGCCCTCGAACGTGCGGGCGACCAGCAGGCGGGCCGTCGCCGCATCCAGCCCCTGCGCCGCGGACCAGTCGGCGGTGCGCGCGATCAGATCCTGCGCCCAGCCATAGACGGCGGCGGAAACGGTCGCGACCTCGAAATCCTGCTCGCGCGCAAGGGGGACGACCGGGCCCAGCTTTTCGATCCACCCGCGCGCGACGGGATCATCCGGGAAGATCGTCGTCGGGCTGCGGCCGATTTCCGCCGCCGTCATCGGCATGATCCGCACAACCCGCGCGCCCGGCGCGACGGAGGAAAGGGTATCCGCAGAAACCCCCGCACAGGCGGAAAGCAGCACCTGCCCCGCCCGCCAGGGCAGGCCCGTCACCGCCGAAGCCGCAGCCGCGGGCCGCACGGCCAGCAGAACGACATCGGCCCGCGCCACCAGTTCCACATTGTCGGCGGCCAGCCCGTATCCCTGTGCCGCCGCCAGTTCCGGCCCGTGCCCGCGAGGCGACAGGATCACCTGCGAAGGATCGACACCGGCGCGGTCCAGCCCCTTCAGGATCGCCCTCGCCAGATGGCCGACCCCCAGCACGCCCAGCCTCATCGCCCGCCTCCTGTCGCTGCGGCCGGCGTTTCATCGCTTGCCTGTGGTTCAAAGAAAATGCACTCAGATGCTGTAGACAGAGTGTGCCGACAGTCGCCGGAGATGCCATGACCCCTCAGCCAGACCCGCCGCCCGAGGCGGACAGCCGCCGATCCGCCGACAGCAGCGAGCGCGCCTATCATGCGATTCGCAAGCTTCTGGTCGAATTTCGCCTGAAACCCGAGGAACGCATCAACGAGGTGCAGCTTTCCCGCAGCCTTGGCCTGTCGCGCACGCCCGTGCGCGAGGCGTTGAACCGGCTGGCCTCCGAAGGCTTCGTGACGCTGACGCCCAACCGGGGGTTCTTTGTGCGCGGCCTGTCGACCGAGGGTCTGCTGGATCTGTATGAACTGCGGTCGATCATCGAATGCGCGGCCTTCCGGCTGATGTGCGACCGGGCCGAGGATGACCAGATCGACCGCTTGCGCGCCTATTGGGACAGTGTCGAGCCGGGATATTCCACCCGCGACGCCGACGAGGTTCTGGTGCAGGACGAAGGCTTTCACCTGCTGATCGCGGAATCCTCGGGCAACCCGGAATTGATGGCCACGCTTGCCTCGATCAACGCCCGGATCCGTTTCATCCGCCGCATCCAGATCGAACATGTGACCCACGACAGCGCCCAGATCCTGGCGCATCGCGGCATCGTCGAGGCGGCTGTGCGCCGGGATGCCGAAAAGGGGGTGGAGCTGCTGCGCGCCCATATCGAGATGACCGTTTCCGCCACGCAACGCGCGTTGAAGGACGCGCTTCTGAAGGTTTACGCCCCGGACATCGACACCGCGCCAAGGCGGCGCCGGTCCGTCCGGGCACCGGCAAACGCTAACTCTGCACAGAATTGAACGCAAGAGTGTCGACACTTTATTGACATGAAGCGATTCCCCTGCTTCCATGCGTCATCTCGACACCGAGGTGTGGCAGGAATCGGGTGATATGACCGGAATGGCGTCCCCCCTGTCCGCATGATGCATCCACAGGGAGTCCAAGGATGAAACTGACCGCTGCACTGCTTCTGTCCGCCGCCATGCTGTCCCAGCCGCTGATGGCCGAGGAAATCACCGTGGCCATGGCAGGCCCGCTGTCCGGCCCGCAGGCCTATTTCGGCACCACCTGGCACAATGGCTTCAAACTCTACGTCGACAAGTTGAACGCCGCGGGTGGCGTGAACGGCGTGACCGTCGCCTATGACCAGCAGGACGACAAGGCCGACCCGCGCGAAGGCACGCTGGTCGCGCAAAAGTTCTGCGACGAGGATTCGGTGATCATCGGCCTTGTGAACTTCAACTCGGGTGTCGCGCAGTCGACCCTGCCGATCTACGAGGATTGCACCTTGCCGACGATGACCTTCGGGTCGAACCCGTCGCTGACCCAGCAGGGCTACAAATACATGGTCCGCCCGGTGGCGAACGACCTGGCAGGCGCCCTGCTGCCCGCCGAATATGCGATCAAGGATCTGGGCGCGAAAACCGCCATCATCGTGAACGACAAACAGGTCTTCGGTCAGGGCATTTCGGAAATCTTCGCCAAGAACTTCAAGGAGGGCGGGGGCGAGGTTCTGGACACGCTGGCCGTGGCGCCCACCGATGTGGACTTCACCGCCGTGCTGGCGCAGATCAAGACCAAGAACCCTGATGTCATCTATCTGGGCGCGGTGATGCCGCAGCTGTCGCTGTTCGCCAAGCAGATGCACGAACAGGGCGTCAAGGCGACGCTGATCGCCCCCGACGGCGCCTATACGCCCGACTTCATCACCCAGGCGGGCGAGGCGAACGTGCAGGGCGCGCTGGTCGCCATTCAGGTGCCGCCGATGGACGCATCCCCCGCGATTGCGGAATTCGCCAAGCTTTACAAGGACAAGTATGGCGAAGAGGCCGGACCCTATTCGATCTATGGCTATGTTCAGGGCCAGATTCTGGAACAGGTCCTGAAGGATACCAAGGGCCTGACGCGCGAGGACATGAACACCGCCCTGCACAACGTCAAGGTTTCCACCGCCGTGGGCGATCTGGAATTCGACGCGACGGGCGAGTTGAAGGTGGCCCCGTCCTACCTCTACAAGGTCGAGGGGACCGAGTTCAAACTGATCGGGCAGAAGTAAGCTGCGCCGGGGCCGCCGCCAGACCGGCGGCGGCCTTCGTCATGCCGGACCCCTGGACCTTGAGCAGCGCGCCACAAGGCCGGACCGCATTCCCACCAGCGCCCGTCGCCGGCCTGCCGGACGGTGTGCCTTTCGGACAGGACGCCACCCACCCATGCTGGGAACACTTGTTCAACAGACGTTCAACGCGCTGACGATCGGCGCGATCTATGCGCTGATCGCGCTTGGCTACACCATGGTCTATGGGGTGCTGCGCATGATCAACTTCGCCCATGGCGAGATGTTCATGCTGGGTGCCTATGCGGCTTTCCTGATCCTTTCCATGCTGGTCGGCGACATCGGCGGGGCCGGGGCGCTGGTGCTGACCGGGGCCTTCTTCGGCGCGATCCTGCTGGTCGGGGCCATTGGCGTCGGGATCGAGAGGCTGGCCTACAAGCCCTTGCGCAATTCCAGCCGCCTGGCGCCGATGCTGTCCTCGCTGGGGGTGTCTCTGGCGCTGGTTTCGGCCACGCAGATCCTGGCCGGGCCGCAACCGCAGATGTTTCCGTCGTTCTTTCCGGTCACACGATACAATGTGATGGGGGGGACCATCACCTCGGTCCAGATCGGCATCCTGATCGCGGCCTTCCTCCTGATGGGGGGGCTCTATTTCCTCGTCAACCGCTCGCGCCTTGGCATCATCGTGCGGGCAGTGTCCGAGAACCGGTCGACCTCGCAACTCCTTGGCATCAACGTCAACGGGGCGATTTCACTGGTGTTCTTTGCCGGGCCGTTCCTTGGCGCGGCGGGGGGCATCCTTTACGCCAGCTATTACGGCATCATGTCGCCCACCATGGGCGCGGTCGTGGGGCTGAAGGCATTCACCGCGGCCATCCTTGGCGGCATAGGCTCGATCCCCGGCGCGGTGCTGGGATCGTTCATCCTGGCCTTTGTCGAGGTGGCGGGGACGGCGCTGCTGCCGGTGATCTCTGGCGGGTATCTGGGCACCGAATACCGTGACGTGCTGGCCTTTGCGATCCTGATCCTCGTGCTGCTGTTCCGCCCCGCCGGCCTGCTGGGAGAGCCGGTGAGCGAGGAAAGCATGGTCTACAAGAGGGAATTCTGATGGCCGTCACCGAAGCAATTCCGGCGGTGAAGCCCCGCGCAAACCGCGTCGTCGCGTGGGGGGTGTTCGCAGCCCTCGTCGCCCTGATCGCGATCACGCCCTTCCTGCCCAACTATTACATCCGCGTCGCCAACAGCCTGCTGATCTATGTGCTGCTGGGGATCGGGCTGAACATCGTCATCGGCTATGCCGGCCTGCTGGATCTGGGCTTTGTCGCGTTCTACGCGGTCGGGGCCTATACCTATGCGATGCTGTCCAGCGCGCAGCTTGACCTGCACTGGCCGCTGCTGGCGATCCTGCCGATTGCGGCCTGTCTCGGCGCGCTCATGGGGATTTTGCTGGGTATCCCCGTTCTGCGCCTGCGCGGTGATTACCTTGCCATCGTGACGCTGGGCTTTGGCGAGATCATCCGCATCATCCTCAACAACATGGACCGATTGACCGGCGGCCCAAAGGGCATCGCGCGGCTGGACAAGGCCTCGATCCTGGGGGTCGAATTTGCCCGCCCGGTGGAAATCTACTGGCTGTTGCTGGTCGTGGTGATCCTTGTCGGCATACTTGTCTGGCGGCTGGAACGATCGCTTCTGGGCAAAGCTTGGGCCGCCATCCGCGAGGATCAGGATGCCGCCCGCGGCGTGGGCATCAACACCACCAATGCGAAACTCGCGGCCTTTGCCACCTCGGCCACCATCGGCTCGGTCGCGGGGGTGATCTTTGCCGCGTCCCAGCGGTTCGTCAGCCCGGAAAGCTTTACCTTGCAGGAATCCGTGCTGATCGTGCTGATGATCGTGGTCGGCGGTATCGGCAATATCCTGGGCATCATCGTCGGCGCCGCCATCCTGATCCTGCTGCCCGAGGTTCTGCGCGAGTTTTCCGAATGGCGCATCCTGTTCATGGGCCTGCTGATGGTGGTTCTGATCATCATCCGGCCCGCCGGGATCATCCCGCGCAGCTTCGGCCCTGAAAAACTGATCCGGGGGCTGTTCGGGAAATGAGCCTGATCTTCCAGAACCTTCGCAAGCAATACGGGTCCAACGTCGCGACCGACGATGTGTCGACCGATTTCGCCCCGGGCCTGATCCACGGCATCATCGGCCCGAACGGCGCCGGGAAATCCACGCTGATCAACCTGACGGCGGGCAGCTATACCCTGACCGGCGGCGCCATCGTGCTGGATGGCAGGCGCATCGACGGGCAGAAGAAATACAGGATCGCGCAGGAAGGCATCGCGCGTACCTATCAGAACATCCGGCTTTTCGACCAGATGACCGCACTGGAAAACCTGGAGGTCTGTTTCTACGCCACCGAAGGCGGCGGGACGTGGAAAGAAGTCCTCTGGCCCCCGTTCGAGGCGCGACAGAACGCCCGCCGCCGCGCCCGCGCGATGGACATGCTGCGCCTGTTCGACCTGCAAGGCTATGCCGATGCCGAGGCGGGCAGCCTGCCCTACGGCCGCCAGCGGATGCTGGAAATCGCCCGCGCGCTGGTCATGAACCCGCGCGTGCTGCTGCTGGACGAACCCGCCGCCGGTCTGAACCACCACGAGACGGCGGAACTGACCGAGCGGCTGGCCAGCTTGCGCAACCCCGACCTGATCATGATCGTGGTCGAACATGACATGGATCTGGTCATGACGCTGTGTGACCGGATCGTGGTCATGCATCACGGCAAGCTGCTGTTCCAGGGCACCCCTGCCCAGGTGCAGGCCAGCCCCGACGTTCAACTCGCCTATCTGGGAACCTCCGATGACATCGACGACATCAAAGCCGCTGCTGAACGTCGCCGGGCTAAGCTCGGGCTACGGGCGCGTCGGCGTTCTTGAAGGGGTCGACCTGTCGGTCGACCCGAACGAGATCGTGGTGATCCTTGGGCCGAACGGCGCGGGGAAGACGACGCTGCTGAACTCGATCTCCGGTGTCGCGCGGGCGACAGCGGGGCGGATCGAATTCGACGGGCGCGACATCACCGGCGCGCGGCCCGAACAGGTGGTGCGGATGGGTCTGGTCCATTGCCCCGAGGGACGGCAGATCTTTCAACGCCTGACGGTCGAGGAAAACCTTGTCGCCGCCCATACCGGCCGCGCGGGCAAGTCGTTCGAGACGCTGCGCGACGATGTGTTCAGCCTGTTCCCGATCCTGAAGGAACGCAGGAACGGCATGGCCTCGCGCATGTCGGGCGGCCAGCAGCAGATGCTGGCCATCGGCCGCGCGCTGATGGCCGAACCGCGACTGTTGATGCTGGACGAACCTTCGCTTGGGCTGGCGCCAAAGATCGTGCATCAGATCTTTCACATCATCCTGGACCTGTCACAGGCGGGGCTGTCGATCCTGCTGGTGGAACAGAACGCCCAGCTGGCGCTGGAATGCGGCGATTATGCTTACCTGTTGAACACGGGCCGGGTGCGCCTGCATGGCCCCTCGGCCGAGATCGCCGCGCATTCCGATCTGGGCGACCTCTATCTGGGTGGCGCCACCGAGGAGACGCTGCATGTTTGAGGTCGACTGGAAAACCCCGCACCTCTGGCGCAAGACGGCGATGCAGCGGACCGCCGCCGCGCCCCTGCGTGGCGATCAGTCGGCCGATGTGCTGGTGGTGGGGGGCGGCTTCACCGGCCTTGCGGCGGCGCTTGGCGCCCGCGATGCCGGGATGAAGGTGGTGCTGCTGGAAGGCAACGAGATCGGCTCTGCCGCTTCGGGGCGCAACAACGGGCTGGTGATCTCTCACCATTCCAAGGCCGCGCCTTCCGAATATGAGGCCGCCTTCGGCAAGGACCGCGGCCAGCGGTATAATGCCATGGTGGCAGAATCGGCCGATGTGGCATTCGGCCTGATGCAGCGCTTCGGCATCGACGCGCATCAGGTGCAGCAGGGCTGGATCCAGCCCGCCCATTCCGAGCCGACGCTGGCCCGCGCCCGCCAGTTCCATGATGAATGGAAAGCGCTTGGCGCCCGCGTCGACTGGTTCGACCGTGACGAGGTGACGGCGCGCATCGGCAGCCCCTATCTGGGCGGCTGGATGGTGCGCAACTCAGGCCATATCAACCCTTTTGCCATGACCGTCGGCCTTGCCGCCGCCTTGGAACGCGAGGGGGTGGTGATCCATGAAAACAGCCGCGCGACGCGGATCGAGCGGGTCGGAAATGCCTGGCGCGTCCATACCAAGGGCGGCTCGGTCAAGGCGCCGCAGGTGGTGCTGGCCACCAATGCGCTGACCGGCGACATCTGGCCAGGGCTGAAACGGACGCTGATCCCGTTCAAGGTGTTCCAGTCGGCGACCCCGGTCCTGTCTCCGGAACTGCGCGCGCAGATCCTGCCCGGCAATCCGGCGGTATCGGACATGCGTCGCGACATCCGCTATTTCCACTATGACGTGGACGGGCGGCTGGTCAGCGGCGGCACCCATACGCTCTGGCTGAACGAGGCCGACCGCGGCCGCGCCAAGGTGGCGCGAATGCTGGGCAAGGCCTTCTCGGCCTTTGGCGGCACGAGCCCCCAGATGCAGGAATACTGGTCCGGCACTTTCGCCGTGGTGCCCGACCGCAAGCCGCGGCTTTACCGCCTTGGCCCCGGCCTTGTCTTCGGGGGCATCTATTCCGGCCGCGGCGTGGCGCTGTCGATGAGCTATGGTCAGGAACTCGGCCGCCTCGCCGCCGAGACGCGCACCGACGACCAGATGCCTGTGCCGGTCACGGCGATGCAACCGGTGCCCTTTCACCCCGTCGCGGTGCAGGTCGCAAACCGCATCCACAACCTGCACCGGATCCAGGACAAGCTGGGCTGACAGGCGGTCCCCTTGCAGCAGAGGGATCAACCCCTTGGCCAGCCCCGGAGGGGTTTTGGACCAAGATGAAGGGGAAAGGCAGCGACAGGTTTCGTGCCGCCGATCCGGAGGGTTGTTTCGGCAGGGGGGTGCAAGGGCCGCAAGGAACGCCCGCTTTCCCTTGTTTCCAGATGAAAATAGCCCGCGCGGGGGTATGAAACCCCCGCTGCACGATCGGCAACCTAGCGGTTCTGCTTCAGCATCGTCTCGGCCGCGACATAGCCCCAGGTCATGTTCGGGCCGATGGTCGTGCCCGCCCCCATCGCCCGCGTGCCAAACGGGTTCGCCATCGCCAGCCCGGCCGCGTAAAGCCCGGCGATCACGCTGCCATCCGGGCGCAGGACCTGTCCCCCGGCATTGGTGCGCGCGCCGCCCTTGGTGCCCAGGATCGAGCGGTTCAGGCTCATCCCGATATAGGGGGCGCGGTCGATAGGCTTCAGCCGGTTTTCGGGACCATGGGCCTTGTAATCCTCCCACCCGCTTTCGCCGCGATGGAAGTCGCTGTCGCGCCCGGCCGCGCACATGGCGTTCCAGCGCTTGATGCTGGCCCTGAGCGCCGCTGGCGGCAGGCCCAGTTGCGCGGCCAGCCCCTCGACCGTATCGGCCCTTTTCACCCAGTCCGGTTCGTAGGAGGCATACCAGCGGAACGGCAGAGAGGTATTCAGGAACCGATGGTCGCCCACCAGATAGCAGGGCAGATGCTGTGGCTGGCCTTCGGTATCGCGCCTGTCCATCGCCTCGCCGATGTTGAAATCGGTCTCGCTGACGAAACGCGCGGCATGGCGGTCGACCACGATGGAATGCGGCTCGGCCTGAAAGGTCATGGGCAGGCCATGCGGCTTGCCCTGATAGCGGGTGGGCAGGCAGGGATAGATGTTCGCCTGATCCATCCGCGCCATCTCGGCCCCGGCGGCCTGCGCCATCCGCTGCCCGTCGCCGGTATTGGTGCGCGGGCTGCCCAGACGGTCCAGCGGGCCGGGAAAGTTCTGCTGGCGCATCGCCTGATCCCATTCGAACCCGCCGGTGGCGATGACCACACCACGGCGGGCGGTCAGGATCTGCCGCTGGCCGTTGCAGTCGACCTCGGCCCCGGTCACCGCGCCGGTTTCATCCTGCACCAGCGCGACAGCGCGGGTCTCCAGCCGGAAGGTGACGCCCGCATCCATGCAGCCGCGGATCAGCCCGGTCATCAGCGCCGTCCCTTGTCCGCCGGCATTGCGCAACCAGCGCGACAGAAGTTTGGGCCACAGCTTCAGCCCGGCGCGTATCGGATGGTGATAGACATCATCATCGACCACCTCCTGATAGGTAAAGCAATGCGGCAGGGTCGACCGGCGCATGTTGCGCGCATAGCGCCCCACCAGATTGCGCGACAGCGGCATGGGGGAAACCATGCGGCCGCGCAGCTTGCCACCCGGTTTCTCGGCATAGGGATCGGGTTCTTCGATGATGCGCAGGTCGAGCGGCGTGTTCTCCTCAAGGAATTGTAGCATCTTCGGGCCGGATTCGACGAAACCCTGCCAAAGTTCGTCCTCTTCCGCGGCCCAGCCTTCGGGCGCTGCGGCGCGCAGATAGGTCAGCGCCTCTTCCCGGCTGTCGGGGATGCCGTCGCGCGCGGCGACATGGTTCGCCGGAATCCAGATGCCCGAGCCGGACATGGCCGAGGTGCCACCCAGCCATTCGGTCTTTTCGATGGCCAGCACCTTCAGCCCGCCCTTCGCCGCGCGCAACGCCGAGGCGCAGGCCGCCGACCCCGTGCCGATCACCAGCACGTCCCAGATTTCCGCTTGCGCCATCCGCGCCCCCTGTCCTGTCAACGGGACTCGCGCCCGCATTGGGGTGACTTTGGCGCAAGGACAACAATCTGTCCACTATTGTGTATGCACTTTTTGCACGCTAGGCTGATCGAAAGGAAATGCCGTTCAGACGCCCTTCCAACAGTGAGTCGCCCATGACCGACCTCAGCCTGAAAACCGCCCCCTCGCATATCCACATCTCGCCACCCGAGGAGCGGGAAAGCTATTGGCAGCCGGTGCCCGCCAACGGCCATATCGACGTGGCGCTGGCCCCGCATATCGTGGGGATGGAATTTCCCTTTGCCATGGGCACGCAGACCGTCGCCCCCGGCGGGTATGTCCGCGAACACAGCCATCCCGACAATGAAGAGGCGCTTTATATCCTTGAGGGCAAGGGCCGCGCGGTGGTCGAGGGGAAGGAATACCCCCTGACCCCCGGCACGGCGATCTTTCTACCCAAAGGAGTCCGGCACATGTTCATCAACGAAACCGACGCCAGCCTGAAATGGGTCTGGCTGATCGTTCCGAACGGGCTGGAGGATTTCTTTCGCCTGATCGGGCGGCCGCGCCGGGCGGGGGACATCGTCCCCTCGAACTTTCCCCGGCCCGAGAACGTCTTGCAGATCGAGCAGGCGACGGTGTTTGCTGCCCAGCCTGCGGATCAGCGCAAGCCGGAATAGGCTGGTGACTTGTGGCCGGCCCCGGAGGGGTTTTGCACCCCTCCGGCCCTCCCCGCAGGGTATTTGGACCAAGATGAAGGGGGGAAGGGACGGCAGGATGACGGGAATGGCGGGGGGATCGGCAGGATGCCGACAATCGGGCTGATCGGGTTCGGGGCCATCGCGCGCGAGGTTCATGCGGGCCTTGCCGCGCGGGGCCTCGACTGGGTGGTGTTGCGCCGGACGGAGACGGATGGCTTGCCGCCGGGCATTCGTGTGGCGGCGAACCTGTCCGCGCTGCTGGCGGCGCATCCCGTGGTGGTGGTCGAGGCGGCGGGGCAACCCGCGGTGGCGGCCTATGTCCCGGCCGTGTTGCGCGCCGGGATGCCGGTGGTTCTGGCCTCTACCGGGGCGCTGGCCGATCCGGGCTTGCGGGCCGAGGTGCTGGCCGCGGCGCGGACTCCGGGGGCGCGGCTGGTCATTCCTTCGGGTGCGATCGCGGGGCTGGATTATCTGCGCGCGGTGGCGCCGTTGCCGGGCGTGGCGATCCGCTATACCTCTCGTAAACCGGTGGCGGCATGGCGTGCGGAGCTGGTGGCCCTGGGGCATGACCCGAACGGTCTGGCGACAGAGCTGGTGCTGTTCGAGGGAACGGCCGCGCAGGCGGCGCGTCTTTATCCGAAGAACCTGAATGTCGCGCTGACTTTGGCCCTGACCGCGCCGGAGGCAGCGCTGACGGTGCGGGTGGTGGCCGATCCCGCCGCACCCGGAAATGTGCATGAGATCCACGTGGAAAGCCCGGCAGGGGTGGCCGAGTTCCGCATGGTCAATGCGCCCTCGGCGGTCAACCCGAAGACATCGGCCGTGACCGGCCTGTCGCTGCGCGCGGCGGTGGAGGAGGTGCTGGGATGATCCATACCGCCGCCGATGGTTGCCGCATCCATTACGAGACCATGGGCCGGTGTGGCCCGCGGGTGCTGCTGATCCCCGGTCTGGGCGGCGACGGGCGCTTCTGGGCGGGGGTGGCGGCGGATCTGGCGGGCGACCACCGGCTGATCATCGCCGACCATCGCGGCGCGGGGCGCAGCGACCGGCCGAACGGTCCCTATTCCATTCCGCAGATCGCCGCCGACATGGCCGCGATCCTGCGCGAGACCGGCGGCCCCGCGCATGTCGTCGGGCATTCCACCGGCGGCGCGGTGGCGCAGGTTCTGGCGCTGGATCACGCGGGGCTGATCCTGACCCTCACCCTCAGCGCCAGCTGGGCGCAAGCGGACGCCCGCTTTGTCGCGATGTTCCGGGCCCGGGCCGCGATGATCGGCGCAGGGCTGGCCGAGGCGTATCAGGACATGACCCATGTTCTGGGGCACGAGGCCGCCTATCTGGAGGCGAATGCGCCGGCTCTTGCTGCCGCCGTCGCCGCCGCTCCGGAAAGGCTCGCCCCGTTTGCCGTCACCGAAAGGCGGGTCAGGATGCTGCTGGACCATGACCGTCTGGCCGATCTGCCCCGCATCGCGGTGCCTGCGCTGGTCGTGGCGGCGGAGGCGGACGAGATGTGCCCGCCGCCCATGTCCCGCCGGATGGCCGAGGCCATTCCCGGTGCCACCCTGGCCATGGTGCCCGGCGCCCATTTCCACCCCGCCGCCCATCCCGACCGGTTGGCCGGTCTGGTGCGCGGCTTTATCGCAAGGACTTGCCCATGACCGTCCTTTCCCCGCCCGCCCTGACCGACCCGCGCCTGACGCCGGGCGCCGATCTTCTTGCCCGGGGTCGCGCCCTGGCGCGCGACTGGCGGCTTGGCCCCTGCCCCTTCCTGAGCGAAGAGGGCGTCGCATCGGAGGCGGAATACAAGCGCCGCACCGCCGCGCAGGGGCGCATCATGCAGCACGCCCATATCGGATTCCGCAACGTCGACCGCACCATCTGGGCCATTGCCGAGGTGCATGGCAAATGCCGCGAGGCAGGCGTGATCGTCGATCGTTTCGGCATCACGCTGGACTGGTCGATGGGCTATCCGCAATCCATGCGGGCCAATGCGACGCGGGGCACCGGCATCGTCCTGAACGGCCCCGAGGATTTCGCCCGCATCACCCATGCCGCGCCCGCCGCGAACCACTTCGGCGACTTCATGCTGGGCCTGCCGGGCGCGGTCGAGAATACCTGTGCGGCCCTGGCCGCGGGGGCCTCGTCCCTGGGTAATCTGGGGCAGTATTTCACCTTTCGCCTACCCTATTGGGATGATGACGTGGCCACGACCGAGGCCACTGTCACCGCGCTTGGCCTGATCGCGGCGCAGGATGCCGAGGTGCTGGTCCATTCCAACCTGGACGACGGGTTCGCGGGGCTGTTCATCGACATGGCCTGCGCGCTTGGCATGGTGCTGATCGAAAAGCACATCGTCGAGGGGCTGATCGGCGCAAGGATCGGCCATTGTTATGGCCACCATTTCAGCGACCCGCTGAGCCGCGCGGCCTTTCATGCCGCGCTGGCGCAGGTGTCCGATACGCCGGGCACGATGATCTTCGGCAATACCGTGGCCTATCAGTCTTCGGCGGCGGGCAATTACGCCAGCCTGTCCAGCTATCTGATGGCCGACATTCTTTCGCTGGGCCGCTGGCCGCTGGGGCACGCGATCAACCCGGTGCCCGTCACAGAAAACGTCCGCATCCCGGATGTGGAGGAGATCATCGACGCCCAGACCTTTGCCCACAGGCTGGTCCAGCACGCGCCTTTCTATGATGCGGTGTTCGATTGGCCCAAGGTGCAGGCGATGGCCGACCGCCTGGTCGAGGGCGGGCGCCGCTTTGCCGCCGCCACGCTGGCCGGGCTGACCGACCGGGGCGTGCCGATGGACGATCCCGCCGCGCTGATGCTGGCCATCCGGCGGATGGGTCCGAAACGGATGGAGGCGCTGTTCGGCCCCGGCGCCGAAACCCCGCGCGGGCGCGCACCTCTGATCCATGCCGAATGGGCGCGAGAGCTGAACCACAAGGCCGAAGCCTGGGTCGCCGGCCAGACCCCCCTGCCCCGCCCCTTGCGTATCTGCGTCGGCACCACCGATGTGCACGAGCATGGAAAGTATCTGGTGGAACAGGCGCTCAGTGGCCTTGGCGCCGGGATCGTCGACGCCGGCGTTTCGGTCGATCCCGAAACGCTGGTCGAACGCGCGCAGGAGGCGGGCGCCGACGCCATTGCGATCAGCACCTACAACGGTGTCGCGCTCAGCTATGCCGGTGCGGTCCTTGTGGCGATGAAGGGGCGCGGGATGGATCTGCCCCTGCTGATCGGCGGCAGGCTGAACGAGGTTCCAAAGGATTCGAACTCGGGCCTGCCGGTCGATGTGACGGGCGATCTGGCAAGGCTGGGCGTCCACCCTTGCGCCGATCTGGACGACATGCGCGCGGCACTGGACGGCTGAGCTAGGCCAGACGATAGAACCGCCGCCCGTTGGTCTGAAAGATCGCCTGCATGTCCTCGGGGCCGTAAAGCCGCCCCAGCAGGTCGCGGGCCAGATCGACCACCTGCGCGTGGCTGGCCGCCAGCGTGCAGACCGGCCAGTCGGATCCGAAGACCAGCCGGCCGGGACCGAAGGCGCGCGCCACCACCTCGACAAAGGGGCGGATGCGGGCGGGGGTCCAGTCCGCCCCGGCCTCGGTCACAAGGCCCGAGATCTTGCAATGCAGGCCCGGCACCGCTGCCAAAGCCTCGATCCCCGCGCGCCAGCCGGGGTCGATTTCCCCGCCCATGTCGGGTTTCGAGATATGGTCGAGGATCGCGTGCAGCCCAGGCGTGGCGTGCAGCGCGTCCACCATCGCGGGCAGATGGCGCGGAAAGGTCAGAATGTCGAACGACACGCCCTTTCGCGCCACCTGCGCCAGGGCGGCGCGGAACCGCGGATCGGCGATCAGCGCCGGGTCACGGTCCTGCAACATCGGGCGCAGGCCCACCCATTTCGGCTGTGCCGCGTAATGATCCAGCCGGGCGGCGAACCCTTCCGACAGCATGTCAATCCAGCCGACCACGCCCGCGACGAAATCCGTCCGCACCGCGATGTCCAGTAGAAAGTCGGTCTCTGCCTCGGTCTCGGCGGCCTGAACCACAACCGTCTGCGTGATCCCCGCCGCCTGCATCTGCGGCCAAAGGTCATCGGGGCCGAAGTCGCGGTAAAGCGTGGTCAGGTCGGGCGACATCCAGCCGTAATCCCCGCGCGAGACCTTCCAGAAATGCTGATGGGCGTCGAGCATCGGTTCCTCCCCCGTTTTTCACAGCACACCCTTCTTCAGAATGATCCTGGCGTAAAGCCGCCGCTTGCCGCGGACGATCGGCGCACAGGCGGCCCTGCCGCGGACGGGGGGCGGTCGAAAAAGGCGAACCGTCCTGCCGGGTCCGGGTCCGTCGCCCGCCCCTGCCTTTTGGCCGATTTGACAGCCACGCGCGCCCGCACAATAGTCGTATCAGTTGTGGAAGGGAGGAGCCGCAATCATGTGCGAACTTTTTGCCAAGCAGGACCCCGCCCGCTATGTGCCGGTCACGCGCCGCATCCGGCTGAACGGACAAAGCACCTCGGTCCGGCTGGAGGCGGCGTTCTGGACGATCCTGGACCAGATCGCCCATGAACAGGGGGAATCCACCGCGGCGTTCCTGTCGACCCTGCATCGCGAAGTGCTGGAGTTTCATGGCGAGCCGGTGAACTTCGCCTCGCTTCTGCGCTGCACCTGTCTGGTGCGGCTGGAAAAGGGCGCGGCCGCCGTGCCGCCCAAGCGGCTGGACGCCGCCGCCTGAGGAAACGGAAAACCCCGGACGTTTCCGTCCGGGGCCCGCGCGACCCGGCAGGGGGTCAGATGTTCTGCCGGTTCATCTCGCCCGCGATATGGTCGGCCTGCCGGATCGCCAGCGCCACGATGGTCAGCGTCGGGTTTTCCGCCGCCCCCGTGGTGAACTGGCTGCCGTCCGAGATGAACAGGTTGGCGATGTCGTGGCTTTGCCCATGCTTGTTGACCACGCCGTCGCGCGGGTTGGCCGACATACGGTTGGACCCGAGGTTGTGGGTGGACGGATAGGGCGGCGTCGGGAAGGTGCGCGTGGCCCCCGCCTCGCGATAGATCGCCTCGCCCAGCTTGTAGGCATGGGTCCGCATGGCGATGTCGTTCGGATGGTCATCGAAATGCACATCCGGCACCGGCAGGCCATGGGCATCCTTCACCGTGGAAGACAGGGTGATGCGGTTCGTCTCCTGCGGCATGTCCTCGCCCACGATCCACATCCCGGCCATGTTCTCATACCCGTCCAGCGCCGAGGTGAAGCCGCGCCCCCAGCCGCCGGGGTCGAGGAAGGCCGCCATGAACGGCAGGCCCAGCGACAGGGTTTCCAGCTCATAGCCGCCGACAAAGCCGCGGCCCGCATCGAACCGCGCCTCGTCCCGCACGATGCCCGCCATTGTGGTGCCGCGCCACATCCGCACGGGCTTCGGGAACACCCCGTAGACCGATCCGGTCACATGGCGCATGTAGTTCCGCCCCACCTGGCCCGAGGAATTGGCCAGCCCGTCAGGGAACATCGACGAGGCCGAGTTCAGCAGCAGCCGCGGGCTTTCGATGGAGTTCCCCGCGACGCAGACGAGGCGCGCCTTCTGGAACTGCTGGTTGCCGTCCTTGTCGACGTAAAGCGCGCCGGTCACGCGGCCCTTGTCGTCATGTTCGATCCGCATGACATGGCAGCGGTCGCGCACCTCCAGGTTGCCGGTTGCCTCGCCGCGGGGGATGTCGGTATAGGCCGCCGACCATTTGGCGCCCCATTTGCAGCCCTGAAAGCAGAATCCCGTCTGCTGGCAGGACATGCGTTCGTCATAGTCGATGGAGTTGATGGCCATGCGGCCGGTCGACACCTCCTTGTAGCCAAGCGCCAGGGCGCCCTTTTCCAGCACCTTGTAGTTGTTGTTGCCGGGCAGGCCGGGCCGGTCGCCGGTGCGGGTCACGCCCAGCTTGGCCTCGGCCTTGTCATACCAAGGGGCCATTTCGGCGCCGTCGATGGGCCAGTCCAGCAGGTTGGCGCCCGCCACATGGCCATAGGTGCTATGCGCCTTCCATTCGTGGTCCTGGAACCGCAGGCTGGCGCCCGCCCAGTGGATCGTCGTGCCGCCGACCGCCTTGACGATCCATGCCGGCAGGCCGGAAAAGTCGCGCGCCACCCGCCAGTCGCCGGATGTGGTGCGCGGATCGGTCCAGGCCAGCTGGGCAAAGCTGTCCCATTCGTCGTTGATGTAATCCTCGGGCAGATAGCGCCCGCCCGCCTCCAGCGCCACGACCTTGACGCCCTTTTGCGCCAGTTCGTTGGCCAGCACCCCGCCGCCCGCGCCGGTGCCGACGATCAGCACGACCGAGTCGTCGTTCAGGTCGAATTTCGCAACCATGTCCTTCCCCTCCCCGGTCAGAGCCAGTTGATGTCGTCAAAGCCGCGGTGGATGTAGCCGCCCTTGCTGTAGGATTCGCCTTCGTATCCGAACAGAGGCCAGACCTCTTTCTGGTTGTAGAGGCCCGTCACCAGCCCGCCGCGGATCTTCTGGAAAAAGGCCGAATGCTCCATCCCGCGCAGGATCGCCACGCGGTCATCCTCCCACGCCGCATCCAGATAGCTGGCGTGTCCGGCGCCCCGCGCCGCCGCATCCAGCGCGGCGATGCCTGCCTCGACGGCAGGGGCGGCTTCGGCGGTGTCGTATCCCTTGACGGCCACGACATAGAATTCGTCGCCCAGCCGGTCATGCGGATAGATGTCGCGCGCCATGCGGATCAGGGTGGCCATGGTTTCGGGCTTCAGCGCCGTCGCCTCATAGGCCCAGACGGCATCGGGGGCCGCGACAAAGCCCGCGCCGACGATCAGCCCCGCGCCCGCCGCCATGCTGCGGGCAATCAGGTCCCGGCGCGTCAACCCACGCCTTTGGGGTGCAGTGGTCATTCTCTCCTCCTTGCTGTTCTTTTTCGGCTGGGAGTGTCCCGCGGCTCCTCCTTCCGCGGGGCTGGCCTTTCGGTCTAAAGGTAGCGGCCCCCCCTTTTCAGGACTTCGATCTGGTATCCGTCGGGATCGACGATGAAGAAGAACCGCGCGATCACCGGGGTGCCGGGGCCGCCGGGGGCGAAATCCACCAGCTTGCGCGGGGCAAGACCCGCCGCCGTCAGCCGCGCGTGTTCGGCATCGACATCGGCGACCGAAACGGCCAGATGGCCATAGCCGTCGCCCAGGGCATAGGGTTCGGTGCGGCCCTTGTTGACCGTCAGCTCCAGCTCGAACCCGGTTTCGCCGTTCGACAGATAGATCAGGGTAAAGGTCTCGAAATCCAGCCGTTCGACCACCTTCAGGCCAAAGGCCGTGTTGTAAAAGGCGACGGATCGCGCCTCGTCCAGCACACGGATCATCGAATGGATCATCTTCGCCATCGTCATCCCCCTTTTCCGGCAGGAGACGGCATTTCCGCGAAGACCGGGTAGTATCATTCTACCCGGAAAGGATTTTTGCGAATATTATTCCGCCCTCGGCCGGTGCGAGGGCGGGCGGCCCGACGGCCGCCCTATTTCAGCTTGATGCAGAAGTGTTTCCGGACCGGCTGTTCGATCAGCCAGGTGCCGGTGAATCCCGGCTCGACCACGAAGGCATCGCCGGGGCGCAGCGTCACCGGGGCGCCGCCATCGGGGGTGATGGTGATCTGCCCCTCGATCAGATGCACGAATTCATAGAACTTGTAGCTGGCGTGCCAGGTGCCCGGCGTCGCCGCCCAGGTGCCGCTGATCACGCTGCCGTCGATCGAGGTATGCTGCACCCAGGTCTTCATAGTCGGGTTGCCCTCGACCTTGGTCCAACCGTCAAGGTCGGTCAGCATTGGCTCCGGCCCCGGTGCGGGAAAACGGAAAACCATGTCGCTCATGTCAGTTCCTCCGGGGATCGCGTTTCGGCCCCCGTCCTAGGATGCCCCGCCGCGGCTGGCAAGTGTCGACGACACGGGGTGCCATTGCCGCCGGGAATGGTCTATCTCTCGTATCCGGCAGGCGCAGGCTGGATGCGAAAGGAAAGCCGATATGTCGATCCGCAAGGCATGGGCGTCGGACGCCGGGCATCTGGTGCGCTTCATCAACATGGCGGCGGATGACCTGCCGCTGCATTTCTGGCGGAAATCCGTCGGGCCGGACGGCGACCCTTGGGCCTGGGGCCGCGAACGCGCGGCGCGGGCGACGGGGAATTTCTCCTATAACAATGCCTGGATGGCCGAGGTGGGGGGCGAGGTCGCGGCCTGCCTTCTGGGCTATGCGGCCGAGGAAACCCCCGGCCCCATCGACCCCGACACCCCCCCGATCTTCATCCCCCTGCTGGAGCTGGAGGCGCTGGCCCCCGGTTCGTGGTATCTGAACGTCCTTGCGACCTATGAGGGCTTTCGCGGCAAGGGGCTGGGCAGCGCGCTGCTGGCCCATGCCGAAACGGTAGCCGCCGATGCAGGCCACCGCACGATCAGCCTGATCGCCGAGGATACGCATCTGGACGCCCTGCGTCTTTATACCGCCAAGGGCTATCGCGAAACCGCCCGCCGTCCGGTTGTCAAGGGTGACTGGGCCGTCGATGCCAGCGAATGGATCCTGTTCACAAAGCCGCTGGGGGCCTGACGCGGCCGCGCGGGTCAGCGGGCCGGGCCGCGCGTGCGGATCGCGCGCAGCAGCAG
>JASGFG010000043.1:0-31205 GCA_047605605.1 Paracoccaceae bacterium | reverse complement strand
CCGTTCGGGGAGGATCGCGGGCGTGTCCGTCATGGCGCGCGCCCTGTGGCTGGCGCCGGGGGGCTGTCTGCCCCCCGGGCCCCCCGAGGATATTTGGGTCCAGAAAGAGGGGGGAAGGGAGAGCGGGCGTGTGCCGGCATTGCTCAGCCCCCCATCACATGCAGGGCGGAGGGGTCGAAGGCGATGGCGGCTTGCGTGCCGGGTTCGGGGATCGGATCGCCGGCGGGGACCATGGCGGCCAGTTCGGTGCCGCCGATGTCGAGCACCACGCGCGAACCCGCGCCCAGATAGCGCACCGCGCGGACCGTGCCAGACGGGCCTGAGGGGGCCAGCCGCACCGATTCCGGGCGCAGGCTGGCCCATTGGGTCGGGCCGCCAAGGGCGGCGGTCACATCGGGGGGCAGGACGTTGGAGGAGCCGACGAAATCCGCCACGAAGCGGGTCTGCGGGCGGGCATAGACATCCTCGGGCGTGCCGATCTGGGCGATCTTGCCTTCGTTGAACACGGCCAGGCTGTCGGCCATCGACAAAGCCTCGTGCTGGTCATGGGTCACGAAGACGAAGGTGATGCCCAGTCGTTTCTGCAAGGCTTTCAGCTCGTCCTGCATCGCCTCGCGCAGTTTGAGGTCCAGCGCGCCCAGCGGTTCGTCCAGCAACAGCACGCGCGGTTCGTTGATCAGCGCGCGGGCAAGCGCCACACGCTGACGCTGGCCGCCCGAGAGTTGCCCCGGCTTGCGGTCGCCGTAGTTCGGCAGCTTGACCAGCGACAAGAGTTCCTCGGCCTTGTCGAGACGCGCGCGCTTGCCCACGCCCTTGACCATCAGCCCATAGGCCACATTGTCGCGCACCGTCATGTGGGGAAACAGGGCGTAGTCCTGAAACACCGTGTTCACGTTGCGCCGGTTGGGGGGGACGTCGCTGACGTCCTGACCATGGATCAGGATCGTGCCGGAGGTCGGCTTCTCGAAGCCGGAGATCAGGCGCAGGCAGGTGGTCTTGCCAGACCCGGACGGGCCGAGCATGGCAAAAAAGGCGCCTTCGGCAATGGTCAGGTCCACGCCGTCGACGGCCCTGACATGGCCGAAATGGCGGGAGACGGCGCGGAATTCGACGGCCGGTGTCATGCGGAATGTCCGATGCTGGTGCGGGCGGAAACCCGGGGGGCTGTCTGCCCCCCGACCCCCGACCCCCGAGGGTATTTGCGCCAAGATGAAGGGGGGCAGGAACGGGCGGCCCCCCGTCGCGAGGTCAGCGTCCGCCGATCACGCCGATATAGTCGCTGACCCAGCGGTAATAGGGCACGCAGGCGCCTTCGCCGGCCGAGCAATTGGCGGTAGGGGTGCGCCAGAAGTGGATCTTGTCGAAATCCTTCAGCCCGTTGGCATCGCAGCCCTCGGCCGTCTGCATCCCGCGCTTGTCGGTGCAGGCGGCGGGGACCGAGGGGACCGCGCCGAACCAGACCGACAGGTCGGATTGCAGGTTCGACGACAGCTGGTGTTCAAACCACATATAGGCGCAATTCGGATGTTTGGAATCCGCGTGCAGCATGGTGGTGTCGGCCCAGCCGGTCACGCCTTCCTCGGGGAAGGTCGAGGCGATGGGGTCCTTTTCCCCTTGCATCAGGTTGACCTGGAACGGCCATGAGCCGGAGGCGACGACGCCTTCGTTCTTGAAGTCGTCGATCTGGATCATCGCATCGTGCCAATAGCGGCTGACCAGCTTGCGCTGGCCGCGCAGCAGGTCCAGCGCGGCCTTGTATTGATCCTCGTTCAGCTCGTAGGGGTCCTTGATCCCCAGTTCGGGCTTGTGCGCCATCAGGTAAAGCGCGGCATCGGCGATGTAGATCGGGCCGTCATAGGCCTGCACCCGGCCCTCGTTCGACTTGCCGTCGGGCAGGTCCATCTTTTCAAAGACCACGTTCCAGGACTTCGGTGGCTCCTTGAAGGTATTGGTGTTGTACATCAGCACGTTCGGCCCCCACATGTAGGGCACGCCGAAATGCTTGCCCCCCACCGTGTGCCAGGGCGCATCCTGAAGCCGGGGGTCGATGGTCGACCAGGACGGGATCAGCGCCGGGTTGATTTCCTGCACCTTGCCGCCCGCCACCAGCCGCAGCGAGGCGTCGCCCGAAGCCGTCACCAGATCGAAGCCGCCCTCGTTCATCAGCGAGACCATCTCGTCCGAGGTATTGGCGACCTTGACCGAAACCTTGCAGCCGGTCTTTTCCTCGAACTTCGTCACCCAGTCATAGGCGGCGTCGGTCTCGCCCCGCTCGATATAGCCGGCCCAGGCGACGATGGAAAGTTCGCCCTCGCCCTTGCCGATTTCCGTCATCTGCGCAAAGGCCGGCGACAGTGCCGTCGAGGCGCTGGCGGCAAAGGCCAGCGACAGCGTGACAGAGCGGTTGATCCGGTTCGGTCTGGTCATCTGCATACTCCCTGATTGTTGCGCGCGCCGTGGGGACGCTGCCGGTTTTCCGGCCTGACAGGGATGCTGCGACGGGCGATCTGGTTTCGCAAACACAAAAGGCTGATGGGTCGTATCGGATTTTCCGAACGATCAACGATCCCCCTGCCCCGTCTGCGCCGTCCTGACAAAATTCAGGGCCGGGCCGGACAGCGGCGCGCCCCGGCGCCAGGCCAGCCCGACCTGAACCGTCGGCAGATCGCCCGAAACATCGCGGATCTCGATCCTGTCGCCCTCCAGCGACCAGGGGCGATAGACAAGGCTGGGCAGGATGGCGAGACCCGCGCCCGTGGCGACCAGGCTGCGCACCGCCTCGACGCTGCGGGTGCGAAAGGCGATTTCGGGCTTTACCGGCAGGGCGGCGGTCAGGCGGCGGGTCGATTCCTCGATCTCGTCCACCATCAGCTGGATCATCGGCCTGCCCGCAAGCTCCTCCAGCGCGATGGATTCCTGCAAGGCGAGGGGGTGGCCAAGCGGAAGCCACAGCCGATAGGGCGAAACCACCAGCGTCTCGACATTCAGCGCCATGCGGTCGCGCACCGACGAGGTCAGCAGCACCGCCACGTCAAGCTCTCCTCCGATCAGCAGATGCTGGAGGTAATCGCCCGTATCCTCAATGACATGCAGCTCGATCAGCGGGAAAGCCCGGCGGAACCGTTGCAGGATGTCGGACAGAACATATCCCGCCACAAGCGAGGTCACGCCCAGCGACAGGCGGCCGCGCACCTGTTCGCCTTCGTCCTGAAACGCCAGCCGCGCGGCGGCGACATCGGCAAGGATCTGGCGGGCATGGCGCAGGAAGACCGACCCCTTGTGCGTGATGACCAACCCGCGTGCCTGCCGGTCGAACAGCGTCACACCCAGATCGTCCTCCAGCGCGCGGATCGCCTCGGTCACGCTGGATTGCGAAATCGAAAGCGCACGCGCCGCACCCGTGACGCTGCCGGCCTCGGCCGCGGCGGCAAAGAACTGAAGCTGGCGCAGGGTGAAAGCCATGCGCCAGCTTTGCGGTGCGGGCGCTCAGAGATCAAGCCGGTCCCGCCCGGAAACGGCCCCGAAACGGCTCAGTTCGCGGGGGCGGCCTGTGTCGGCTGATCGCCGGTCTGGCTGCCGGGCGCGGGGGCGGTGGCAACCTCTCCGAACATCCAGAACAGGATGGCCCCAACGCCCACCAGGACCGCAAAGGCCATGCCGATCAGCGGCCCGCGGTGGCGGCGTTCCTGGGTTTCGATGTTCGTCTGTGGCGCAGACATCGGAAAGCTCCTTTCCCTTTCTGTAGCGAAAGGGGAACGTCCGCACGCGGCCGAGGGTTCCGATTTATTCCGCCAGCGGCCGTTTGCGGGCCGCAGCGGGATCGACACGACGTTCAAACGCCTGACCGGCGGCGTCGAACAGATGCGCATCCGCCGCCGAAAAGCCGACGTTCAGCGGCTGGTCCACCTTTACCCTTTGCGTTCCCGGCAGGACGATGCAGAAATTGCCCTCCACCCCCGGCACGGCGGCATAACCGATGGTCTGCTGGCCCAGCTGTTCGACCACCGAAGGCGCGATCGTCATCGTCGCATCGCCGCCGCCCATTGCGATATGTTCTGGCCGGATGCCGAGCGTCAGGGTGGCGCCCTCGATCCCCGGCCGCGATTCCACGGGCACGGTCAGGGTCTGGCCCCCCAGATCCACCGTGACGCCGCCCGGCCCTGCGCCTGTGCAGCGGACCGGCAGGAAATTCATGCGCGGATTGCCGATGAAGCCTGCGACGAAGGTATTGGCGGGCTTGTGATACAGTTCCAGCGGCGGGCCGACCTGGGCGATGTAACCCGCGTTCAGCACAACGATCCGGTCGGCCATGGTCATGGCCTCGATCTGGTCGTGGGTGACGTAGATCATCGTCGATCCCAGCTGCTTGTGCAGCCGCGTCAACTCGATCCGCATGTCGGCGCGCAGGGCGGCGTCAAGGTTCGACAGCGGCTCGTCGAAAAGGAATATCTTCGGCTCGCGCACGATGGCCCGGCCGATGGCGACGCGCTGACGCTGCCCGCCGGACAGCATTCCGGGGCGTTGCTGCAGGCGTTCCTCCAGATGCAGGATCGCCGCCGCCTCGCCCACCTTCTGGCGGATCACCGCCTCGGGCGCGCGTTCGACGCGCAGGGGAAAGGCGATGTTCTCGAAGACGGTCATATGAGGGTAGAGCGCATAGCTCTGGAACACCATGGCGATGCCGCGTTTCACCGGGGCCAGATCGTTGACCCGCGCGCCGTCGATCACGATGTCGCCGCCGGTGGTATGTTCCAGCCCGGCGATCATCCGCAAGAGCGTGGACTTGCCGCAGCCCGAAGGGCCGACGAAAACGACGAATTCGCCGTCCTGCACATCCAGCGAGACGCCCTTGACCACCTCGAAATTGCCGAAGGTCTTGACGACGTTTTTCAGCGAAAGCTGCCCCATGGGCTCTCCTGTCAGCGAAATGCCGGGGCGGATTGCGCCGCCCCGGCAAGGGTCAGGTCACTTGTATTGCTCAAGTGCGCCGGCGGCTTTCTTCAGCGCCGCTTCGGGTTCCGCGGCGCCGGTCACGACGGACTGCACCATCTCGATCATCGCGTTCTGGAACCCCTTGTAGTCGGTGAACAGCGGTTCCGGCCCGCCGAACTCGATCCCGTCGATAAAGGGTTTCCAATAGGGCGCGTCGGCCAGCATCTTGTCGACCGCCGGGCCGGGGCGCAGCGGCGTCAGACCCGCGGCCCCGCCGCCCTCATACGCCTCCTGGATTTCGGGCGAGGTGATGTATTTGGCGAATTCCACCGCCTTTTCCTCGACCCCCGACCCCTTGAACACCGCCAGCGAGTCGGTGATCAGCAGCGTGCCCTTGCCCTTGGCATCCGGCCCCAGCGGCAGGTCGGTGACGCCCCAGTCGATCTTGGTCTCCTTCAGCCGGAACGCCGCCCCGACCGAGGCCTGGATCATCGCCACCTTGCCGTCCAGGAAGATCGCCCGGACCTCGTTCTGTTCATAGGCGGTCGGGCCTTCCTCGGAATAGGGGGTGATGTCCTTGTAGGCCTGAAGCGCGGCCAGAGCCTGCGGGCTGTCCAGCGTGATCTTGCCGTCGGCGTCGATCACCGTGCCGTTGTTGGTGTAAACCCAGTGCAGGAACTGGTGCATCGTGTTGTCAAAGGTCTTGGCGGGCAGGCCATAGCCGGGGATGCCGGTCTTTTCCTTGATGGTCTTGGCCATCTCGATCTCTTCGGCCCAGGTCTTCGGCGGCTTTTCGGGATCAAGCCCGGCCTGTTTGAACAGATCCTTGTTCCAGTAAAGCGCCTTGGTCGAAAAGGCGATCGGGACGCCCCACTGGGTGCCCTCGAAGGTCACGGTATCGACGATATGGGGATAGTAGGACGCCTTTTCGGCATCGGTCATCGGCACTTGGACGATCAGGTCGTTCTGCGCGAACTCCTTCAGCGTGCGGCTGCCCACATAGGCCATGCCCGCGGGCGAGCCTGCGGCGGCAAGGGTGGTCGCCTTGTCCTGGCACTGATCCCAGCCCACGACCTCGACGGCGATCTTCCAGCCCTCGTTCTTGGCTTCCCATTCCTTGATGTATTTCTCGTGAACGGGGTCGATCTTGTCGCCGCAGTAGATCCAGCTGATCTCTTGCGCCAGCGAGGGCAGCGCGGTCGAACAGGCAAGCGCCAGCCCGATCAGGCTTGAGCGAAGGGGTATGGACACGTCGTTTTCTCCCGGTTGTGTGTGATTGGTCTTGTTATTTCACCGCGCCGGCGGTCAGCCCGCCGACGAGATAGCGTTGCAGGAAGAAGATGATGATCACGGCGGGCGTGATGCCCATGAAGGCCGCGGCCATCAACTCGTTCCAGATCACCTCCTGCTTGCCGAAAAAGGCGTTCAGGCCGATGGGCAGGGGCATGTACTCGGTCTTGGAGTTGAAGGTCAGCGCAAAGACGAATTGCTGCGAATAGGCGCCGATGAAGGTCATGATCGCGACGACGATGATGCCCGGCCGCGCGATCGGCAGGATCACCCGGCGGAAGGTGTAGAAGTTCGAGGCGCCGTCCATATAGGCCGCCTCGTTCAGTTCCAGCGGGATGCGCATCATATAGGTGCGCAGCAGCCAGATCGCCGAAGGGATCAGGAAGGCCACGCCCGGAATGATCATCGCCCAATAGGTGTTCAGGATGCCGAAGCTGCGCATCAGCCGGAACAGCGGGATCAGCAGCACCGCGCCGGAAAACATGCTGACGGCAAGGAAACAGGCCAGCACCACGCCCATCCCCTTGAAGTTGAACCGCGCAAAGGCATAGGCGGCTGGCACCACAAGGCACAGCACCACCACCGTCACCACCGACGAGATCAGGAACGAGTTGAACACGAACCGCCAGAAGTTCGGCAGATGCTCGAACACGCCGCGATAGGCGTCAAAGCTGCCGTTCTCGGGGATGAAGCTGTAGGGCGAGGTGAACAGCTGGGCCAGCGGGCGAAGGCTGACCAGGAAGCCTTCGACAAAGGGCGACAACAGGAACGTCAGAAAGACGAAGATGCCCGCATAGATGCCGATCACTTCCCACCAGCGGTAGCGGTCGATCATCGGCGTGTTGTCGTCGCGGAAAAGCGCCATGGATCAGTCCTTTCCGCCGATGGTCTGCAATTTCCGCGTGACCCGGAAATAGGCCAGGCAGAACAGCGACAGGAAGATGCAGATCACCACCGCCCGGGCCGACCCCTCGCCGTATTTCTTTGACCCGATAGCGGTGTGATAGGTGTCGATGATCATCGTCGTGGTCTGGCCCGAGGGTCCGCCCTTGGTCAGGATCCAGATGATGTCGAAAGAGTTGAAGGTGGCGATCAGCGACAGCATCGACATGGTGATGACGGCCGGCATCATCAGCGGCAGGGTGATGCGGCGGAACCGCATCCAGCGGGATGCGCCATCGGTCCATGCGGCCTCGTACAGGTCGCGCGGGATCGACTGGATCGCGGCCAGGAAATAGATCGTCACCATCGGCACGCCAATCCACACGTCGGTCACGATGGTCGCCCAATAGGCGGTATTGCCATAGCCCAGGAACGCCACCGGCCCGTCGACCAGCCCGAACCGCTGCAACAGGCCCGAGATCATGCCGAACTGGCCGTTGTACATCCAGCTCCACATGAAGATGCCGATGGCCATGGGCACGATCCATGGCGGCATGGTCAGGATGCGGAACAGATGGCGCCCCGGCACTGCGGCGTTCAGCAGCACCGCCCCGCAGGTGCCGATCACCATCTTGAAAAGCACCGAAAAGAACGTCCAGGTAAAGGTGCGGACGATCACGCCGCCAAAGGTGTCGTTGAAGATCTTGGCATAGTTGGTCCAGCCGACATAGTTCACCTCTTTCTTCAGCGAGGCGTCGGTGAACGAAAGCCGGAAGGTTTCCACCAGCGGATAGGCGACGATGACCAGAACATAAAGGATCGCCGGGGCCAGCAGCGCCCAGGCAAAGATACGGTTCTGGCGCATGTTCATCATCGCGTCACGCGGCCTTTCTCAACAGGCAGGCATCGTAACGGTCCCACACCGGGCGCAGGTCGACAACCTGTTTCGACCGCCGCGCATCGTCCATGGCCAGCGCCAGGATCCCCGCCTCCAGCGCATCCAGCGGCGACACTGGCAGGGGGCCGCCGTGCATCACATGGGCCACGACCTCGGCCGCCATCTGTTCGTCGGCGCCATAGTGCTGCGACAGGGCGGTGGCCTTGTATTCCTTGTGCAGGATGCGCGTCTCGGTCAGCACGTCGGTGACGTTGAAGAAGCCGCGGATGAAATCGCCCTCGGCCTGCCCCCGAGTGCCGAAGATGGCAAAGCGGCGGAACTGGTCGGGGGCGTTCAGGTTGGTGTGGAAGTTCATCCCCACCCCGTTCGCATATTCGACGATGGCCACCTGATAGTCGATGATGTCGGCATCGGTGTCGAACACCCGGTCCGACCCGTTCCAGCCCGACGGCTTGCGGTGGAACAGGCCCAGGTCGTTCACCCCCTCCAACCGGGGGTCGTTTTCCGGCACAAAGGTCTTGCGCCCGCCAAAGCTCGCCACCCGTTCGGGCCGCGCACCGATGACGCCGTTATACAGGTCCAGGTCGTGACAGCATTTCTCCAGCATGAAGCTGCCGGACCATTTCTCGTATCGCCGCCAGTCGCGCATGAAGAAGGCGCCGTGATAGGGGAAGATGTGTTCGGCCGCCTCGATCGACACGACCTTGCCCAGCTGGCCCGCATCGCGCGCCGCCAGCAGGTCGCGATACATCGGCGCATAGCGCAGGACCAGGCCCACCATCAGCCGGTCATGCCCATACTTGCCCAGCAGTTTCGCCAGTTCATAGGTATGCTCAATGCTGGCGACGATGGGCTTTTCGGAAAACACCTTCAGCCCCGCCTCCAGCCCCAGCCGGATGTGATCGAGGTGCAGGTGGTTGGGCGAGCCGACCATCAAGAGGTCGAACCCGCCGGCGCGGATCAGGTCCTGGGGCGTGGCGTATGGGATGCCGGGCGCGACGCCGTTTTCCAGCAGCGTCGGCAGGCCCGCGGGCGCGGGATCGACATAGCCCACGATCTCGAACTCCGGGTCCATCTGGTTGAACACATGGCCCAGATAGCCAAGCCGGAAGCCAAGGCCGATGATGCCCACCTTCATTGCGCACCCCCTGCGGTGACGAAATTCTTTTTCTTGATCATGGGCGATACCACGGTATTTCGTCAATGTTTTTCATAAGGTTTTCATGCGGACGTAATTCGTTTTCACAAGCCGCCGCAAGTTTCGCGCTACCAGACCGTTCCGCGGGCAGCGACAGGTTCCACCCTCGTGACGATGCCGTCGCGGTGGAACACCATCCGGTCGAACAGGTTCGACACGACGCAGGTGTGATTCGGCACCACCCGCACCCGGTCGCCCACCCCCGGCCGCGGGCCGGTGCAGGCCGACAGATCGACGGTGCCGTGTTCCTCGGACAGGCCGGTGATCCGCGCGCCGGGCAGGCCCTCGATCTCGCCATAACCGTCAAGGCCGAAAAGATCCGAGCTCAGCGTCTTGGACCCGGTATCCAGGATCGCGCGGTCGGGCGTCGGGCGCGAAACGACCGTGGCCAGCACATGCATGGCCAGATCGCCCGGCTCGCATTCCCCCGCGCGCACCATGCTGCGGTCGTTGTAGACATAGGTTCCGGCGCGATGCTCGGTGGCAGAGGGCACCAGATGCGCCTGCCACAGGTCGGGGCTGCCGCCGTTCGACCGCACCGGGCAGGGCAGGCCCCGCGCCGCCAGCAGTGCCATGGCCTCGGAGAGAAACCGTTCCACCCGCGTGGCGCCGCCCGCTGCCGGATAGGTCAGCAGGCCGCCGAACCGCAGCCCCGGCGCGGCGGCGATGCGGAGGGCGAGTTCGGCCGCCTGATCCGGCGTCTGCACTCCGCAGCGCCCGCCGCCGGTGTCGCATTCGACCAGCACCGTCAGCGGCCGGCCGGCGGTGAAGGCGGCGGCCAGCCCGTCCACCGTGACCGCGCTGTCGGCCACCACGCTCAGCCGCGCGACGCGGGCGTTCAGGGCAGCCAGCCGCGCCAGGCGCGCGGCACCCAGCAGGTTGTAGGTGATCAGGATGTCCTCGAAACCGGCATCGGCAAAGACCTCGGCCTCGGTGAGCTTCTGGCAGTTGATGCCGGTTGCGCCCGCGTCGATCTGCTGGTGGGCGATGGCGGGGATCTTGTGGGTCTTGATATGCGGACGGAACGCCAGACCATGCGCATCCATATAGCCTTGGGCGCGGGCGATGTTGGCGGCCAGACGATCCTCGTCGATCACCGGCATGGGGGTGGGCACATCGGCCAGCGGCGTGCCGGGTTCGGGCCAGGGAAAGGTCACGGCGTCTCCTCGAACGGGTTGTCGCAGATCGGCCAGATGTCGCGGCGGACCAGACGATAGGGGTTTGTGGCGGGATCGTTCGGATAGGGCTTCCCGGCCGAGCAATACAGGATTTCAGAGGCGATCTTCACGAAGGCCGCATAGAAATGGTTGGTGGATTTGATCACCAGAATCCGCTGCGCCATCGGGTCGATGCCCATGGCGGTGAACAGCGAGGGGTCATAGTTCTGCGCCCGTATGGTGTTCAGGATGACCTCGACCCCGGTTTCCGCGCCGTCCGCCGCCAGCAGCGCGATCCGCGCGGCGGGACCAAAGGGCACGACGCTTTCGCCAAAGGCCATCTCTGCCGTGGCGTTCAGCGCGACCACCCGCACCAGCGCATCCACCGGCTCGCCCGTCAGGGGGGCGGACTTGGCGCCGAACCGCAGCGGCATCTCTGCCCCCACGCCCGCAGCAAAGCACAGTTGCACCGCCACCGGGTCCCAGATCGTGCCGACCGCCACCTCGCGCGCGCCCCGCGCCAGCAGTTCCTTCAGGATGACGGTCGCATCCCCCGCCGTGCCGCCGCCGGGATTGTCCCACATGTCGGCGATGACCACCGGGCCCTGCGGCGCGGCCATGGCGCGGGCCACCGCCTGACCCTCGTCCATCGAGGGCATCAGATGCTTGCCCCGGTTGGCGAACAGCACCAGCCCCAGCCGCCGCGCCAAAGCGGCGCCATAAGCGGCATCGCCATCGGTGACGGCGATCATCTTCGTCCCCATCTCGGGCACGTCGCCCGCCATGAAGCCATGGATGGCCGACAGCGACAGCACCTTGGGGTCCGTCGCCTCGATCTGCACCAGCCGGTCGACAAAGCCCCGCATCGGTTGGCGCGAGGTGGGGAACACGTCGATCATCCGGCAGTCGAAGACAGACATGACCGGGTTCACCCGCCCCTCCAGCGTGTCGACGGCGATGCGCCACAGGTCTTCGGCCCGGTCGACGAAATCGGTATGGGGAAATTCCTTGAAGACGGTAAAGAATTTCACCGCCGCCACCCGTTTCGCGGTCAGGTGGCTGTGGGGGTCCAGTTCGGCGCAGACCAGCACCTGCGGCCCCACGATGTCTCGCACACGGGTCAGGAAATCGCCCTCGGGGTCGATGTAGCCCTGCGCCACCATGGCGCCATGCAGGCCAAGGACCACCGCATCCACCGGCAGCGCGGCGCGCAGCTGGTCCAGAATCTCATCCCGCAGCCCCTCATAGGTGCCGCGCGCCACAAGGCCGGCGGGGTCGGCCCAGGCGGCGGTGCCCTCGATCAGCGTCCAGCCCAGTTCGGCGCAGACCCGGCGGCCCACGGTGATCGGCGCGGTGCAGAGCGTCGGCGTTTCGGGATGCTGGCCGGGCGGGGCGTAAAGCGAGCCCTCGAACCCGTGGCGGTCGATGACGATGGGGGAAAAGGTGTTGGTCTCGGTCGCCAGGGCCGCGGTGAAGATGCGCCGGACCATGGCGTCAGTCCCTGACATGCGGCAGATAGCCGACGAAGCCCGCGATCTTCCATCGCCCGCCATCGCGGCGACAGATGTAAAGCGTCTGCCAGTTCATCCGGTCCGCGGTGCCGTCGGCCTTGGGCAGGTGGCCGTCGAATTTCTTGCGCACCAGCGCCGCATCGCCGTCGATCTCGATGGTTTCCAGCCGGGTCGCGGCAAAGATGCCGTCGCGCGGATCGCCTGCGAAAGCCCCGGCCTTCTTCGCCGCCACGAAGTCATCCGCCTGCCGCAGCCATTCGGCGCGATAGGCGTCCAGCGTGGGGAAGGCCAGGCTGAAGCCGTCGGGATCTGACTGGAAATTCCCGCTGATCCCGGTGAAGTTCGCCGCGATGAAATCGCCCGCCACCGCCGACCAGTCGGCCGTCACGAAGGCGTCGATGTCGCGCGGCACCAGCATGTCCCAGATCGCGCGGCGGTCGGGGTCGGAGGGGGGGAAGGGGTTCAGGAAGGGATCGCGCGGCGTCTTGGAAAGATCCGGGGCCATGTGAAAATCTTTTCAGCTTCCTTGCATATTATCTGGAATACTCGCGGCAGATATGGCTATCTGTCAAGGAAGAACGAAAATGAATTTCGGAAATCCATGTCCTCGCCAGAGACCGCCCTGACCGAAGACCCCGAGGACGCCCCGCAGGCGCCGCTTTCGGCGGGCGACCTGATCGCGGCCCTGACGGATGAGGAGGGGCGGCTTTCCGCGATGGAACGGAAGCTGGCCGAATATGTGCTGGCCGATGTGAACCGCGCCGCCGATGCCTCGATCACCGAGATTGCGACGGGCGCGGGCGTGTCGCCGCCGACCGTCACCCGGTTCTGCCGCCGCCTCGGCTGTGCCAGCTTTTCCGATTTCAAGGTGCAACTGGCCCGCAGCGCCTATGTCGGCCTGCGCTATCTGCGCCCCGAGGCGGTGACGGCGACGGCGACGGAGGTGGCCGAGGATATCGTGACCAAGGCGCAGAACGCGCTGTTCCAGCTGCACCGGGCGCTGGACCTTGCGGCGGTGGAACGGGCGGTGGCGGCTCTGGCCGGGGCGCAGATGATCTATGCCTTCGGGTCGGGCGGCAATTCCTCGATGATCGCGAACGAGGTGCAGAACCGCCTGTTCCGCCTTGGCTGCCGGATCACCGCCTCGAACGATCACGGGATGAACCTGATGCTGGCGGCGGCGGCCGGGCCGGGGACGGTGGTGTTCGGATCGTCCTTTACCGGGCGGAATGCCGAACTGGTCCGCTGTTTCGATCTGCTGCACGACCGGGGCATCCCGACCATCGCGCTGACGCAAAGCGGCTCGCCCGTGGCGGCGGCGGCGGGGATCGTGCTGGCGGTGGACCTGCCCGAGGGGCAGAACATCTTTCGCGCCTCGTCGACCCGGTATGCCTATCTGGCGGTGGTGGACATCGTGGCGAACCTTGTCGCCTATGCCGACCGGCCCCGGTCGGCGCGCGTGCTGCGCGGCATCAAGGAACAGCTGATCCGCCACCGGGACGGCGACGACCGCCAGCTTCTGGGCGATTGATCCGCCCCTGTCCGCGCGCGGCAGGCGGCCCGCGCCCGGCAGTTTCGGGACTTGCCGCGAAGGGGGTGGGCATGGCCCGTCTTGCCATCGTGACCGGCGCCGCCGGCGACATCGGCCGCAGCATCGCGGCGCGGCTGCGGCCCGATCATGACGCGGTGGTCCTGGCCGACCGCGACCTGTCGGCCGCCAAGGCCGCCGCGGATCACCTGGGCGAGGCGTTCATCGCCGTCGAATGCGACGTGACCAGCCCTGAAAGCTGCGAAAGGCTGGCAGCCCTGGCGCAGGAGGCGGGCGAGGTCGCCACGCTGGTCAACAATGCGGGGGCCGCGCGGGCGGCGGGCCTGCATTCGACCGGAGTCGACGACTGGATGGCGGACCGGGCGCTGAACCTGGACGCGGCCTTTCTGACATTCCGGGCGCTGGCGCCCTCGCTGATCCGGGCGCGGGGGTCGGTGGTCAATATCGTCTCGGTCAACGGGATGGCGGTGTTCGGGCACCCGGCCTATTCCGCCGCCAAGGCCGGGATGATCCACCTGACGCGGCTGATCGCGGTGGAATACGGCCGCCACGGCGTGCGCGCCAATGCGGTCGCGCCCGGAACGGTGCGGACGCAGGCGTGGCAGGCGCGGGCCGCGAAGAACCCCGATGTCTTCCGTGAGGCGGCGGCGCATTACCCCCTGGGCCGGATCGTCGATCCGCAGGACGTGGCCGAGGCGGTATGGTTCCTGTCCTCGCCCCATGCCGCGGCGATCACCGGCACCTGCCTGCCGGTCGATTGCGGACTGACCGCCGGCATCCCCGCGCTGGCGCGCACCTTCACCCAGACCGACGATTATTGAGGCCCCGATGCTGTTTCTGGAAAACTCCTGGTCGCCCGAACCCGTGCCTGCGGGAACCTGGACGCTGCGGCTGACCAATCTGTCGGACGAAACGCTGGCGGATTTCACCCTGTCGCTGACCTCGATCACGCGGGTGATGAAGGACCATTTCATCGAAAACGGGCGCCTGTTGCACCGCAACGCCAACTTTCACAGCTTTGCCCCGCCCGAGGGGACGCGGCTGACCCCCGGCGAAAGCTGGACCCTGCGGGCCGAGGGGCTGAACCGTTCGCCCTTTCACCGCAACGATGCGGCGAAAACGGCGTGGGTGACGGTGGGCGGCGAACACCGGCCGGTGGCGACGGGCGATCTGACGCTGGAAGGATCGGTCCCTGCCCCGCCACCGCCCCGCCTGCCCGAGGGGCGGCTGACGCTGCCCTTTGCGCTGCTGCCCTGGCCGAATGCCATCGACGCCACGCCGGGCGAGGTGCCGGTCATCCTGCATCTGGACGGTGCGGGGGTCGCCGACTGCCGCCTTGCCCTGTCGGTCGACGCGCTGCACCGCCGGCTGTTCCCGGCGGCGCGGCGGCTGATCCAGCTTTCCCCCGCGCCGGGCAGCCGGGCCTTGCGGTTTGCCGAGGATGCCGGCGTGCCGGCCGAAGGCTATCGGCTGGACTTCGGCGCCGGGATCACCCTGAGCGCCAGCACCGAGGCCGGGCGGCGCCATGGCCTGATCGCGCTTGCGCAGATGCTGCACGGGGCCTTTGCCGATCCCGAAATGAAATTCCCCGCCAGCGGCCGGATCGAGGATGCGCCCCGCTATGGCTGGCGCGGCTGCCATCTGGATGTCTCGCGCCACTTCTGGCCGTTTGCCGATGTGCTGCGGGTGATCGACCTGCTGGCCTGGCACAAGCTGAACCTGTTCCACTGGCACCTGACCGACGACGAGGGCTGGCGGGCCGAGGTCAGGGCCTATCCCGCGCTGACCGCCGCGGGGGCGACGCGCGCGCCCTCGCTGCCCGGAATGCTGCCGCAACTGGGCGACGGGATCGACCCAGTTTCGGGGTTCTACACGCAGGACCAGATGCGCGCCGCCGTCGCCCATGCGGCAGGTCTGGGCATCGAGGTCATGCCGGAAATCGAGATGCCCGGCCATTCCGCCGCGATCCTTGCCGCCCTTCCCGAGCTGGTGGACCCAGATGAAAAGCCGGAAAGCTATCACCCGGTCCAGGGCTATCCCAACGATGCGCTGAACCCCGGCGTCGAGGCGACGTTCAGGGTGCTGGAGACCATCCTGGACGAGATGGTGGCCATCTTCCCCTCGCCCCTGTTCCACATCGGCGGGGACGAGGTCGCACGGAACGCCTGGCTGGAAAGCCCCCGCGCCCGCATCCTGATGCAGCGCGAGGGGCTGTCGGGCACGTTCCAGCTGCAAAGCTGGTTCCTGACCCGGATCAAGCAGATGCTGGACGAACGCGGCAAGGTTCTGGTCGGCTGGAACGAGGTTGCCCATGGCGGCGGCGTGCCCCCGGAAAACACCGTGCTGATGGCCTGGGAAAACCCGGCCGTCGGGATCGACCTGGCGCAGCAGGGCTATGACGTGGTGATGACGCCGGGACAGGCCTATTACCTCGACATGGTGCAGGGCACGGACTGGCTGGAAAACGGTGCGGGCTGGGCCGGGCCGGTGCCGCCTTCGCAAACTTACGCCTACGAGGCCGAGGGCGACTTTCCGTCCGACCTGCGCCCGCGTATGCGTGGGGTGCAGGCCTGCATCTGGTGCGAACATTTCACGACGCGCCAATGGTTCAACGATCTGGTGTTCCCCCGCCTTGGCGCGGTAGCAGAGGCAGCCTGGACCGAAAAGAAGAACAAGGACTGGCTGCGTTTCGCCCGGCAGGCGCGGCTGCACCCGGAGTTGTAAGAATGCGCATCGCCGTCGGCGGCATCCATACCGAATGTTCCACCTATTCCCCCGTCCTGATGCATACCGAGGATTTCCGCGTGCTGCGCGGGCAGGATCTGCTGGACCACGACCATTTCGCCTTTCTGCATGACCACGGGGCCGAAGTGGCCCCCTTGCTTCACGCCCGCGCGGTGCCGGGCGGCCCGGTCGCACGCGCGACCTACGAGGCGTTCAAGGCCGAGTTCCTGTCGTTGCTGGCGGCGGCCGCGCCCTTTGATGGCGTCTATCTGGCGATGCACGGCGCGATGAAGGTCGAGGGCCTGTTCGATGCCGAGGGCGACTGGATTTCCGCCGTCCGCGCGGCGGTCGGCCCCGACATGCCGATCGCCACCAGCTATGACCTGCACGGCAATGTCTCGCAGCGGATCGTCGACCAGATCGACATCTTCGCGGCCTATCGCACCGCCCCGCATATCGACACGCCCCAGACGATGGATGCGGCCTATTCCATGCTGATCCGGGCGCTGGAAACCGGCGAACGGCCCGGCGTGGTGCGGGTGCCGGTGCCGCTGCTGCTGCCCGGCGAAAAATCCTCGACCCAGGATGAACCGGCACGGTCGCTTTACGCGGCCCTGCCCCGGCGCGAGGGGCAGGGCGTGTGGCGCACCGATCTGATGATCGGCTATGTCTGGGCAGACGAACCCCGCGCGACCGCCTGCGCGGTCGTCACCGGCACCGACCGCGCCGCCGCCATGGCAGCAGGCGCGGGCATCGCCGCCGATTTCTGGGCCGCGCGCGACGATTTCCGGTTCGGCCCCGTGACCGGATCTCTGGAGGATATGCTGGACCTTGCCGCGGTATCGGCCACGCGCCCGGTGATCCTGGCGGATTCCGGCGACAATCCGACAGGCGGCGGCGTGGGCGACCGCGCCGACGTTCTGGCCGCGCTGATCGCACGGAACGCCCAGAACGCGGTCATCGCCGGCATTGCCGACCGGCCGGCCGTCGATGCCTGTTTCAAGGCGGGCGAAGGCGCTATGCTGCCGCTTTCCATCGGCGGCAGTCTCGATCCCGCAGGCGGGTCGGTTCATGCGCTGGCCGAGGTGCTGCTGTGCCACCGCGGCCAGGGCGAGGCCGACCGGCAGGCGGTGGTGCGGATCGGCGGCATCCTCGTGGCGCTGTCGGCGCGGCGGCGGCCCTATCATAACATCGCCGATTTCACCGCCCTAGGCCTCGATCCGCGGCAGGCGGGGATGGTGGTGGTGAAATCCGGCTATCTGTCGCCGGAGCTGGCACCGATCGCCAATCCGAACCTGATGGCGCTGACCGAGGGCGTGGTGAACCAGGACATCCCGCGGCTGGCGAACCTGCACCGCATGCCCGGCACCCTGCCCTGGGATGCGCGGCAGGATTTCACCCCCCTGCCGCAGCCTTCGGCCCGGTTCGCGGGGTAGGATGCGGTCCCATCTGACGATCCTGTCACGCCATCGCGTGGTGCGCGCCTCGGCCGCGGCGATCTTCTTTTACGGGATCGCAGGGGCGGCGACCTCGCCCTATCAGGCGGTGCTGGGCATCCGCGAACTGGGCCTGTCGGACCGCGCCTATGCCGCCATCGCGCTGTGCGCAGCGGTGGCGAATGTGGTGCTGTCCATCGCCTTCGGCCTGATTGCCGACCGTTTCCGCAGCTATCGCCGCCCGCTTCTGTTCGTGGCGAGCTTTGGCGTCCTGGGCTATGGCGCGATCTGGGCCTTCCCCTCGGCCACGGTCTTTGCCCTGGCGACCGTGGGACCGCTGGCGCTGTTCCATGCGACGAACTCGATGCTTTTCGCCAATGTCCGCGCGCAGATGGATGCCTTCGACCCCGACGAGGCGCGGGTGGTCAACGCGCTGATGCGCATGATGATCTCGCTGTCCTGGGTGCTGGTGCCGGGGGCGGTCGGACTGGCGCTGCAAGGGCAGGACAGCATGATCGGCGCATGGGCCATCGCCGCGGTTCTGGCAGGCTGCGTCGTCACCATCGTCGCCTTGTGGCTGGAGCCGGATCACGGCAGGCCCCGCGCCGCCCGGCCCGTCGAGGAGGTGCCGCAGGGCGGCACCGGCACCGCCACCGTCGCCCCCACCGCCGGCCGCCCCGATCGGCCCGCGCAGGTGCGCGTCGCCCGCCCGCTGGCCGGACTGGCGCAGGTGATGGCACCGGGGATCGGGCTGCGGGTGCTGGGCATCGCCCTGATCAGCCAGGTCCTGCACGTCAATGCGACCGTCCTGCCGCTGATCCTGACCGGACAGGCGGGCGGGCAGCCCGACGACATCGGCCTGATCGTCGGCATGGTCGCCGCGCTGGAGGTCGTGTTCATGTTCTTCTGGGCGCATGTCACGCGGCACATTCATCTGACCACCGCGCTTCTGGTCACGGCGGCGCTTTACCTGGCTTATCTGCTGGGCCTGGCCTTCGCGCTGGCCCCGTGGCAGGTCTATGCCGCCAGCATGGTCGCAGGCCTTGCGGCGGCGGGGATCATCTCGCTGCCGATCAGCTATCTGCTGGACCTGATCCGCGACCGGCCGGGCCTTTCGGCCTCGCTGATCGCGGTGAACATGTTCGCGGGGGGCGCAATCGGCGCGGGAATTTTCGCGCTCGGCACTTCGGTCGGCGGCTATCCCGCCGCCGCCATCCTGTCGGGCATAGCAGGCATTGCCGGGGCCGGACTTCTGCGGGGGGCCGAGCGGCGGGGCGCCTGAACACTTTTGCCCCCTTCATCTTGGCCCAAATACCCTGCGGGGCGGTCCGGAGGGGTGCAAGACCCCTCCGGGGCTGCCACAAGGGCGCGATCTCTCGCTGTTAAAGCGGTTTCCACGCGACCGCGTCGATTTCCACCTTGGCATCCACCATCAGCCGCGACTGCACGGTGGACCGTGCCGGCGGATGGTCGCTGAAATGTTTCTCGAACACCGCATTGAAGGAGGAAAAGTCGCGCGGATCGTCCAGCCAGCAGGTGACCTTGATCACATCTTCCAGTCCGCATCCGGCAAGGGCCAGCACCGCCTTGATGTTCTCGATCACTTGTTCGGTCTGGGCGACGATGCCCCCGGTCACGACCTCGCCCCCGACGGTCGGCACCTGACCCGAGACATGGACGTAATCCCCCGCCCGCACCGCCTTGGCAAAGGGGCGTTTCGCGCCGCCCGCTTGCGGATTGGCGATGTCATAACGGATCAGGCGGCGGTCGGACATGAAGAAACTCCGGCAGGGGATCTGGAACCTGTTTTCAGGATAGGCGGTCCCCGCCGGGTTGGACAGGGCAAATGACGGTCGTGCCCGCCCTTCCCCGTAACTGGTTTTCATGTGGCCGGATTTTGCTGCACAAAAAAATCCGCGCATCCCACGGAACCCCGCTACGCGCCCGCGCGTTGAAGCCCGAAGATATGTCCGGCCAGGAAGATCAAGTGACCCAAGGTTCGATGCGGTGGCTCCTGTTCGCTGCGACACGCGACATGCATGATCGTCTGGATAGCCTGGCTGGCCCCCTGTCGGACCTGGTCGGCTATCGCCGCTATCTGGCCGCCACGCTGGCATTCAGGCAGGCGATCGAGCCTGCCTTGCGGCGGGCGGACGGCTGGCAGGTGCAAGACCTTGTAGAAGAGTTGCGTTGCGATGCCGATGATCTGCAGGCCGCAGTTCTTTCCCCTCCGCACACCCCGCCTTTCGAGACGCCTTCCCAAATCGCCGGGGCGCTTTATGTGGCCGAAGGGTCCGCACTTGGCGCGCGGGTCGTGCAGCGGCGGGCGCAGGCGCTCGGCCTGACGGACAGACATGGCGCGCGCCATCTTTCCGCCCAGACGGCGGAAAAGGACCGCTGGCCGCACTTCCTGACATGGCTCGAATCCGGCCATGTGGTGCCGGACGAAGCCATGGACGGGGCGCGGCGGGCGTTCTCACTTGCCCTCTCAGCCTATGATCTTGCCGATGCGGACCGCCGGGTTGTGGCATGACGGATGATCCTGTCGACCTGACCAATTGCGACCGAGAGCCGATCCATATTCCCGGCAGCATCCAGCCGCACGGATGCCTGCTGGCCTGCGATGCCGCCGCGCAGGAGGTGCTTCGGCATTCCGCCAATGCGCGCGAGATGCTGGGCCTTTCTTTCGACCCCAACGGCCGGCTTCTGGGCGATGTGCTGGGCCCCGCGGGCACGCATTCGCTGCGCAACACGCTTTCCTACACCGCCGAGGGGCAGCGGCCCGCCCTGCTCTTTGCGCTGCACCTGCCGGGCGGCGTTTTCGATGTGACCGTGCACCGGCACCTCGGCCACGCGATCCTGGAGTTCGAGCCGGCAGGCAGCGATCCCGGCGCCACGCTCAGCCTGGCGCGAACGGTCATCGGGCGGATGCGGGCGCTGACGACCGCCGACCGGCTGGTGCAACGGTCGGCGGGGCTGTTGCAGGCCCTGATGGGCTATGACCGGGTGATGATCTACGAACTGGGATCCGACGGCGCGGGCAAGGTGGTGGCCGAGGCAAAGCAGCCGCATCTGGAAAGCTTTCGCGGACAGTATTTTCCCGCCACCGACATCCCGCAGCAGGCGCGGGCTCTCTATCTTCAGAACCCCATCCGCCTGATCGGACAGGTCGATTTCACGCCGGTGCCGCTGGTTCCCGTTCGCGACCCATCGGGCGAGGCGCTGGACCTGTCGCATTCGCATCTGCGCAGCGTCTCGCCCGTTCACTGCGAATATCTGCACAACATGGGCGTCGGCGCCTCGATGTCGATCTCGGTCATCATCGAGGGGCAGCTCTGGGGGCTGATCGCCTGCCATCACTACAGCCCCCGCCTGCTCAGCATGGCCGAGCGCGCGGCGGCCGAGATGGTGGGCGAGTTCTTTTCGCTGCATCTCGACACGCTGAACCGCAAGCAAGCCCTCCATGCCGCCAATGCCGCCCGCCGCGCCCTGGACGACCTGCTGGTCGGCGCCAGCCGTAGCGAGGATATCGGGCTTGCGCTGGATGAAAGCCTGCCAAAGCTGGCCGACCTCATCACCTGCGACGGCGTGGCGCTGTGGTTCGATGGCAAGTGGAGCGGGACGGGTCTTCATCCCCCGGCCAGCGAGGCGCTGCCGCTGGTGCGGTTTGCCGAAACGCTGGCCGAAGGCCAGGTCTGGGGCACGCATCAGTTGTCGCATGTCCTGCCCGACAGCGCCGATCTGACGGCACAGGTCGCGGGGGTGATCGTCATTCCGGTGTCGCAGCGACCGCGCGACTTTCTGTTCTTTCTGCGGCGCGAGGCGATCCATACGCTCGACTGGGCGGGCGACCCGGTCAAGACCTATGAGGCCGGTCCCCTTGGCGACCGGCTGACCCCGCGCAAGAGCTTTGCGATCTGGAAGGAAACCGTCCGCGGCAAGTCCCTGCGCTGGACCGATGCAGACCGCCAGTTCGCCGAGGCGATCCGTCTGGCCATTGTCGAGATCGTCCTGCGCAACAGCGAGCTTCTGGCCGACGAACGGGCCAAGGCCGCGGTGCGCCAGCGGATGCTGAACGAAGAGCTGAACCACCGCGTCAAGAACATCCTGGCGGTGATCCGTGCCCTGGTCGGCCGCCAGCCGCAAAAGGGCGAGACACTGCGCGATTATGTCGAAACGCTGCGGGGCCGCATTCAGGCGCTGGCGGTCGCGCATGATCAGGTGGCGCGCGGCGACGGCGGCGGACAGCTATGCGATCTGCTGAAGGCGGAACTGGGCCCCTATGACGGCGGCACGAACCGCATCGTGACAGAAGGCCCGCCCGTCTGGCTGGAGGCGCGGGCATTTTCCGTCATGGCCCTGATCATGCACGAAATGGCCACCAACGCCGCGAAATATGGCGCCCTGTCGCGCCGGGGGGGACAGGTCCATATCCGCTGGATGATGGACGGGACAGGGGCCTGCGTGATCGACTGGCGCGAGAGCGGCGGTCCGCCGGTCAGCACGCCGGTCCGCACCGGCTTTGGCTCGGTGCTGATCGACAGATCGGTGCCCTTCGATCTGGGCGGGCGCAGCCGGGTGGACTACAACCCCGGCGGATTGCAGGCGCATTTCGTCATCCCCGCCCGCTTTGCCCGCGAAACCGCGCTTCGCCCGCCGCCCGCGCCTGCCGCGCAGACCGATGCGACGGGCCAGGCCCGGACCATATCGGAAAGGAAAGTGCTGATCGTCGAGGATCAGATGCTGATCGCCATGGCGTTGGAAATGGCGTTTCAGGACGAAGGGCTGACCGTGACCGGCGTTGCCCCCAATGTGGCGACCGCGCTGGACCTGCTGGACCGCGATCCGCCGGATATGGCGGTGCTGGATATCAACCTGGGAACGGAACTGTCCTTTCCCGTTGCGCACAGGCTGCGTGATCGCGGCATCCCATTCGTCTTTGCAACGGGATATGGCACAGGTTTCACCCTGCCCGAGGCGCTGGCCGATGCGCCTGTGGTGGGAAAGCCCTATGACGCTGCGGAAATCCTGCGCAAGCTGCGGCTGATTTCCGCCGCGAATGCCGCCGGATGACCGCCGGCCGGGCTATGCGCGGCCTTCGGCATCCGCTATGCAACCGGCAGATGCGCAGCCGGGACCCGCTTTCATGAACATCGTTTTCGACATCGGCAACGTGCTGGTCCGCTGGGACCCGCATCTGGCCTTCATCCCCGATCTGGGATCGCGCGCGGCGGCCGACGACTTTCTGGCGCGCATTGATTTCTTTGCGCTGAACCTGCGCTGCGACGGAGGTGAGACCTTTTCCACGCTTGCCGACGAAATCGCCGACAGCCGCGACCAGTCGCTGTTCCGCGGCTATCCGCACTGCTGCGACCGCACCATCCGGCAGCCGATCGAAGGCACCTGGACCTTGATGGAGGAATTGCGCGCGGCAGGCCATGGCATTCACGCGATCACGAACTGGTCGGCGGAAACCTGGCCCCTTGGCGTGGCCACCCATCCACGGCTGGGAACAGCTTTCGGGGTCACGGTGGTCTCGGGCCGCGAGAAGATGGTGAAACCGGACCCTCGCATCTTCCTGACGCTGTGCGACCGCGCAGGGGTGACGCCGGAAAGCTGCCTCTTCATCGACGACAGCCCCAGGAATGTCGAAGGCGCCCGTGCAGTCGGGATGGATGCGGTGCATTTCACCACGCCCGAGGCACTTCGCGCCGAGCTGGAGGCGCGCGACCTTCTGCACGGGCCGGCCTGATCGCCCGGACGTGAAGTGATGCCCGCGTCGCGGGGTCTTGGAACTGTCATGACTTGGCGCTAGGCAGCGGCGGTCGGTCCGTCAGTCCACGGGGGGTTGTCATGCTTTTTGCCTACACCGCCGAAGGCGCAAGCCTGCGCCAGCTTCCGAATGGCGCCGATCTGGAACCGGCTCTGTGGATCGACCTTTACCGGCCCATGCCCGAACAGATCGTGCGCGTGCGCGCGCTTGGCATCGAAGTTCCGACCCTTGCCGATATGGAGGAGATCGAGCTTTCCAACCGTCTTTACCGCGAGAATGGCGCCGATTACCTGACCGTCGTTCTGCCCGGTCTGTCCGAGACCAAGAACCCCATTTCCGGCCCGGTCTGCTTCATCCTGTATCCGGGGCGGATGGTGACCGTGCGCCACCACGCCCCCCGCCCGTTCGAGACCTATCCCACCCGCGCCGCCAAGGTGGGCCCCGGCTGCGCCGATCCGCGCAGGATGTTCCTCTCGCTGGTCGAAGAGATCGTGGGCCGGCTGGCCGACCTTCTGGAAGGGGCGGGCCGGTCGCTGGACGAAATCGGCAAGCGGGTCTTCGACTATGAGGAATCCGATGCCGAACTGTCCCATGCCCTGCGCGATGTCTCGCGCGAATCCGACCTGATCAGCAAGGTGCGCCTGTCGCTGCTGACCATCGAGCGGGCGGTCAGCTTTTTCGGCCAGTCGCTGGCCGAAGGCCCGGGAGAGACGCTGCGCCCCTTCGTCAAGGGCTTGATGCGCGACATCCAGGCGCTGGAGGTGCATGGCGATCACCTGACCAACCGCATCGCGATGACCTCGGACCTGACGCTGGGCATGATCTCGGTCGCGCAGAACAACACGACAAAGACGGTTTCCGTCGTTGCGGTGATCTTCCTGCCGCCGACGCTGATCGCGTCGATCTACGGGATGAACTTTGCGACCATGCCGGAACTGAGCTGGCAGTGGGGCTATCCGATCGCCGTCGCGATGATGATCGGATCGGCGGCCGGGGCCTATCTGTTTTTCCGCCGCAAGCGCTGGCTTTAGCGCAGGCTGCGCGCCAGATCCTGCAAGCGGCAGAAGGCGTCATAGCGCCGGTCGTGCAGCGCCAGAAGATCGTCCTGCGGCAGGTAGCCTTGCGCGGTATGGGTCAGCGCCGCCATGGCCGCGCGCATGTCAGGAAAGGCGCCGCCCGCCACCGCGCCCAGCACCGCCGCACCCAGCAGGACAGGCTCTTCGGCCGCGGTGGCCAGAACCGGCTTGCCCGTGGCATCGGCAAGGATCTGGCGGACAAGGCCCGACTGTCCCGCCCCCCCGCTGATCACCACCTTGTCAACCGGGGCGCCGGCCTTTGCCTGCGTCTCGATGATCTGGCGCAGGCCATAGCCGATGCCGCAAAGCCCCGCGATGTAAAGCGCGGCCAGGTTGTCGATGTCCCGCTCCATCCCCAGCCCGGCAATCACGGCGCGGGCATGGGGGTCGGCAAAGGGTGCGCGGTTGCCCAGGAACTCGGGCACCACATGCAGGCCGTCGGCCACGCGCGCCGCAGCGCCCTCTCCCCCCGCCAGGGTGGCGGCGCGGGCGGCCAGAAACAGCGGCAGCGGCTGGCCCGCGGCGCGGGCAGCCTCTCGCGCCTCGGCGGCGGCGGGATGGAACGTCACCAACTGGTCGATGGCCGCGCCCGCCGCCGACTGGCCCCCTTCGTTCAGCCACATGTCGGGGACCATGGCGCTGTAGTAGGGCCCCCAGACGCCGGGCACGAAGACCGGCGCGCGGGTGGAGGTCATGGTGCAGGACGAGGTGCCGAAGACATAGGCCAGATGGGTTTCGGGGCTGCCCTCGATCCCCACGGTGCCGATGCCGCCGGCATGGGCGTCGATCATCCCGGCCGACACCGGCGTTCCCGCCGTCAGCCCCAGATCGGCGGCGGCGGCGGCGGTCAGCCCCTGCCCCACCGGGGTGCCGGGATCGACCACCCGCGCGCCGATTCGGGCAAAGCCTTCGTCCGCCAGCACGCCCAGACCGACGGCATGGAAATAGGACGGATCCCACCGGCGTTCATGCGCCAGATAGGTCCATTTGCAGGTGACGGTGCAGGTCGACCGCGCCAGATCGCCCGTCGCCTTCCAGGTCAGGAAATCGGCCAAGTCAAAGAACTGCCAAGCGGCGTCAAAAGTTGCAGGGCGGTGTTCGCGCAGCCACAGCAGCTTTGGCGTCTCCATCTCGGGCGAGATGCGGCCGCCTACATAGCGCAGCACCTCATGGCCCATGGCGTTGATCCGCTCGGCCTGATCGGTGGCGCGGTGGTCCATCCAGACGATGATGTCACGCGCGGGATCTTCCGAGGGGCCGACGGCCAGCGGCACCCCGCCCTGCCCCAGCACCACCAGCGAACAGGTCGCATCGAAGCCGATGCCCGCCACCGCGGCAGGGTCCAGCCCCGCCATCGCCTCGCGGACCGAGGCGCAGACGGCGCCCCAGATCTCGGCGCTGGACTGTTCAACCATCGACCCCGGCGCGCGCCACAGCGTGATGTCGCGCTTGGCCGATGCCAGCATCTGCCCGGTCAGGTCGAACACCCCGGCACGGGCGCTGCCGGTGCCCACGTCGATGCCAATGATGTATCGCGCGCCGGGGGCGGCGTTCGGGGAAACGGTCATGTCGGTCGCCTTTCCTTTGGCGAAGGGATCACAAATCCACGCTGTTGGGCAGGATCACCAGATCGCGGATCACCACGTTGCGCGGCCGGGTCAGCATGAACAGCACGGCATCGGCCACCTCTTTCGGCTGCATCAGGCTGCCGTTGGCAAGCGCCTCGTCCATCTTGGCCTTGGGCCAGTCGTCCAAGAGCGCCGTCACCACCGGGCCGGGCAGAACCGCCCCCACCCGCAGCCCGTATTGCGACACCTGCCGCCGCGTGGCCGCAACGAAGGCCTGCACCGCGAATTTCGAGGCGGTATAGATCGGCTCCCACACCACCGGCACCACCCCCGCGACCGAACTGGTGAACAGGATGTCGCCCGATTTCTGCGCGATCATATGCGGCAGCACCGCATGGACCGACCGGAAGGCCGCGTTGATGTTCAGGTTCAGCATCCGGTCCCAGGCGTCGGGGTCGCCGTCCTGCACCGGCCCGCCGATATAGGCCCCGGCATTGGCGTGGAACACGTCCAGCCCCCCCGCCAGATCGAGGATGCGCGGCAGCATCCCCGACACCTGCGGGCCGTCCAGCAGATCGACCACCAGCGGCAGCGCATTCGGCCCGATCTCGGCGCACAGCGCGCGCAGCCGGTCCTCGGCCCGGTCGATCAGCACGACCCGCGCCCCCTCGGCCGCCAGCGTGCGCGCACAGGCGAGGCCGATGCCGCTGGCCGCGCCGGTGATGGCGGCCACCTTGCCCTTCATGAGATCAGGCATATCCGTTCCTTTCCTTATGCCCGGCCGTGCGAGACACGCGACTGGCGGGCCAGAGAGTCGACGATCACGGCGATGGCGAGAACCCCCCCGGTGATCATGTAGCGCAAGGACGACGACAGGTTCAGCAGCGTCAGCCCGTTGGAAATCGCCTGGATGACGATGATCCCCAGCAGCGCCGACCAGGCGCTGCCCCGCCCGCCGAAAAGGCTGGTTCCCCCGATCACCGCCGCGGCGATGGCGTTCAGGTTCACGTCGCCCGTCCCCGCCTGCTGGCTGGACGACGCCAGACGCGAGGCCGACAAGACGCCCCCCAGTGCGGCCAAAGTCGAGCACAGCATGAAGGCCGACAGATAGATCCGCTTGACGTTGATGCCCGACCGGCGCGCGGCTTCCTTGTTGCCGCCGACGGCGAACATCGACCGGCCCCATTGCGTGCGGGTCAGCGCATAGTTCATCACCACCGCCAGCAGCACGAACAGCCCGAACATGTAAGGAACGCCGCGCCCGCGGTTTAGATACCAGACCGCAAACTCCAGCAGCACGGTCAGCGCCGCCGCCTTGACGATCAGCGTCGACACCGACCCGGCCGACAGGTTCGCGGCGCGGCGGCGATTCATCACGCCCATGCCGACGACCAGCACCACGATCCCCGGCAGCAGCGCAAGGCCATGCGACAGCCACGCCGGCATCACCAGAATCTGCCCGAACTTCACCAGAGGCGAGACATAGGGCAGGTTGATCGAGCCGGTCGGCCCCAAGATGTAAAGCTGCATCCCCAGGATGGCCAGCAGACCAGAGAGAGAGGCGATGAAGCTGGGCATCCCCAGCTTGTTGTAAAGCGTGGCATAGATCGCCCCGATGATGCACCCGGTCAGCAGCGCGGCAAGGATCGCCACCGGAATCGGCAGGCCCATGTTGACCCACAGCACGCCCACGATGGCCGAGGCGAAACCGCTCATCGAGCCCACCGAAAGGTCGATTTCCCCCAGCATCAGCACACAGACGATGCCCAGCGAGATCACCCCCACCGTCGCGCAATCGAACAGCAGGTTGACCAAGTTGTTCGGCGCCAGAAAGATCGGGTTCAGGCTGGTGAACACGATGGAAATGACGATCAGGCCGACGACCACCGGCAACATGCCCAGATCGCCCGATTTCACCCGGTCGATGAATCCGCGAAGCGCACCGCCCAACCCTTCGTCGTGGCGCACACGTTCGTCGCTGCGGTCAAGCTGGCTCATGCGGTTTCCCCTTCGGCTGCGGCCTTGCGGCCCGCGCGGCGCGAGACCGAGTTTTCGGTCGCGCCGGTGATGGCGGCGACCAGTTCCTGATTGCTGGTTTCGGGGGTAAAGACCCCGTTGTTCTTACCCAGACGCAATACGACGATGCGGTCGGCCACGGCGCGCACGTCTTCCATGTTGTGACTGATGATGATGACGCCCAGACCCCGGTCGCGCACCCGCTCGATCAGGTTCAGAACCTCGGCCGTCTGCGCGACGCCCAGTGCGGCGGTCGGCTCGTCCAGCATGATGATCCGCGGGTCCAGAAGCAGCGACCGCGCGATGGCGACGGTCTGCCGCTGCCCCCCCGACAGCGAGGCGATGGGTTCGCGCACCGAAGGAATGCGCGCCGCCAGTTCGCGCAACAGCGTCCAGGCCCGCACCTCCATCTGCACCTCGTCCAGCCGCCAGGGCGAAACCTCGTGCCCCAGAAACAGGTTCGCCACCACGTCGAGGTTTTCGCACAGCGCCAGGTCCTGGAACACGGTCGCAATGCCCATGTCCAGCGCGGCGGCGGGGCTGTCCATCGTGACGGGGCGGCCCATGAACTCGATGCTGCCCTCGGTCGGCTGATGCACGCCCGCCAGCACCTTGACCAGCGTGGATTTCCCCGCGCCGTTGTCACCCACCAGCGCCACCACCTCGCCCGCGTGAACGTCCAGCTCGATGTCGGTCAGCGCCGAGACGGCCCCGAATTTCTTGGTGATCCCGCGCAGGGACAGGATGCGTTCCCCCTTGGCCGGGGCGGTCGTCGTCGTCATGGCGCACCTTTGGAATAAGGGCGCACCCGGCGCGGGGGAGGTCCGGCCGGGTGCGGGTTGAAGAAGCTTATTGCGTGATGCCCAGCTTCTTGCAGCCTTCGGCATATTCGCCCGTGCAGATCTGCTCGGGTGTCTGGATGCCTTTGTCGAAGATTTCGGCCTTGATGTTCTCGGCCGTCACGACGGCGGGCACGAACAGCTCGGACGGCGTGTTGTAGAGCGTGGTCTTCGGCTCCACGGTTTCACCATTCAGCAGTTTGACCGCCACGCCCGCCGCAGCGGCCGCCACGATTTCCGAAGGTTTGGAAATGGTGTTGTATTGATCGCCCGAGATGATCAGTTGCAGCGCCGCGATGGTCGCGTCATTGCCCGTGACCGGCGGAACCGGGTTCACGCCCGCCGCCTTGAACGCCGCGATGGCGCCGCCGCCGGTGCCGTCGTTGGCCGCGACCACGCCCTTGATGTCGGCGCCAAAGCGGGTGATCTGGCCCGCGGCCCATTCCTGCGCCTTGGGCGGGGCCCATTCCGGCGTGTCGAACTCGGCCAGCGTCTTGTAGCCGGAATTGGCCAGACCTTCATGGATGCCGTCGCGGATCAGACCGGCCGCCGCATCGGTGGGCGAGCCGTTGATCTGCAACACGCCCGACCCTTCGGGAACGCCCGCGGCCTTCATGTGGGCCACCAGCGATTCCGCGATGGCCTTGCCGATGCCCTGGTTGTCGAAGGACACATAGTAATCGGCGGGCGTATCCGGGATCGGGCGGTCATAGGCGATGACCTTGACGCCCTGCGACTGGGCCAGCGTCACCAGACCGGCGGCGGCAGCGGAATCCACCGGGTCCAGCACGACGACCTTGGCGCCCTGGGTGATGACCGAGTTGAACTGCTGCTGTTGCAGGTTCGCGTCGCCATTGGCGTTCTGATAGATCACGGCGCAATCGGCGCACAGCTTGGACATCTCGGCCTTGAAGCCGGGAAAGTCGTGTTCCTCATACCGGGTCGATGCCTGGTCGGGCATCAGGAAGGCGACGGTGCCCGCAGTCTGGGCAAAGGCAGTGCTGCCAAGCAGGGCTGCCGCCATGGCGACGGGCAGGACGGAATACTTCATCAGTGTCTCTCCTCCACTGGATGCGACGGGCCGCGCCGCCCTTTCGCCGCCGAGTTTCCCGCAGCCGGACGCCCGCGGAAAACCCGCGCTCTGCCCCCGTGATCCGCAATCCTCCCCGCGGCCGAAACCTTGCGATTCGACCTTGTTCTACCGATTGAGCATGTTTGCTCAATCGGTGGTGCATCCTTGTGCGAAGTGAATATAGATGTCAAGTTTCCTTCACGGAGGAGATGATGGCCCCACGCACGACGCAGGCGAAACGCACGACGATCTACGATCTGGCGGAACTGGCGGGCACCTCGCCCAGTGCGGTCAGTGCCGTTCTGAACGGCAACTGGAAAAAGCGCCGGATCAGCGTGGCCTTGGCCGAACGAATCACCCGAATCGCCGACGAACAGGGCTATGCGGTCAACATGCAGGCCAGCGCGCTGCGACGGCAGACCTCGCATCTGATCGGAATGATCGTGCCGAAATACGACAACCGCTATTTCGGGTCGATCGTCGAGCGATTCGAATCGATGGCCCGCGACCGTGGGCTTTTCCCGATCATCACCTGCACGCAGCGCGACCCCGAGCTGGAGATGCAGGCCGCGCGCGCCATGATCTCGCATCAGGTCGAATGCCTGGTGGCGACGGGGGCGACCGATCCCGACCGGATCGCCGATCTGTGTGCGGCGGCGGGGGTCAGGACGGTCAACCTGGACCTACCGGGCAGCCAGGCGCCTTCGGTCATCTCGGACAATTTCGCCGGCGCGCGCGACCTGACCCGGCGGCTGATCGCGGGGCTGACCCGGCCCGAACCGCTGCTTTTCATCGGCGGGCGTGCACACGACCACAACACGGCCGAGCGGATCAGGGGCTTTCGCGCCGCGCATGAGGAGGCGGGCCTGCCGGTGCACCAGGATCTGATCCTGCCCTGCGGCTATGCCCCGGAAAAGGCGGAACAGGCGCTGGCACGTCTCGCGGCCGAGGGGCGGGCGCTGCCCGCGGCAATGTTCGTGAACTCCACCATCTCGCTGGAGGGGGTGATGCGCTGGATCAAGTCGCATCACATCGACGGTCGGCCCGATCCGCGGATCGGCTGTTTCGACTGGGACCCCCTGGCCGAGGTGCTGGCGGATGGCATCGCCATGGTCCGGCAGGATGTGCCCGGTATGCTGGAGGCGCTGTTCGGCGTGATCGACGCGGGGGAAACCGGGGCACGCCTGATCCAGATCCCGACCATTGCCGAACCCCGTCAGCCGGCCTCGGCCCCGGTTTCGGGCGCGCATGGATAGGGGCCTGCGGCCTGGTGCGGGGCGCGCG